>URZO01000002.1 GCA_900552465.1 uncultured Parabacteroides sp. | reverse complement strand
GTTGCGGGTCAAGCCCGCAATGACACGCTAAAGCGTTAGAACTTACTTTTGACACACCCCCTTTCAGCAGGTTACTTCGCGTTCTCTATCCGGAACGAGTAAGTATAGTCTTTATTCTTTTCGATCTCGTAATGCGGGCGCGGACCCGGGCCGCAACTGCCGTTACCGATACCGCGCTGGATACAGTCGAGGCTCAGGATCACTTCCGCACGACGGATATTATCCCGGTCATGTCCGTAAATCAGCCCCCACAGATCCGGATCGGTGAAGTGGAGCGCACTGAAGTTCAGGTGATCTTTGGATGTGATCTTAACGCCCTGACCATCGGCAGCTGTCAGTGTCAACCAGCGCACATCATCGCGGTTACCCATCGACTGGGCACGTACGTATGCTTCTTCCATGCCGGTTACCGTGTTCTTATACAGACCTACGTATGCAGTATTCTTGCGATCCCAGTAGTTCTCGATCGGACCACGGCCATACCATTCTACCTGTTCCAGTCTCGGATTCAAAGCGATCTGCAGACCGAGGCGCGGCAGGTTGAAATCGTTGCCGGTCTTGAAGGATGCATCTACATCGACAGTCCCGTCGGCATAGATTGTGTAAGTTACATCGAATGGTTGTGTAGCGGCTTTTGCTCCGTCGCCGACAACTGCTTTCATGCTTGTTGTGACGGTTACCGATTTTTTATCGTCAGACAGTTTCCAGTCGAATGCCTGTTTCTTGACGGCTGTCGGCAGGTAATCCCGTTTGTCGTTGTCCATTGCACGGAACCAGTTGAAGTCGAAACCTTCTTTATTATAGATCATATCCGTACCGGCATAACGCAGAGAGATCATCTTTCCTGTTTCCGGGTTGAATGCAACGAAGAATCCCGGTGCACGGAAACCGATCTGGTTGTCTTCTTCCTGTTCAACCTTCAGCGTAGCGTCGAAGGAGGTATTGACCGGTGCAACAGCCACCTTGTTTGTCAGTGCATATTGTTCGGATGCAACTTCATGTCCGGCGCTTGCCCAGTTGCAGTCTTTTTTCAATTGTGCCGACAGGTTAAGGAAATATTCACTGTTGGCGTCCGGAGTCGTTTTGTAAGGAATCGTTACTTCTACGTTTTTGTTCGGAGCTACATCTCCTAACGGTAATACACCGGATTCAATGACCTTGCCGTCTTTCAGCAGTTGCCATTGCAGGTTAAACTGATTCAGATTCAGGAAGTCGTAACGGTTGTCCAGTTCCACTTTACCGGCTTTCAGGTCTATCGGTTTGAACTTGATATACTGATATACTTTCTTTACTTCGATCAACTTCGGTGTAACCTGCCGGTCCGGAGTCACGATACCGTTACAGCAGAAATCGAAATCGTTCGGCTTGTCACCGAAACCGCCGCCGAAATAATAACGGTTGGGCAGTTCGCCGTATTTATTGATACCCTGGTCAACCCAGTCCCAGATACAACCGCCGATCATACGGCAGGAATGGTTTTCGATATAATCCCAGTATTCATCCAGGTTACCGATGGCATTACCCATTGCATGTGCATATTCGCAAAGGAAGAACGGTTTGTCAGTGTTTTCTTCGTCTTGTTCCTTCATGCCTTCGATGGAAGGATACATGCGGGAGTCCATATCGGCTATCCGGTTCTTTCCTTCGTAGTGGATCGGACGCGGATCGAGTTTGCGGGCTTCTTCATATACGGTGTCGAAGTTCTTTCCGTCGCCGGCCTCGTTACCCATAGACCAGAAGATGACAGACGGATGGTTCTTGTCGCGTTCGATCATGCGTACCATGCGGTCTACGTATGCGGGTATCCAGCTTTCCTTATTACTGATGGAGTGGTTTCCATGACATTCCAGGTCGGCTTCGTCCATGACGTAGATACCATAGTAATCATGCAAAGCATACATCTTGGCATCATTCGGATAATGGCTGGTACGGATTGTGTTCAGGTTATAACGTTTGAAGAGTAAAATGTCTTCGATCATCGATTCCACCGGAATGGCTTTGCCGTATTGCGGATGGATATCGTGGCGGTCGGCACCCTTGAAGAATACCTGTTCGTTATTGATATAAACCCGTTTGTTCTTGATCTCGATCTTACGGAAACCGAATTGGGAAGACATGGCTTCGAGAGTCTTGCCGCTCTTGTCTTTCAGTTCCAGGATAGCGGTGTAGAGATAGGGAATTTCTGCTGACCACAGGTTCGGATTCTTTACATCTACGCTGGCAGTGCTGGTTACTTCCTGTCCTTTCTTTATATCTTTGACTACGTCGGAGATGAAAGCTACCTGCTTGCCATCCTGATCGAGCAGGGTGATGTCTACAACGGCTTTGTCTACCGATGCACCGTAATTCGTTACATTGGTACGGACGTTGAAGGTGGCTTTGCTCAAGTCGTCACCTGCAAAAGAAGAGGTCAGGTAATAATCGCGCAGGCGCAACTTCGGAGTAGAGAACAGATATACGTCGCGATGGATACCGCTCAGGCGGAACATATCCTGGTCTTCCAGATAGCTGCCGTCGCTCCAGCGATATACTTCAACAGCCAGCACGTTTTTACCCGGTTTGACATAGTTGGTGATATTAAATTCAGCATCGTTGTTTGCTCCTTGGCTGTAACCGACTTTTTTGCCGTTCACCCAAAGATACATCGCGCTGTACACACCGTCGAAATGGATAAAGACTTCGCTTCCCTTCCAATCGTCCGGAATATTGAAATCCCGGCGGTAAGAGCCTACCGGATTAGGTTCGTCGACGATCGTATACCCCTGTTTCGGCAGGATATAGGGAGGAAGATTGCGGTGCGGATAGGTGATGTTGGTATAAATCGGAGTCCCGTATCCATACATTTCCCAGTTGGAAGGAACCGGAATATCTTTCCATCCCGATACGTCGTAGTTCGGTTTGTAGAAATCGACAGGCCGTTCGGACGGCTGTTTCACCCAGTTGAACTTCCAGTTACCATTTAGCAACTGGTAACGCGGCGAATTGGGACGTATCCATGCCTTGCGGTAGTCCGGTGAGCTTTTCAGGCTTTCGACAGACGGGAAAGGAACGTATGTCGTATGTCCCGGTTCTTTATTAATGGCAAATATGGTTTCGTTTTCCCAGTCGTGATGGCTTGAACCGAATATCTTTTCGACATCGATCTTTATATTCGACTTACGGAGCGTCCATTGTTGGTTCGCTTTGGTCGAATCGGGAGCGAGCTGGTGTATAGCTTCACCGGGCAGGCCTGCGTCGGGATAGCCTAAGTTCAGTCCGCTGCTCACGTTAGTGAAGGTGTAGAGATTATCGCCAACCTGCGTGATCTTCCATATCTGGTTTTTATTCATTGCATTGTCCCACTGGATGATCGGACCCGGTTTATCCGTATTGTTACAATCGAGGCTCTTGTCTGATACCGGTGTGTTGATCTGGCAGAGATTGTTCCAAATCTTTTTGATGGTCCAGACTTGCGATATGCGGTTAGGCACACGGTTGTTGATGAAAATGTTGGTGCCGCTATCCTCGCTGTCTTGATTATCGAGAACCAGGTTGTTACTGCTCACGATCTCGTAATAGGCATTGGGATCGATATCCTGCGCGCCTCCTGTTCGGGGAAGCATAGCCATAAGCAGAAGCATGGCGAAAAGCACCCCAGTAGAAATTCTATTTTTCATGTGTGATAGATTTAATAATGCGTCAAATGTAATAAAAAACACTTATTTTTGTGATAAATAAATCGCAAAATCATGAAATACGAGAGCAATAATTTCCAGATAGAGGCAGAAATGCCATGGGAATCAGTCGGCGAAGGCGTCGTTAGGCAAATTATGGCACATAACGACGATCTGATGATGGTCAAAGTGAAGTTTGAAGCAGGAGCAGTCGGTGCGCCGCATACACATCCGCATTCACAGGCAACTTATGTCGCGAGTGGTGTCTTTGAGTTTACAACGGATGGCGAAACGAAGATCGTGTATCCCGGAGACGGTGTATATATGAAGCCTGGCGTCTTGCACGGCTGCAAATGCCTGAAAGCCGGCGTAGTGATCGACACGTTCAGTCCGGTGAGGGAAGATTTTCTTTGATACATGCTTTTTCAAAGTTTTCTGACATGTTCCCGTTGTGCGTTGAAGAACTGGATGCGTTGTATCTCACCGCTAACCGATATGTTGGTTGAGAAACGTTTGAGAGATTTGATCCATTCCCGCTGGCTCTGGCAGAATTCCTTGTCTTTAGAAGATATTGAGTTGATCGAGAAGATACGAATCATCCCGAATTCGAAATTCTTTGTACAGGCGTAGCTGTAGGTCGCTTCGAAATCAATATTCGAAATATATATATTTACGCTCTTTCTGCTTTCCGGATACTTTCCGATAGTTGCAATTTCTTCCAGCTCGTCAAGCAAGTGAAAAAGTTCATCTTTCAGTTTCGCGACTTCTTCTTCCGTGACTAAATGTATATCCTGGAAGTATTTGATATCGTTTACCAGATGTATAAAGATCATTTGATCCCATATATAATTAGTTGTCTGGATATGTTGGGAGATATTGACAAATGTTTTTTGTGCATCGGCCAGTTCTTCCGTCAGTTGAAGTTCCGAGAAGTTCTTAACGCAGTTTACTTTCTCGTGTTGATACATCTATTTGAACAGGCGGAAGCGTGAAAGATATTCATATCTCAGATAAAATGCTTGCGGTATCATATTGGATGCTGTGCAAAGGTCGGATTCAGGATCATCGGCTATATGTTCCAATACTTCTGTATAATGTCTGATAATGGATGAATAGGTCTTTAATGGTTCCGAATAATGCAAGAAGTTCAGATTGAACATGGCATTATTGGTGACACTTGCACTGATGACATGGTCCAGTGAAACGCCTAATTTCTTTGATAAGGTGGCTGCTTCTGCTAATGTAAAAGGTACTTCGCCTCTTAATCTGCGGTAGACGGCTTCTTTCCCGATATATAAAACGTCCATTAATTCGTTTGCGAGATTTGCGCCATCGGGTATTTTCATTTTTAACGCCTCTATCAGGTTGTTGTTGAGTAAGTCTGTTGTCATTTTATTTCTCCCTATTAAATATGTATATGTAGCATTTACTCTTATAACGTAAAAAGGAGTTCTTTTGTTTCGAAAAATGAAATAAAAATGAATCGGAAGTTAATTCTGAGAGTCAGATTAGTCTTATTCTTTAGACATATAATTGCACAGTAATGAAAAACTTCTTATTTTTGCGTCACTAAGTATGAGAGCGAAACGGAAAATATATCAATATGTGATGTTGCTTGTTAGTGTTGTGGTGCTACTGTCGGTCGTTGTACCGCATCATCACCATAGTAACGGGTTGCCGTGCTATAAATCGCTGTCGACCGAAGCAGCTCATGGCGGACATGGCAGTTCGGAGTCGCATGACTGCGGCTGTAACGGGCATAACATTGCGCTCTATACTTCTATCTTTTCGCATACGACGGATGGAGATGCGAGCCAGTATCTTTTCCCTTTGCTTGTACTTTTTGACTATATAAACCCTCCCGTTCCGGAATTCTATAAACTGTTGTTTGAGAAAGACCGGTCCTTTTACATTGAGTCCCTGCATGATACGTGGATAACATCTGCATCAGGGCTTCGTGCGCCTCCGTTCTATGTATAATTGATGATTGAGTGAAGTCGTGTCAAGAGTGTTAATTCCCACTTTTGATGCAACCTTCTATCCTTTTTATTTATTATCGAATATACATTAGACAAATCTATCAGAATGAAGAAGATATATTTAGTGTGGGTGATTTTCGCCTACCTGTTAGCGGGTTGCAGTGGGAATACTGCGACTTACGGAGAGCACGAACACGAAGCTCACGAGCATGAAGAAGGACATGATCACGATCATGAGGGGCATGATCATGCACATGAAGAAGCCGGTGGAGGACATGCCGGGGAAATATCCTTTAAAAAGGCGCTTGCGGAAGCAGTTGGGTTGAAAACTCATAAAGTGGAACCGGGTGCTTTCACGGATGTGATCAAGACAAGCGGCCGTGTGATGGCTGCCCAGGGAGAAGAGTCGGCTGTTGTCGCTACGGTTCCCGGTGTGGTGACATTCGGTAACCTGTCGTTTGTCGACGGGGCGGCTGTACGCAAGGGACAGGCGATCCTGAGTCTTGCTTCCAGCGGACTGTCTGACGGGAATGTGGCAGTCAAAGCTAAATATGCGTATGAGAACGCAAAGAAGGAATATGAACGCATGGAAGCCCTGATAGGGGATAAGATCGTTTCTGCCAAAGATTTCGAACAGGCCCGCTTGAATTACGAGAATGCGAAAGTCGCCTGGGAAGCTGTTGCAGGAAAACAGACGGCTAACGGTGTTTCTGTCGTTTCGCCGATAAATGGTTATCTGAAGAATCTGCAAGTGAAGGAGGGTGATTATGTGACTGTCGGCCAGCCATTGGCGACTATCTCACAGAACAACCGCTTGGTGTTGCGTGCGGAGGTTTCGGAGAAATATTATAACTATCTGCCTTCCGTGCAATCCGCTAATTTCCGTACGCCGTATGACAATGCGACTTATAAACTGTCCGACCTGCGCGGACGTCTGCTTTCGTATGGAAAGGCCTCCGATGTAAATTCGTTTTATGTGCCGGTAACGTTCGAGTTCGACAATAAAGGGGCTATCATCCCTGGTTCGTTCGTTGAAATCTATCTGCTTACTGCACCGTTGCAAAATGTGATAAGCGTTCCCGTCTCTGCACTTATCGAGGAGCAGGGTGTCTATTCCGTCTATGTTCGCGAGCATGAGGAAGCCTATAAGAAAGTACCTGTAACGTTAGGAGCCGATAACGGTTCCGAAGTGCAGATCCTGAGCGGCTTGAAAGCCGGTGACGAAGTCGTGACCGAAGGCGCATACCAGATCAAGTTAGCTTCTGCTTCTAACGCTATTCCTGCACATACACACAACCATTAATAATGTGCCAATATGCAAATGGATAGAATGTCTTTATCCTGTAGCCATTGGCATATTGACACATTGGCAAATTGAATAATTATTTCTATGCTGAACAAGATAATATATTACTCGCTGCATAACAGGCTGATTGTATTGGTTTGTTCCCTGCTGCTGATGATTGCCGGAACATATACGGCATTCCATACGGATGTGGATGTGTTCCCGGATTTGAATGCGCCGACCGTTGTGATCATGACGGAGGCAAATGGCATGGCGCCTGAAGAGGTGGAACGCCTGGTTACTTTCCCGGTGGAAACGGCTGTGAACGGTGCGATGGATGTGCGCCGTGTCCGTTCATCCTCTACGACCGGTTTTTCGGTTGTCTGGGTTGAGTTCGATTGGGGGACGGATATTTACCGGGCTCGCCAGATCGTATCCGAGAAGCTGGCCGTTGTTGGTGAAAGCTTGCCAGAGAACGTCGGGAAACCGACGCTGGGCCCGCAATCTTCCATCCTGGGAGAAATGATGATTATCGGATTGACGGTTGACGATTCGACGGCCGTTACCACCCAAATGGACCTGCGTACGATTGCCGACTGGACGATCCGCCCGCGACTGCTTTCGACAGGCGGTGTAGCACAGGTGGCTGTGATTGGTGGAGACATCAAGGAATACCAGATACTGCTCGATCCGGCTCGCATGAAGCACTACGGCGTCAGTCTGAATGAAGTCTTGACCGTGACCCGCAATATGAACCGAAACGCCAACGGGGGTGTCCTCTATGAATATGATAACGAATACATCATTCGGGGCGTCCTCTCCACAGCCAAGGCGGAAGAGATAGGGAAGGGAGTCGTAAAGACTGTCGGCGATTTCCCCGTCCTCTTGGAGAATGTGGCGACGGTGAAGATCGGCGGTAAGAGTCCGAAACTCGGAACGGCTTCCGAACGGGCCAAACCGGCTGTGCTGATAACGGTCACCAAGCAGCCGAACACCAGTACGATCGACCTGACAGAAAAGTTGGATGCGATTATGGCGGATTTGCAGAAGAACTTGCCGGCCGATGTGCACGTCTCGACGGATATCTTCCGGCAAAGCCGCTTTATCGACAGTTCTATCAATAACGTAAAGAACAGTTTGTTCGAGGGTAGTTTTTTCGTGGTGATCGTCCTTTTCCTCTTCCTGATGAATATCCGTACGACGGTGATTTCGCTGGTTGCCCTTCCTCTTTCCCTGTTGGTTTCCATTCTGGCGCTGCACTATATGGGATTGACCATAAACACCATGAGTCTGGGCGGTATGGCGATTGCGATCGGTTCGTTGGTGGATGATGCGATTGTCGACGTGGAGAATGTCTATAAACGAATACGCGAGAACCGCTTGCTGCCGCCCGCCGAGCAACGTTCCATTCTGGATGTCGTGTTCGACGCTTCCCGCGAGGTGCGTATGCCGATTCTTAATTCGACGTTGATTATCGTGGTCAGCTTCGTGCCCCTTTTCTTCCTGCACGGGATGGAGGGACGTATGTTGGTTCCGCTGGGGATCGCCTTTATCGTGGCGTTGTTTGCCTCTACGGTTGTGGCGTTGACCTTGACTCCGGTGCTGTGTAGCTACCTGCTGAACCGGAAGGCAACGGATAAGAGCGTAGAGAAAGAAGCCTGGGTGGCCCGTAAGCTGAAAGGTGTATACGCAAAGGCGCTGAACGGAGCGTTAGCGCATAAGAAGATTGTGCTGGGCTGTACGATAGCCCTGTTCGTTGTCGCGCTGGGGACCTTCTTTACGTTGGGACGCAGCTTCCTGCCACCGTTTAACGAAGGCTCGTTCACGATTAACGTCAGTTCCCTTCCGGGTATCTCCTTAGACGAATCGAACAAGATGGGACGCCGCGCGGAAGAATTGCTGATGCAGGTTCCCGAGATACAGACGGTTGCCCGCAAGACCGGACGCGCTGAGCTGGACGAACACGCCCTGGGCGTGAACGTGTCCGAGATCGAGGCTCCTTTCATCCTGAAAGACCGTAGCCGCGACGCCGTCATGAACGATGTCCGCAAGAAGCTGTCGACTATCAGTGGCGCCAATATCGAAATCGGACAGCCGATTTCCCACCGTATCGATGCAATGCTTTCCGGTACGGAAGCGAATATCGCAATCAAGCTGTTCGGTACGGACCTGAACCTGATGTTTACGGTCGGCAACCAGATCAAGGAACCCATTCAGGGCATCCCCGGCCTGGTGGACTTGAAAGTGGAGCAGCAAATCGAACGCCCGCAGCTTACCATCACGCCGAAACGCGAGTTGATGGCACAATACGGCATCTCTTTGCCGGAATTTGAAGAATATGTGAATGTCATGCTGGGCGGTGAAGCCGTCAGCCAGGTCTATGACGACGGCAAGACGTTCGACCTGACGGTCAAGACTTCCGACGGGAGCCGTGCGACGATGGAGGATATCCGTAACCTGATGATCGATGCCGGAGGGAAGAAAGTGCCGTTGAGCTATGTCGCCGAGATCCGTTCAGTGACAGGTCCGAACACGATTAACCGCGAGAATGTCCAGCGCAAGATCGTGATCAGCGGCAACGTCTCCGAGCGTGACCTCCGTAGCGTCGTGAATGAGATCCAGCAAAAGGTGGACGCCTCCATTCAGTTGCCCGAAGGCTATCATATCGAATACGGCGGACAGTTCGAGAGCGAGCAGGCCGCCAGCCGTACGCTGTTGTTTACGTCGTTGATGTCCTTGCTTGTCATCTTCCTGCTACTTTATAACGAGTTTAAGGATGCGAAGGAGAGCGGAATCGTTTTGCTGAACCTGCCGTTGGCGTTGATCGGCGGCGTGTTTATCCTGAAGCTGACTTCCGGCGAGGTGAGTATTCCTGCGATCATCGGTTTCATCTCCCTGTTCGGGATTGCCACCCGTAACGGTATGTTGCTGATCAGCCATTATACACATCTCCGGACAGTCGAGAATATGCCGTTAAAGCAAGCTGTCGTGCAAGGTTCCCTGGACCGTCTGAACCCGATCCTGATGACGGCGCTCAGTTCGGCCCTTGCCCTGATTCCGCTTGCCTTGAACGGCGACCTGCCCGGCAACGAGATACAGAGCCCGATGGCAACCGTCATCCTGGGAGGTTTGCTGACATCCACCTTCCTGAACGGCTTCATCATCCCGATTGTTTATTTATTAATGAATAAAGAAGATAAAGAATGAAACGATTCATATTCACAATAGCATTGCTTTCCTCCGTTATGACCGCCGGAGCGCAGACCTCCATCGAGGAGGTCCTTCGCAGCGTCGAGGCCAATAACAAGGAGTTGCAGGCAAACCACCAGTTGGTGACGGCCCGGAAGATAGAAGCACGGCTGGATAATAACCTGCCCGACCCGTCCGTCTCCTATACGCACCAGTATGGGAATAAGGAGGGAATGGGCATACAGGGCGAGCTGGTCGCTTCCCAGTCTTTCGATTTCCCTTCCGTCTATGTGCAGAAGAATAAACTGTCGCAGGCGAAAGGAGAGGGATTCGACCGGCAAGGGGCCGAAATCCGCCAGCAAATCCTGTTGCAAGCCAAGGAAGTCTGCCTCGATCTGATCTTGCTGAACCAGCAGAAGAACTTGCTGGACACCCGCCGGCAGAATGCCGAACAACTCTCCGCCCTCTATGCGACACGGTTGCAAAACGGCGATGCCAACGTGCTCGAAGTAAACAAAATCGACCTCGAACTGCTCAACGCGAAGAACGAAGCCCGCATGAACGAAGCCGCCCGCGTAGCCAAGCTGCACGAATTAGCGATGTTGAACGGCGGTATCGCGATCAATTTCACCGACACGGCTTATCTTCCGGTGGAAGCCCCGCAGTCGTTCGTCGACCTGAAACAGGAAGCGGTTCCCGCCGACCGCCAGTTGCTTTCCCTGCAAAGCGAGAAGGCCGCCGCCCTGCGCCAGCTCAGCGTCAGCAAATCGCTGAACCTGCCCGGCTTCGAGTTGGGTTACCGTCTGAATACGGCAACCGGAGGACAACGCTTCAACGGTTTCCTGGTCGGCATCAGCATTCCCCTCTTCTCCAACCGCAACAATGTGAAGCAGGCAAAGGCGCAAAGCCTTTACACCGACTTGCAGCTGGAAAGCACGACGACGACGGTCGAGAATGAATTGCTCCGCCTCTATAACCAGTCGCTCGCCCTGAAAACCTCGATCGACGAATATAGCGATGTGCTGAAAAGCCAGAACAACCTGGCGTTGCTGAACAAGGCAATCCAGGCAGGGCAGATCTCCATGATCGAATATTTTGTCGACGTCACCACGCTCTACCAGAGCTTGCAGAATTACATGCAGCTGCAGAACGAGTATCAGAAGGTAATGGCGCAGCTGTATAAATTCCGGTTGTAAAATCCAAACAGTCTTGCAGACTGTGGCTATTCCCTCAAAAAGTTTCACCATTTTCTTAGTGGTGAAACTTTAGTTTCATAGTAATGAAACTTTTTCCCCTTCGGATGAATTTTTTTTCCTTCCTTCGTGCAAGGTTTCATGCAAACCTGCATTTACCTTTAAAAGCACTATAAGATTTGATGACAGAAACGGAGTTGACCGATAGATGCAAGACCGGAGACAATCTTGCCCGCAAGGAGCTGTATGAGCGCTTTGCGGAGAGGATGCTATGCCTGTGCTATCGCTATGCCGGCGATGAGGAGACGGCCCACGACCTCCTGCACGACGGTTTTCTGAAGGTCTTCTCATCCATTTCATCTTTTACTTATAGGGGCGAAGGGAGCCTGCGCGCCTGGCTGAGCCGGGTGTTTGCCAATGTTTCGCTGGAATACCTTCGTCGTAAAGACCTGCTCCGCGACGGCCTGCCGCTGGATGAACTGCCGGAATTGCCGGACGAAGAGGAACCGGACGCCAACGGCCTGTCGATGGATATCCTGATGGCGTTTGTGGCGGAGTTGCCTCCCGGTTATCGTACCGTATTCAACTTATATGTGTTTGAACGCTGGAGCCATAAGGAGATTGCGCACAGCCTGCATATCAACGAAGCGTCGTCGGCCTCCCAACTGAACCGTGCACGCCGCCTGCTGGCCGGCCGTATCAGAGAACAATTAAAGAAAACCGAATAGACAGACATGAACGACAAGAATGACATACTGCAAATGCTTCGCGACCGGGAAGGTGAGTTTCATCTTCCTCTCCGCAGGGACGGCTGGGAAAAGCTGGAGGCAGAACTTCCTGCGCTCTTGCCTGAACAGGATGCGTCGGCGGTAGCGGTGAAGCCCGTTCGCCGCAGGCTGTATCGCTGGACGGCGGCTGTGGCGGCTGTCGCCCTGTTGTGTCTGATGATATCGGTTGTCGTCTTCCGCCGTGAGGAACCGCAGACGGTTGTGGCGGAACGTCCTGTTGTCGCGCCTCCGACAAAAGAGGAAAACACGGTGCCCGCTTTGCCGCAGGAAGAGATTCCGGAGAAGCCCGCCCAAGCCCGCTTCTTCCCCTATATACAGATTATGGACAGCCTGATGCCGGAGTTGTCTCCGGTCGATTTGCCTGCAATGGAAGTCTTGGTTGCCGAATCCGCAGAAGACAGTGTCGGACAGGCGGAAACGCCTCGTCCCGTCCATAAAGATTCCGGTCCGCAGCCGGAAAGACGGAACGGTATTCCGTATCGCCATATAGAGGAAAAGAAGAAGGTGTTCGATTTTAACCGCGTTGCTTTCGGCATTCAGACCGGCAGCAATAATGTGACGAATATGGGAGGGGGCCTTGAGCATTACGATGACTTGGTTTCAGGTCCGGGACCGCGTCCGAATCCCGACGATAAACCGGAAAAGCCGGGCGATAAACCGTCAGAGGAACTTCCGACAAAAGCGGCTATCGGCGGTGGCAACGGTGGTTCGGGTAACTTTACGACGGACTATTATTATCGGCATCACCTGCCGATTACGGTCGGTCTTTCCGCACGCACGTACATCACGCCCCGGCTTGCGCTGGAAACAGGCTTGTCTTATACCTATCTGTATTCGGAAATCCTGGAAGAGAAGACGACTTATGAGGGCTCCCAAAAGCTGCATTATATCGGTGTGCCGTTAAAACTCAGCTGGACTTTCTATAAAAGGAAGAATCTTTCTTTCTATGCTTCCGGTGGAGGAATGATCGAATATTGCATATCGGCAAAGAAGACGGGCATGCATCTGCATATCAACCGCTGGCAACCTTCCTGGAATGCCGCTGCCGGTATGCAGGCGGAACTTCGCCGTCCGCTCTCGCTGTTCATCGAACCGGGGGTAAGCTACTACTACAACCTGAATCCTCAGTCCCGCAATAGTAGCATCCGCTTTGAAAGCATCCGGACGGCGCATCCGTTTACCTTTACTTTCCAGTTCGGCATCCGGTTCACTTACTAAAATCCGTGCTTCGGTCGACAATCGTTGCGACCGCAGCATCTCCTGTGACGTTGACTGCCGTGCGGAGCATATCCAACGGGCGGTCTATGCCGAGTATCAGTGCCAGCCCTTCTGCCGGGATGCCGACCGATGTCAGTACCATCGTGAGAATCACATAGCTTCCTCCCGGAATGGCAGGCGTCCCGATGGAGGAGAGGATGGTCATGGCGACAATTATGCACAGTTGTGTCAGGCTGAGGTCAATCCCTAACACCTGTGCGATAAACAGGATGGCGATGGACTGATAACAGGAAGTTCCGTCCATATTGATAGTTGTCCCGACAGGCAGGACGAACGAACTGACCTCTTGCGAGACATACAGATCCCTTTCCACCGTCTCCATAGTGACCGGAAGAGTAGCCGCACTGCTGCTGGTCGTGAAAGCGAACAGCTGGACCGGATACAAGGTGCGTATGAAATCCTTAAAATGTATGTTCGTGAAGAAGTGTATCAGCACCGGATAGAAGCCCAGCACCAGGACGAACATTGCCGCGACGACAGTCAATGCATATACGCCTAAGGCACTGAATATGCTGGCATCCCCATTGAAATCCGTTACCAGTCCCGCCATTAACGCCGCGACTCCCCAAGGGGCAAACTTGATGATATAATCCACCATGCGGAGTATGACATCATTCAACCCGTCGAACAAAGCGGTGACCGGAGCTATCTTATCCGCCGGAACGGCCAGTGCCGCTATTCCGAAGAAGATGGCGAAGAAGATCACCTGCAACATCTTCGAGTTGTCTGCCGTCGCACTGACAATATTATTCGGTACGATATCATTCAGGAAGTGAAGCGGACCTTTGTCATGCGTCTCCACCGCCGCCTGCTTTTTCTCCTCGACAATCGACTGGTAGTTTTCCTGCAAGTGGGCAACCTGTTCCCGGTTGACCAGCTTGCCGGGCTTTACGGTCAGTCCCATAAAAAGCCCGATCAGTACGGCAACAAGCGTTGTCCCTAAGTAAATAAGAACCGTTTTTCCTCCAATGCGGGAAAACTTACTGATGTCTTTCAACCCCGTAACGCCTTTGATAAGCGAAATAAACACTAGCGGAATCGCAATCAGTTGCAGCAGGCGGATAAAGATTTGTCCCCAAGGCCGGATCCAGTCTTGTATGAACTTTTCGCTATTGACTTGTATGGCGGCAATCCCGATAATCACACCGATAATCATCCCTGCAAGTATCTGCATATAAAGAGGAAAGGAGATTTTTTTCTTTTTCTTGGACGTATTATATTGTTTCATAATACAAAGAAAACAGTCTTTGGTTAAAAATGCAAATGCACTTTCTGTAATGTATGTTACAAATCTTTTATATCTTTGCCTTCGATGCATATATAAAGAGTCTAAAAAACAAACGCTTTTACTTCTATGGGAAAAGACATACAGAATAGCTTTGATAGAATATACGTCATGTATTATTCCCGTATGCTTCGTTTTGCTAAGGAATATGTATTGTTTGAAGAGGATGCCGAGAATGTCGTTCAGGATGTATTTCTTCTTCTATGGGAGAAGCGGGAAGTGTTGGATATCCGCATCAGCTTGGTTTCCTACCTTTTTTCACTTGTAAAGAATCGGAGCCTCGATTATCTTCGCCATAAAGTGGTGGCGGAAGAATACAAGCAGGAACTATCCTTTAAATTGATGTCACTCGAACAGTTGAACTATACCTTTTCGTCGGAGGAAGATATTGAGAAAGTGATTGCGAATGCAATTGATAAATTGCCGGAACGCTGTCGTGAAATATTTTTAAAAAGCCGTATCGAAGGGATGAAATACCGGGAAATAGCCGAAGAACTGAATATCTCGACAAACACCGTAGAGAACCATATTTCCATCGCCTTAAAGAAACTTCGTGTCGAACTGAAAGACTACCTGCCCCTGTTACTATTCCTTGTTAGTGTTAAATAATATTTATTTACGATTGTCTTTTAGTGGTGACTGAAGAGATAATCGCTCCCTTTTATAACAGCAGAAGAAATGCATGAACTGATAACGAAATATTTTTACGGAGAAATAACTGCAAAAGAGAAAAAACAGTTGTTTGCCGCAATGGAGACAGATGCCGAACTGAAGAAAGAGTTTTTGTCTGTCCAGAATATCCGCGCCCTGACTTCATGGATGCCGGCGGAAGATGATGAGCCGCGTGCCGTAGGAAAGCTCCTGGAGTTTAAACACTCCAGGATAAAAGAATCGCATGCGATTCTTTATAAACATATCATAGGATATGCAGCTGCCGTTTGTATAGCCGTTATCTCGACCTGGCTGATTACCAGCCGGCCGGAACAGCCAACCGCCGAACAGCCTGTAGTCGCTTATGAAGAATTTTCCACCCCTTCCGGACAGCGCGCCTTGCTGAAATTGCATGACGGGACGACCGTATGGCTGAATGCCCGTTCGACTTTGCGTTATCCGAACCATTTCGATAAGAAAGAACGGCGGGTGGAACTGGACGGAGAAGCCTTCTTTGAAGTGAAGCGGAATGAAGAAGTTCCCTTTATCGTCTCGACGGAGAAAGCCAATATAAAAGTGCTGGGAACGAAGTTTAATGTCTTTGCCTATAAAGGGAATGAAGAGTTTAACGCTTCGTTGGTCGAAGGTTCGGTCAAAGTCTATAGCGGCGATGATGAAGCGGAAGCCTTGCAGATTGCCCCGCATGAATGTGTTTTCTGGACGGGAGAAAGACTGGAAAAACGCTATTATGACAACACCGATTTCCTTCTGTGGAAAGAAGGCATCTACGCTTTTGACGATGTCCCTTTCAGCGAGATTATCAAGAAGCTCGAGCTGTATTATGACATAACAATTATACAGAAAAACAAGAAGCTGGATCAATACCGGTTCAGTGGTAAATTCCGACAGCGTGACGGGGTTGAGAGTGTGCTCCAAACCCTGCAGAAAGTATATTATTTCTCCTTCGTAAAGGATGAGGAAACCAACTGTATCACGATACGCTAAACATGTTTAATCTTTAATTTAATGCTACTGCCTATGATTTAGAGAAAAGAAGATATAAAAAGGACCGATAAGTGTTCCCGCACCTACCGGCCCAAAAGCTAACACAAAATTCCAACAAATTAAGTATTAACAAGTAAACGGAGCAAAGTTATGAAAAAAGAACCGAAATTTCTAAATGTCATGAGAATTTCAGCCTTCCTTCTTTTCCTTTGCGTATTCTCTTCCTTTGCGGCAAAAACGAGTTCGCAAAATGCAAGAGTCAATATCAGCGGAAAGAATTTGACGATCGGTGAGTTTATCGATCAAGTAGAGAAGCAAACGGACTACCTGTTTGTCTATAGTAAAAATGAAGTGAATACGAACGAAACAGTTTCTGTTAAATCAGGGAATAAAACTGTCGCTCAGTATTTAAGTGAAGCATTCGGTCGTTCGAATGTAAAGTATGCGTTTGAAAACGATTATATCGTTTTGACGAAGAACGCAAGCCCGGTCGTAGCCCAGGATGGTAAAACGATTACCGGTGTCGTAAACGATGAATTCGGTCCGGTAGCCGGCGCCAATGTCATTATTAAAGGTACGACTAACGGCACAATGACGGATATGGATGGAAACTTTACGATTTCCGATGTGCCGGAAGGCGCTATCCTGCAAGTTTCTTTTATCGGTTACCTGACAAAAGAACTGCCGGTTGGAAACCAGACATCCTTTACTGTCATGCTGACGGAAGACTCACAGGCTTTGGAAGAGGTCGTGGTTGTGGGTTACGGTACGATGCGTAAGTCGGATGTTACAGGTTCTATCGGCGTTGCCAAGGGAGAAGAATTGGCAAAGTCTCAAAACTTCAGTGCGCTGGAAAACTTGCGTGGTAAAGTGTCCGGTGTAAATATCTTTTCAAACTCCAGCCAGCCGGGCGCTTATGCCAACCGTGTAGTGATTCGTGGTATGGCTACTATCAACTCATCATCTGATCCGTTGTATGTTGTGGACGGTGTTGTTATGGAAGACTTCCAGTTGGTTAACCCGAATGATATAGAAAGTATGGAAGTATTGAAAGATGCTTCTGCTGCTGCTATTTATGGTGCGCGCGGTGCCAACGGTGTAATAATGGTAACGACCAAACGTGGTAAAAAAGGCGGCGAAGGTACGCAGGTAAGCTATCAGGGATCTGTAAGTCTCAGCCAGATGGCGCGTTATATGGATCTTTTGAATTCAAAGGAATGGTGTGATGCCTTTATGATTGGTCTGGCTAATGAGAATGAATACATGGGTAAGGATTGGTCTTTGGACCGTACCTATTGGTTCAGCGATCGGAATTATTTTGATGCTAATGGTAATCCGCTTTATGATACGGATTGGCAGAAAGAAGCAACACGCACTGCTGTTTCTCATAACCACCAGATCAACATTCAACAGGCCGGTAAAAAGTCTTCTATGGGTGCTTTCCTGAACTATACGGATCAGCAGGGTATTGTGATGAATACTTACAACAAGCGTTTAAATGCCAAAGTAGCTTATGATGCTAATCCGACTACTTGGCTGTCAACGGCTGTTAACTTGCTGGTGAACCATACTTGGGGCCGCTATACGCCGGAAGATGGAGGTGGACAGGACGCCCGCCGTACCATGATTGAAATGGTGCCTTGGTATCCGGTACGGGATATGGATGGCAAATATACGACCAGTACGACTTCAATGACACAAAGTAATATGTTCGGATTGGAAGGTATGTCGAATCCGGTCATGATTCTGGAAAAGCAGAAGAGAATGAGATATAATACCCAAATATTCGGAAACATGGCCCTTACATTCCATTTGTTGGATGGGCTGGATTTGAAAACCCAGTTGGGTATCGACTCTCACCAGCGTACTTATAAGGAATATTCGGCCCGCGACCTGAATAACATTTCTATGCAGCAACAGGGACGTGCCGAAATCAATCATACTAATACCTTATACTGGCAGGAAGAAACTTACCTGACTTACAATAAAGTATTTGGTGAACACCGTTTGAATGCCATGGCCGGTCTGTCCTGGCAGGAACGTACAAGAAGCTATGACCGCTCTTATACGGAAGGTTTCTCGGATGATTTCTATGAAGAAAACAATATGCAGGTCGGAACAAATCCTTCGGCTCCCGAATCCAGTTGGAACAGATGGGCTATGAACTCTTATTTCCTGCGCTTTGCCTATACGTATAAAGATCGTTATTCGGCTACAGTGACGGCCCGTGTCGACGGTTCTTCCAAATTCGGTGAGAACAATAAATATGCATTCTTCCCTTCTGCTGGTTTGGCATGGAATATCTCACAGGAAGATTTCCTGAAAGACAGCGAACTGATCAGTAACCTGAAATTGCATACCAGCTATGGTCTGACTGGTAACTCGGAAATCGATCCTTACAAATCGTTGGCAAATGTGGATGCAGGAACCGATTTGCTGGATGGCAAACGAGGACCGTGGTCGTATGTCAAGACGATGGGCAATCCGGATTTGAAATGGGAAAAAACCGGACAGTTCGATGTTGGTTTCAACTTAGGCCTGTTCCAGAACCGCTTGAATTTTGATATCTCATACTACAATAAGAAAACGACAGACTTGTTACTGGATTGTCCGTTACCTCATGCTACAGGTTTCAGTTCCGTATTCAAGAATATCGGTTCGGTAAGAAATCAGGGATTGGATATCATGATTAATGGAACGCCGATACAGACGAATGATTTTACATGGTCTTCAACATTGAATCTGAATTACAATAAGAATGAAATCCTGGCCTTAGGTGATAATGACGAAGACATCTACATGTACGATTGGGTGAACGGAGGTAGCATCCTGCGTGTCGGCGAAAGTATGGGTAGTTTCTACGGATACAAGCGTTACGGCGTTTATACCAAAGAAGATTTTGAAGCAGGAAACTGTGAGAAGAATCAGATCGGTCGTGCCAAACGTTCTGAAGAAAAAGAGATCATCGGTAAAGGTCTGCCTGATTGGACCGGTAGCTTTGTGAATACATTCAGCTATAAGAATTTTGATTTGACTGTCGATATGCAGTTTGTCTGGGGCGTCGAAACCTTGCAACGTTTCTATCACTCTACTTATGACCGTTTTGGTATTACTAACGGTTTAAGTAACATCTTGTATGATGCTTACGACGGAACAAATCCGGATGCCATGCAGCAGATGATTTATCTGAGTAGCGGTAAGCATAACGGTATTGACCATGCAGGACAGGATACAAAAACAGACTCACAGTGGGTGGCCGATGGTTCTTATCTGCGTTGTAACCTGATTCAGCTCGGATATAACTTTGAGCCCAATATGATTAAATCTATCGGTTTATCAGGATTGCGGTTGTATGCGAATGTGAACAATGCATTCTTGCTTTGCTCGAAAGAGTTTAACGGATATGATCCTGAAAGCTCTTCCCAAATGGACAAATTCGGTCAGAATATGACCTTCTTCTCATATCCGAGAGCCCGGACATTTACGTTCGGTGTGAATGTGACATTTTAATGAACAATTAAACAGATGAAGAAAATGAGAAAGATATTAACAATCGCTGTATTATGCGTCGGCCTGACAGGTATGACGTCCTGTAATTTCCTGGATGAAAATCCGAAATCTTCCTTGACTTCCGTTGACTATTACAAGACTGCAGAACAGGCAGAGGCGAATGTCAATTACTTATACCGCAATGGAGCCGTTATGCGTATCGCACAGGCTCCCTCTGCCTATATCGGTCCTAATGCTTCGATCTCCGGTATGCTGACCGGATATTTCACAAACAGTTATGAAGGACAGGAAGTTGTTTGTAAATATGCACGTGAACTGACTCGCCAGCAAAACACCAGTACTGTGTCCAGTATGATAGATGGTGTATGGGACGAGTGTTATAAATGCATCAACGTTGCGAACGGTGCGATCAAACATATTCCGGATATCGCAATGAGTGAATCGACGTCAGCGAGATTAGTTGCAGAAGCAAAATTCTTCCGTGCTTTCAATTATTTCTACCTGGTAAAAATGTTAGGTGCAGTCCCGATGCCGACCGAACCGTATGAGTCGATCGAAAACCTGTATCTCGAACGTACTCCGGTCGAAACAGTTTATGCTTTGATAGAGTCCGATTTGAAGGAAGCTGTTGAAGTTCTTCCTGCTGCTAAATTTGCAGATAATGCGCATCGTATTACAAAATATGCTGCTGCCATGATGCTGGCTGATGTCTATTTGCAGCAAGGTAAATATGCGGATGCCGCCACTTATGCCAAAATAGTAGTGGAATCTCCCCACAAACTGACGGCTAATGAGGATCTTGCCATGAACAGCGCCTTTAATAAACTCCGTACAACAGATGATTTGGATGAGGTGATCTATGCTGTCGAATATGATGCATCTATTCATACCGGCGATTGGTGGCCTACTTATTCCTGCGATGCTTCTGCTGTGGCTACATTTGGAACCTATTCGATCATGGAACGCGTATACGGTCCTACAAACCGCTTCCTGAATGTGTATGATAAACAAGATTTGCGTATTCAGCCGAATCAGTTCTTCCATTGGAAATATACGAACCCGAACACGGGAGCCGTATGGGAGTCTAAATCGGCAGCCGGTTGTTGGTATTGGTTTGATGAAGATGCTTTGTTGACAACAGGACGTGGAACGAAAGACCAGAACTTCTTCCGTTATTCGGAAGCGTTGTTGGTTGCCGCCGAATCCATAGCACAAAGCGCAGGAGTTACGTCTGAAGCTGCCAATTGTCTGGCGCAAGTGAAGGCTCGTGCTGATATGAATGGCAAGACTGCCGCACAATATGCAAGCGAGTTACAGGCCCTGTCGAAAGATTTATTTATAAAAGAATGTTGGTTGGAACGTTTGCGCGAGTTCCCGTTGGAATTTAAGATTTGGGATGACTGTCTGCGTACCGGAAAATTCCCGGTAATCTCCGAGACGGAAGCGGGCAAAGTTGATTTTCAAGAGCTGATTGGCGCTACAAATGCATCGGGAGCTACATTTAAGAAAACAGACTTGTTATGGCCGATTTCTATCAATGAAATCCAGCGTAACCCGAGTCTGACCCAGAATGACGGTTATTCTCTTAAATAAATGACGGAGGTCTATCCGGAGGGATAAACCGGAAATCAAAATATAGAAGGATTTATTGGAAGGGGAGACAGTTCTATTTGTCTCCCCTTTTTTTTCAGAGCTTTTATATTATAGGAATAATCATTATATTTGTATGAATAAGAGTCGTTTGAATAATAAACGTTAGAGAATATTCAAGGTTAAATTTTTAATATAAATAGTAACGATATTATGAAGAAAAAAAGTATATGGGCCTTTGCCCTTATCGCTATGCTAACCAGCCTGGGAAGGCCTGCTGCTGCGGCAGACGTGGCTTTCGATCCGGTGGAGTATGTGAATCCTTTGATGGGGACGCAGTCGACTTTTGAATTGTCGACCGGTAATCCCTATCCTGCCATTGCGCGTCCCTGGGGCATGAACTTCTGGACACCGCAGACCGGCAAGATGGGCGATGGATGGGCCTATGTTTATACGGCCAACAAAATACGCGGTTTCAAGCAAACCCACCAGCCGAGCCCCTGGATCAACGACTACGGACAGTTTGCAATCATGCCGGTTGTCGGCGCTCCGGAGTTCAACGAGGATAAACGCGCCAGTTGGTTCTCACATAAAAGCGAAATCGCCAAACCGTATTATTATGAAGTCTATCTGGCCGAGCACGACGTGAAAACCGAATTGACACCGACCGACCGTGCCGCCATGTTTCGCTTCACCTTTCCCGAAAACGAACATTCTTATATTGTGGTGGATGCACTCGATAAAGGTTCCTATATAAAGGTGATCCCGGAAGAAAACAAGATCATCGGCTATACGACCAAGAATAGCGGCGGTGTTCCCGATAACTTCAAGAACTATTTCATCATCGAGTTCGACAAACCGTTCACCTACGAAGCGACCTTTGCAGATGCAGCCCTCAAAGAAGGTGCACGCGAGCAGGCCTCCGATCATGTAGGAGCGGTAATAGGCTTCAAGACAACTAAAGGAGAAGTCGTACATGCGAAAGTCGCTTCCTCTTTTATCAGTTTCGACCAGGCGGCCGTCAACATGAAGGAGTTGGGCAACGATAACTTCGATACATTGGTTCAGAAAGGCAAAGATGTCTGGAATAAGGAACTGGGCAAGATCGAAGTGGAAGGAGGGACGACGGACCAATTCCGCACGTTCTATTCCTGTATGTACCGCTCACTGCTGTTCCCGCGTAAGTTCTACGAAATCGATGCAGCCGGAAAAGTGGTGCACTACAGCCCGTACAATGGCGAAGTGCTGCCCGGATATATGTTTACCGATACAGGTTTCTGGGATACATTCCGTTGTCTGTTCCCGTTCCTGAACCTGATGTATCCGACGATGGCGAAGGAGATGCAGGAAGGTTTGATTAATACCTATAAAGAAAGCGGATTCTTCCCCGAATGGGCAAGTCCGGGACATCGTGGCTGTATGGTCGGTAATAACTCTGCCTCCGTATTGGTTGATGCCTATATGAAAGGCATAAAGGTGGACGACCTGGAAACGCTCTATAAAGGACTGATCCACGGAACGGAGAATGTACATCCGACCGTTTCCTCAACCGGTCGTCTCGGGCATGAATACTACAACAAGCTGGGCTACGTGCCTTATGATGTGAAAATCAACGAGAATGCAGCCCGCACGCTGGAATACGCCTATAACGACTGGTGCATCTACCAGATAGCAAAAGATCTGGGTCGTCCTAAAAAGGAACTGGACCTCTATGCAAAACGGGCAATGAATTATAAGAACTTGTTCGACAAGGAAACCAAGCTGATGCGCGGAAAGAACCAAGACGGTACCTTTATGGCTCCCTTCTCTCCGTTGAAATGGGGTGATGCCTTCACGGAAGGTAACAGTTGGCACTACACCTGGTCTGTCTTCCATGACCCACAGGGACTGATTGACCTGATGGGCGGGAAAAAGGAATTTGTAGCCATGCTGGATTCCGTATTTGCCGTGCCACCTGTATTCGACGACAGCTATTACGGACAGGTGATTCATGAAATCCGCGAAATGCAGATTATGAATATGGGTAACTACGCACATGGCAACCAACCGATCCAGCATATGATCTATCTGTATAACTATGCAGGTGAACCCTGGAAAGCCCAATACTGGTTGCGCCAGGTGATGAATCGCATGTATACGCCGACTCCGGACGGTTATTGTGGCGATGAGGACAACGGACAGACTTCCGCCTGGTACGTTTTTTCAGCCCTCGGATTCTATCCGGTTGCTCCCGGAACGACGCAGTACGTCCTCGGCGCTCCTCTGTTCAAGAAAGCCACGCTGCATTTCGAGAACGGAAAGAACCTGGTGATCAATGCTCCGGCCAACAGTGACAAGAACATCTACATCGAGTCGATGACATTCGATGGAAAGAACTATACGAAGAACTACCTGGAACACTTCGAACTGCTGAAAGGCGGCGTGCTGGACATCAAGATGGGTGACAAGCCGAATATGCAGAGAGGCGTGAATCCGGAAGATCTCCCGTATTCATTCTCAGTGAACGATAAACAAAAGAGATAAACGATGGAGCGATTACAAAGATTTGGTAAGTTTTTATTCGGCATCCTGATAGGGGTTGCCCTAGTGTTGGTATTCAGCAAGTGTGATGCCGGAGGTAAACAAGCCGGCATGGAGAAGAGCCCGGTGGATTATGTCAATCCCTATATGGGAAACATCAGCCATTTGCTCGTCCCGACCTATCCGACCGTTCATCTGCCTAACAGCATGATGCGCGTCTATCCCGAACGGGGAGATTTTACGGGTGATAAATTGAGCGGGCTGCCGCTGATCGTGACCAGCCACCGCGGAAGTTCGGCTTTCAATCTGAGCCCTTATCAGGGAACGGAGAACGGCTTGAAGCCAGTCATCGAATATAGCTACGACCAGGAAAAGATCGTGCCTTACCGCTATCAGGTCTACCTGGACGATGCCAATATCGACGTAGACTTTGCACCTTCCCACCAGAGTGCAGTCTATAGCCTCACATTCGAGAAAGACGCTCCGGCCTATCTGGTTTTCAATAGCCGCAACGGAGCATTGAAATGGGAGGGGAATGCCGTCAGCGGTTTCCAGTATGTAGACCGGAAAACAAAGGTTTACCTGTATGCCGAAACAGATAAGACGCCTGAGAAATGCGGTGTCCTGGCAGACGGAACGGTGAAGTACGGCGAATCTTCAGCCGAAGGCCGTAACGCAGCCCTGGTTCTGGATTACGGCAAACAGAAAGAGGTTGGCGTTCGCTACGGCATCTCGTTCATCAGCGCCGAGCAGGCAAAAAAGAATCTGGCGCGTGAAATCGCTTCCTATGATGTGAATGCAATTGCCGAGATCGGCCGTAACGACTGGAACGATGCGTTAGGTAAAATCCAGGTGACGGGGGGAACTGAGAACGATAAGACTGTCTTTTATACCTCTTTGTACCGTTGCTATGAACGTCCGGTCAACCTGAGCGAAGACGGAAAGTATTACAGTGCCTTCGACGGAAAGATACACGAAGACGGCGGCCATTCGTTTTATACTGACGACTGGATTTGGGATACTTACCGGGCGACTCATCCGCTCCGTATCCTGATCGACAATGAACGTGAGACGGATATCATCAACTCATACCTGCTGATGGCCCAGCAGATGGGAACGAACTGGATGCCTACTTTCCCGGAAGTAACAGGCGATTCACGTCGCATGAACTCCAACCATGCCGTGGCAACTGTCATCGACGCCTGGCGGAAAGGCGTGCGCGGTTTCGATCTGGAAAAAGCGTATCAGGCTGCCAAAGCCGGTATCGAAGAAAAGACCCTGATCCCCTGGTCAGGTGCTCCGTCCGGCTGGTTGGACGAGTTCTACCGCGAACATGGTTATATCCCGGCTTTGAAACCCGGAGAAAAGGAAACGGTCGCAAATGTCTCTCCCTGGGAAAAACGTCAGCCGGTAGCCGTTACGTTGGGTACGGCCTACGATCAGTGGTGTCTGTCGCAGATTGCCGCCGAGTTGGGCAAGAAGGATGAGGCGGACTATTACCTCCGCCAGTCCTACAACTACCGGAACCTCTTTAACCCTGCCACCCGTTTCTTCCATCCGAAGGACAAAGACGGCAAGTTTATTGAAGGCGTGGACTATCGTTATTCCGGAGGCTTGGGTGCACGCGATTATTATGACGAAAATAACGGTTATGTCTATCGTTGGGACGTGCAGCATAACATAGGCGACTTGGTTTCGCTTGTCGGTGGCAACGAGGCCTTTACAGCCGATCTCGACTCTATGTTCGACACGCCGCTGGGTATGTCCAAATGGCAGTTCTATTCTTTCCTGCCGGATCATACCGGTAATGTCGGCATGTTCTCGATGGCAAACGAGCCGAGCCTTCACATCCCGTATCTGTATAATTATGCCGGACAGCCCTGGAAGACACAGAAGCGCATCCGTGTGTTACTGGATCAATGGTTCCGCAACGACCTGATGGGTGTTCCGGGTGATGAAGACGGTGGCGGAATGTCTGCATTCGTCGTATTCAGTATGATGGGATTCTATCCGGTTACTCCGGGATCGCCCACCTACAATGTCGGCAGTCCGGTCTTTACGAGCGTGAAGATCGATCTGGGTAACGGTAATGTGTTTGAGATCGTAGCAGACGGTGCTTCCGGCAAAAACAAATATATACAGTCTGCCTCCTTGAACGGTGTAACGTTGAACCAACCTTGGTTTGACCACAGCCAGATTGCATCTGGCGGCATCCTGAATGTAAAAATGGGGCCGAAAGCGAATAAGGAATGGGGGCTCGCATCCCCGCCGCCTTCAGCGGCTCCGATGCCTGAATAATAAGTAAAAGACTATACAACCCAATAGGAAGCCTGAAGTCGCAAAAGCGCGGCTCCAGGCTTTTTGTATTATAGAAAGTGAAGACTGTCCTATCTATCCTCAAATTAGGCAATAACTGGACCTTCCCTTATTCCCGTCTTATAGTTATGGTTTTGGTAACTCATAACTATAAGACGCTCTCTCCACAGTTATGTGTAGAGTAGGCAAAAGGGTTCGTTTGTAAGAAATATGAGCCAATGAGGGAATGTGCCAATATGCCAATGACAAGAAGAACTGAACTATCTTTATGAGGCATAGCCTCATGCCGGAGGCTCTCTTTTGCCGTTGATTTCAATCAACGGATTGATAAGTTTCCGGCTTTGCCGGATTCCTCTGTGGGTTTCAACCCCTTTCAAATACCTATAGGAGGCTATTTATTAAAGGGGCTAAAGCCCACAGAGGAAGAGGCTTTGCCTTCAATTTTTTAAACCGTTCGTTTCAACGAACGGCAAAAGAAAGCCTGCAGCACAAGTAGAGATGCACGGCCGTGCATCTCTATAGAACGATAAATTAGCATTTACAGATTCAATATAAAACCTGTTCCTTTGCGATCCCGCGTCGAAGCGCGGGAACGGGATAGCTCACTTTGGGCAAATAATGTGCTAATGTGCCAATGGGAAGAAATTTTGCACCCGTAAATCCTGATTTAAATTATTTTATCCGTTCATATCCGCCCGATCCGCGTTGTCCGCGAACCTGGTTCTTTTGGAGGTATATCAGGTTCAATATTGTCAATAACTGAATATTTTTAATTATTTACGAGAAATGGTTCTTCGTCACTTTTGGTGGTAAAAGATGTTATAATGCAATAAAAACGGAAGGCATTTGTTGCGTTATTTGCTTGATCTTTAGTGTTCTACTATAGTTTAAAAGTTGCAGATGTGTAATTATAGTAGTAACTTTATGGTTATTCAAGTCAACAAGTTACAAAATGATTCACACATCCGCGAGGGGTGGTGGATAGTAGTGTGCTGGTGGCTTTCGGGGAGATATGTACGTTTGCGGGGGCGTTGTTTGGGGTGGATTACTCTTATAAATTGAGAATTAAAATTAAAAAAGGAAAGATATGGGTGAGCACTTTACGTTGAAGCGTTCCGGGGTGAACCGGATGCAGGTGCTTTTGCGGCTTTTGGTGTTGGTGTTTTTGCTGTCGGGATGCAGCCTGAGCCGGCAGAGCCATCGGCAGGAATCGGTAGCCTGTTTGGATACTGTTCGTCTTTCTTACAATGAGACGGGTTTGCTGAAAAAGGATATTCGCCTGATAGATACGATCGCCTGGGATCTGCATCGGGTTGTTTATTTCGCTCCTGACAGTATCGGCAAACAATATCCAAAAGCTGTTATGAGTCTGAGAATGGATCGCCACCGGCAGTTTGCCGATACCGGAAAAGTCGTGACGCATCAGCAAGCGGACTATGGCGGTTGGCATATGAAGGAAACGGCTGTCCGAACGGAGACCCGTCGGGCAAACCGTTCACCGGGTTATTTTTTCTGCGACTTTGCCTTGCTATTGGCCTTCGGCTTTATTCTTTATAGAAGACTGCAGCTCGGATAATACAATAAAAAGGCATATTTCTCCGTATAAATTCCGTATAAAATAGTAATTTTGTAAGCTAATCAAGTTATGTATATGCTAAGAACGAAAATTAGAAAGCTGGGAGGGTTGATCTGTTTCTTGTTTGCCGTGCTTGCTGTTCAGGCGCAGCAGTATATGGTGACGGGTGGACAGGGAACGCCATTGATGGCAAAGGATGAGACCAGTGAGAAACTTGAAGTTTATCTGTTATACGGGATGGGGAATGCAGCGATAAGCTATACTTCATCATCTACTAATCATAAATGGTATCGGTATAAGTCGAGAGCATTGGAGGCGGAACCTGTCCCTTGTGAACAGAATGGGAATACTTCTACTATCCGGAATGTGGAAGAGGAATATGGTTATTTTGTGCAAGAATCCGATATAATGACAAGATATGTCTGGATTATCGATTACAGTAAGTATGTTTTTGAAGTACAAAATATTACTGTAGAAGGTACTTGTGACAACTTCCGGCTGAAAGGAAGCCCGGAACCAGTGCAGATGCATTATAATCTGCCGGCGAGTGGTAGGTCGGTGGAGCTGAAACGGCAGTTCGAGATTTCGTTCCAGACTTTATCCTGGTCGGATGAAAATAAATCTTTTTCTCCGACTCCCGTGACGGTTACGATGGAAGGAAATCCTTATTCGGGAAGCATTAAAGATAAGGATGATAAAAAAAATGCGATGCCGCCTTTGTGTGACACGGAAGTTACCCTGAAGGGAGACCAGTTTGCCCGGCATTTCGGAATAGAAAAATCTATGACCTCCGATACCTATCAGGCTGTGGCTGTTAAATTGCACGTCGATACGACCCTTGTTATGGACAATGCTCCTAATATGACGTTGGGAGAAGGAGAGGCGCTGTGCGCTCCGGCGGAGATTTCGTTCCGGGCGTATGCCAATGAGCCGGTTGCCAGTTTGTTCACGTGGAAGATTTACAGAAGTGATGTGGAGAACGGTGCTGACAACCCGTTAGAACTGTTTAGAGAATCTGAGACGGAGCATACCTTTACGGAGTTTGGCGAGTATATTGCAGAAGTGACCGTTAGCGACCGGACAGGAGAATGTGTGGCAGTGTCTGATCCTATTACGATCAAGATAACCGAGTCGTTTTTGGATGTCCCGAATGCTTTTTCGCCTGGAACGACACCCGGTATTAACGATGAGTTTCGTGTGGCCTATAAGTCGCTGCTCAATTATAAATGCTGGATATTCAACCGTTGGGGTATCGAGATGTATCGTTCCACCAATCCGGCGGAAGGCTGGGACGGCAAAAAGGGGGGTAAATATGTAGCTCCGGGTGTCTATTTCTACGTGATAGAGGCGACAGGAACTGCCGGAGAAAAGATTCATAGAAAAGGATCGATTAATATTCTGAGACCAAAGAAAATAAATGATGAAATTATTGAACAACAATAGTATAGCCGGATTTATAGCCGGTGGCGCAGTGTGCCTGACGGCATGCCTCTCGATCGGTTCGATCGATTCGGAAAAAGTAAAGGAAGAACGTCCTGTGGTTTCTTCGGTGACGATGTCGCCGGATGTTCCTTCTTCTGCTTCTTTTTGTGGGAAGGAGATCGATTTGACGCGTTATAATATGCACGAAGGTATGGACCGGGAATTGAGTAGTTTTACCTATTTCCATTCTACCACCATGCTGTTGGTTAAGCGGGCCAACCGCTATTTCCCGGTTATCGAACCGATCCTGAAGGCCAATGGTATTCCTGACGATTTCAAATATCTGGCCGTAATCGAGAGCCATCTCGATCCCCGTGTCTCATCGCCTGCACGGGCGGTCGGAACCTGGCAATTGCTGGAAGGCACGGCCAAGCAATATGGGCTGACCATCACGCCTACCGTAGACGAACGCTGCGATGTGGCGAAGGCGACCGAAGCCGCCTGCCGTTACCTGAAAGCTGCGTATGATAAATATGGCGATTGGGCGACCGTCGCCGCTTCCTATAATGCGGGTATGGGACGCATCTCCGGCGAACTGACCAAACAGGAGGCGGACAGTTCGTTCGACCTGTGGCTGGTGGAGGAAACAACCCGTTACGTCTACCGTATCATGGCAATCAAACAGATATTCGAAGCGCCTTATAAATATGGATTTGTCTTGCGGGCGCAGGATTTGTACAAGCCGATAGCCTGCGAAAACGTGTCGGTCTCTACCGATATCCAGGACTTGTCCGCTTTTGCCCAAAAGAACGGAGCCACCTATGCGGACTTGAAACGCTTCAACCCCTGGTTGCGCGACCGCAAGTTGCTGACGTTGGGAAAGACCTATACGATTCAGATCCCGAAGGAATCCGATATGTATTATAAGACGCCTAACACCTATGTGCATAATCCGGCTTGGGTGGTAAAATAGACGGATAATAGAAAACAAAGAATGATGAACGATAAGAATGCATTGGAAGGCGGGCGTATTTCCGTTTTAGGCGCCCGTGTCCATAATTTGAAAAATATAGATGTCGAGATACCGCGCAACAAGCTCTCCGTGATTACCGGGATGAGCGGAAGCGGTAAATCGTCCTTAGCTTTCGATACGATTTTTGCCGAGGGGCAACGTCGTTATGTGGAGACTTTCTCCGCATACGCCCGTAATTTCCTGGGGAATATGGAGCGGCCGGATGTGGACAAGATCACCGGCCTGAGTCCTGTTATTTCGATCGAACAGAAGACGACGAACAAGAACCCGCGTTCGACCGTCGGGACGACGACCGAGATTTACGACTTCTTCCGTCTGCTCTATGCAAGGGCGGGAGAGGCTTATTCCTACTTGAGCGGGGAGAAGATGGTGAAGTACACCGAGGAGCAAACGTTGGAACTGATCCTGAATCAGTATAGGGGAAAGAAAACGTATCTGCTTGCTCCGCTGGTCCGTAATCGTAAAGGGCACTATAAGGAACTGTTCGAGCAGATGCGCAAGAAAGGCTACCTGAATGTCCGCGTGGACGGCGAGATGAAAGAGATCTTTCACGGCATGAAGCTGGATCGCTATAAGATGCACAGCATCGAGGTGGTGATCGACAAGCTGGTAGTCTCGGAATCGGATGAACGGCGTTTGAAGGAGAGCCTGCGCGTTGCCATGAAGCAGGGCGATGGTCTTGTTCTCGTGTTAGATGCCGAGACGGACGAAGTGCGCCACTACAGCCGCCGGCTGATGGACCCTGTGACGGGATTGTCTTACAGCGAACCGGCTCCCCATAATTTTTCCTTTAACTCGCCCCAGGGCGCTTGTCCGAAATGTAAAGGTTTGGGCCAGGTGAACTTGCTGGATATGAACAAGATCGTGCCCGATTCATCACTAAGTATCTATAGTGGCGGAATCGTGGCTTTAGGCAAATATAAAAACTCCCTGATTTTCTGGCAGATCGAAGCAATCTGCGAGAAATACGGCGTGACGCTGAAAACGCCGATCAAGGATATTCCCGAGGAAGCGATCGACGAGATTATGAACGGGACGGATGAACGCCTGCAGATCAAGAATGATTCGCTGGGTTCTTCCAACTATTTCCTGTCGTATGAGGGTGTTGCCAAATATATCCTGATGCAACAGGAGAGCGAGGCTTCTGCTTCCGCACAGAAATGGGCGGGACAGTTCATACGGATGGCGGCCTGTCCGGAGTGCGGAGGGCAGCGTCTGAACAAGGAGGCGTTGAATTACCGGATTGCCGGGAAGAATATAGCCGAACTGTCGGCGATGGATATTTCCGAGTTGTATGAATGGCTGGATGGTGTCGAAGATAAACTGAATGACAAACAGCGCCAGATTGCTGTCGAAATATTGAAGGAGATCCGTTCACGCCTGAAGTTCCTGTTGGATGTGGGATTGGATTATCTGTCCCTGAACCGTGCTTCCGCAACTTTGTCGGGTGGCGAGAGCCAGCGTATCCGTTTGGCTACGCAGATCGGCAGTCAGCTGGTGAACGTCTTGTATATCCTTGACGAGCCGAGTATCGGGTTACACCAGCGGGATAATGTCCGGCTGATCAATTCGCTGAAGGAGCTGCGCGATACGGGGAACTCCGTCGTCGTCGTGGAGCATGACAAGGATATGATGCTCAATGCGGATTATGTGGTCGATATGGGACCGAAGGCTGGCCGTCTGGGCGGTGAAGTGGTCTATGCCGGAACTCCGGAGGAGATGCTGAAAGCGGATACGCTGACTTCGGCTTATCTGAACGGAAAGATGGAGATCGCGGTCCCGAAAGAACGACGCAAAGGAAACGGGCGGTTTATCACCATAAAAGGGGCAAGCGGGAATAACCTGAAGAATGTGGATGTCACCTTCCCGTTGGGGACGCTGATTTGTGTGACCGGCGTGTCGGGTAGCGGAAAGTCTACGTTGATTAATGCAACCTTGCAACCGATTCTCAGCCAGCATTTCTATCGCTCCCTGGAAGATCCATTGCCTTATAAATCGATTGAAGGAATTGATAATATAGATAAGATCGTCAATGTGGACCAGTCGCCTATCGGACGTTCACCGCGCAGTAATCCGGCCACTTATACCGGTGTCTTTTCGGATATTCGCAACCTTTTTGTGGAGCTGCCGGAGTCGAAAGTGCGTGGTTATAAACCGGGGCGTTTCTCTTTTAATGTCTCCGGCGGACGTTGTGAGACTTGCAAAGGAAACGGCTATAAGACGATCGAGATGAACTTCCTGCCCGACGTGCTTGTCCCCTGTGAGGAATGTCATGGCAAACGGTATAACCGGGAGACGCTGGAAGTCCGTTTTCGCGGTAAGTCCATTGCGGATGTGTTGGATATGACGATAAATATGGCTGTCGAGTTTTTCGAGAATGTCCCGTCTATTCTTTCCAAGGTGAAAGTCTTGCAGGATGTCGGTTTGGGGTATATCAAACTGGGCCAGCCTTCGACTACGCTTTCCGGTGGAGAGAGCCAGCGTGTCAAGTTGGCGACCGAGTTGGCAAAGAAGGACACAGGCAAGACGCTCTATGTGCTGGATGAACCGACAACCGGCCTTCATTTTGAAGATATCCGCGTGTTGCTCGGTGTCTTGAACAAGCTGGTCGATAAAGGCAACACGATCATCGTTATCGAGCACAACCTCGATGTCATCAAATCTGCCGACTACCTGATCGACATGGGCCCCGAAGGCGGGCGCAACGGCGGTCAAATCCTTTTCACCGGTACCCCCGAAAAGATGATAAAGTCTAAAACAAAGAGCTATACGGCTCCGTTTTTGAAGGAAGAATTAAAAAAATAAAGAGATATGAAGAATCCGATTCAAATGATTAAACAGTGCGTGGAGAAGGAGGAGCCTTACTTTCTGCTGCGTGGACAGGATATATGTGCATTGAAGGCTATTGAAACTTACTACGAAGAGGTTAAAGGGCATGTAAAGGATCCGTATTTTATAGAAGAGATAGAGGAAATAATGAAAGACTTCCGGGCTTTCCGGGAGGAACAGCAAACACACGTACCTGATTAAAGAATGGCGGACGACAGTTACAAAACCATAAAACAAGTAGCGGAAGGATATTATACGGAGAAGCGAAGCCGCTTCATTTCGTATGCTATCCCTGTGCGTACCGTGGAAGAGGTCAAGGAGCAACTGGATAAATACCGTAAGCAATATTACGACGCCCGCCATGTATGCTGGGCCTATATGTTAGGTCCTGAATGCCAGAACTTCCGTGCGAATGACGACGGGGAGCCGTCTTCAACAGCCGGCAAACCGATCCTGGGACAGATCAACTCGAACGAGCTGACAGACATCCTGATCGTTGTAATCCGCTACTTCGGCGGAATCGAATTGGGAACGAGCGGCCTGATCGTCGCATACCGGACAGCAGCAGCTGAAGCAATAGCAGCAGCCGAGATAGAGGAACGTACCGTTGATGAAGATATCACCGTTGCATTCGAATATCCTTACCTGAATGGTATCATGCGTATTGTCAAGGAAGATAATCCCGCGATCGTTTCCCAAAAGTTTGATATGGATTGCGAAATGACGCTCCGTATTCGGAAGGGGGATGCGGAAAGGTTGAAAGCACGCCTGCTCAAGGTCGAAAGTGCTTATCTGAAGGATTAATCATCATTTGATAAAATCCCAGAACCGATTTTTTAAATCAATTGTTGTATTACTATAATTCTAAACAAAAACAGTTCATTAATAATGAAGAAGATTCTTTTGTTTTCTTTTTTCCTGATGTTGGGATTGGTTGTTTCTCAGTTTCTTCCGGCGATGGTCGGTGAGAGTTATTTATCGGTAAAGACGGTATCCAATACGTTGCTATATGTCTGTCTTGCCTTTATCATGATCAATGTAGGGCGGGAGTTTGAAATGGATAAAACCCGTTGGCGGTCTTATACCGAGGACTATTTTATAGCAATGGCGACAGCCGCTTTCCCCTGGATATTAGTTGCTTTATATTATATGTTTGTCCTGCTGCCCGACATGTACTGGAGTAGTGGGGAGGCGTGGAAAGAAAACCTTCTGTTAAGCCGGTTCGCGGCACCGACGTCGGCGGGCATCCTCTTTACAATGCTTGCGGCAGCGGGGTTGAAATCTTCCTGGGTGTATAAGAAAGTGCAGGTATTGGCTATCTTCGACGACCTGGATACGATCTTGCTGATGATTCCTTTGCAGATCATGATGGTCGGACTGCGCTGGCAACTGGGTGTAATCATTCTGATTGTCATGGTGCTGCTGATTATCGGGTGGAAAAAGATGGGAAGCTATGACATGCGGCAGGATTGGAAAGCCATTCTTTTCTACGCCGTTGTCACCTGCGGGATTACGCAGGCGGTTTACCTGGCGTCCAAATACCTCTACGGAGAGGATGCGAGCATTCATATCGAGGTGTTATTACCCGCCTTTGTTTTAGGGATGGTGATGAGGCATAAGCATATCGATACGAAGATAGAGCACAATGTAGCAACCGCCGTTTCCTTCCTGTTCATGTTTCTGGTCGGGGTCAGCATGCCAGTCTTTTTCGGTGTCGACTTCGCGGCGCAGTCGGCCGAGGCGACGACGATAACAGGCGCCCAGCCGATGATGTCATGGCCGGTGATCATCCTGCATGTCGTGATCGTTTCGTTTCTGTCCAATATAGGAAAACTGTTTCCCCTGTTTTTTTACAGGGAGAGACGGAAGAGAGAACGTCTGGCCTTGTCAATCGGTATGTTTACGCGTGGAGAGGTTGGAGCCGGCATAATCTTTATTGCACTTGGTTATAATTTAGGAGGGCCGGCCTTGATGATTTCTGTGCTTACCATAGTGTTTAATTTAATTTTAACTGGTATATTTGTCGTGTGGGTAGAGAAACTGACCCGTAGTGCTTACGAACTGGAGCAAGCCGATAAGTAAGAGTTTGTTGTTAGGAAAAAACTTGAAGGAGGCGGTCAGCAAGCCGCTTCCTGTAACATATTAAATACCAATATGGATAGAACCATTAACGTTATCCTTAAACCATTACGTCGCTTTGCTACGCAAAAAGCGAACGCAAGTGTTTTGTTATTCATGGCTACGATCCTTGCCATGATATTTGCCAATTCTCCCTGGGCAGAGTCATATCATCATATCCTGTCGCACCCGATCGATCTGAAGATAGGTAATTTTACACCTTTCATGCATCATGGCGAACCGATGCCCATGCTGGCGTTTGTCAATGACGCCTTGATGGCCGTCTTCTTCTTTGTGATCGGGCTGGAAATCAAGCAGGAAATCCTGATTGGCGAGTTAAGTTCGGTGCGGAAAGCCCTGTTGCCAATTATTGCCGCTTGTGGAGGTATGATCGTCCCGGTCGTTTTCTATTTTATCGTGTGCAGTTCAGCTCCGGAGGTGAAGGGAGTCGCTATTCCGATGGCAACCGATATCGCGTTTGCGTTGGCCGTTTTAGGCTTGTTGGGTAAACGGGTACCGCTCAGTATGCGTATCTTCCTGACTGCCTTGGCTGTTGTAGATGATGTCGGCGGTATTATTATTATCGCTCTGTTTTATAGCGGCGATATCGCTTTTGAGCCGCTTCTGATCTCTCTTGCTTTGCTGGCCTTGTTATATGTAGGCGGAAAGATGCGGGTGAATAATATGTTCTTTTATTATGTAGTCGGGTTCTTTGTATGGATGCTGTTTCTCGAATCCGGTATTCATCCGACGATTGCCGGCGTGCTGGTTGCGTTTACCGTGCCCGCCCGTCCGGTTGTCAAGTTGGATGATTTTACCGGCGAAATGGCCGGCTATCTGAGTATGCTCGATTATACGGAGGTACGTCATTCCAGAAAAGCCGAAGTCCTTTCACCCACGCAGATACAGGTGCTCAATAATATCCATTCGTTGGCCGATAAAACGATCAGTCCGCTTCAAAGTATAGCAGATAAACTGCATCCGCTTGTCAACTACCTGATCTTGCCGCTCTTTGCTTTCGTCAATGCGGGCGTAACCTTTGGAGACATACAGATATCTTCTCTTCCCGGCGTACCGTTGGCAGTCTTTCTCGGCCTGTTTGCCGGGAAATCGTTGGGGATATTTCTGTTTACCTACCTTTTCATCCGGTTGGGTTTTGCGGCTATGCCGGCAGGAGCCAGTAAATCGAAATTGTTCGGTGTCTCGATGCTGGGAGGCATCGGTTTCACGGTGGCCCTCTTTATCGCGAATCTCTCTTTTGCCGGGATGTCCGGTGTGGGGCACGATTTGTTGAACCAGGCGAAGTTAGGCGTATTCGTCGGCTCGTTTATTTCCGGTTTGTGCGGCTATTTGATCTTAAAGAAAGTATTACCTAAAACAGAATAAGATGGACAGACGTAAATTTATTCAGACAGGTGTTGCCGGTGTAGCGGGCCTTTCTCTATCCCGTACCGGGTTAGCAAACATTCAGATGTCATTGCCTTCAGACGTATCGGTCGACAAGGTGAAGTTAGGAAAAACCGGATTGAAGGTCTCCCGCATCGCTATGGGAACCGGAACGAAAGGCTGGAACTTCCAATCCAACCAGACACGGGCGGGACAGGATCATTTCACCCGGATGGCCCGCCACGGTTACGAACGCGGCATCCGCTTCTTTGACATGGCCGATACTTACGGCTCCCAGCCCTTCGTCGGAAAAGCCATCGAAGGCCTGCCCCGCGAGAAACTCACACTGATGAGCAAGATGTGGACCTACGACGAAGGCTCGGATAAGATAGAACCTGTCCGCAAAACCCTCGACCGCATGCGCAAGGAAGCCAACACCGAGTATTTTGATATCCTCCTGATGCACTGCATGACAAAAGGCGATTGGGGCGAAACCCGCAAGTTCTATATGGATGGCTTCGCACAAGCCAAAGCAGACGGTATCGTGAAAGCTGTCGGCGTCTCCTGCCATAATTGGGACGCGATGGTAGAAGCCGTCAACAACCCCTGGTGTGACGTGATCCTCGCCCGTCTAAATCCCTTTGCAAGCCATATGGACGGCAGCCAGGAAGACGTCAACAGGCTCCTCGGCCGTGCCCGCGAGAAGGGCAAAGGTATCATCGGCATGAAAATCTTCGGCGAAGGTCAGCACGTAGCTGACGATGAGCGCGAGCAATCCCTCCGTTATGCCATCACCGAAAGTAATCTCCACTGCATGACCCTCGGCATGGAATCCATCGCCCAGATGGATGACGCCATCGAGCGGGTGATGCGGCTTGCCAGGCAATAGGGCCTACCGCACTGCATGCCGTACCTTGTGCCGCAACTGGTAATCCGCCGTCAACAGGATAAAGATGAGCAGTTCGGCGCAGGGAACAGCCAGCCACAACCCCTTTTCGCCTAACAGGTGAGGAAGGACAAGGAAGCACGCTGTCATCCCTACAATCCCCCTCAACGTCATAAAGAACATCGCCTTTCGAGCCAGCTCGATGCTTTGGTAATACCCGATCCAGACGATGTTCAGGGCAAAGCAGACAAACCCCGCAGCAAAGTAGGGGATTCCCTCCGTCGCGATCCCATACGCCCTGCAACCGGGTTCCAGAAACATCGCCACGATATACGGGCATAAAACATACATCACTGCAAATGCTAATAGCCCCGACACGAAAGCCGTCTTCAACGACAGCCGGAAGGTCGTGTGCACCCGTGCTGCGTCGCCGGTCCCGTAGTTGTAGCTGATGATCGGCTGTGCGGACTGCGCGATCGCGTTGGCGATCATAAAGACGATCGGCAGGCAATAGCAGGCCACGCTATAGGCTGCCACCCCGTCTTCGTGGAGCACGCGGATGAAAGCATAATTTCCGACCAGCATCATGCAGGCGATCGCCAACTCGCCCAACATGGCCGAAGCCCCCAACCGGATCATATAGCCCGTATTCCGGCAGATCAGCCGCAGGCTTTTCATACTCATTTTGAGCTTATATAGATGTAATGTCCTGGAGTATCCCAAAAGATAGACCAACACCATCATTCCCCCGGCCACCTGTGCCAGTGCAGTCGCTAATGCTGCACCCATCAGCCCCATTTGCATCGGAAAGACGAACACATAATCGAGTACGACATTCAACAGCGCCGGAATGACGTTGCACAACATCGCGAACTTAGGCGAGCCGTCCAACCGGATGATAAACATCCCGATATTTGCCAGCATGCTGAAGATAAAGAATGGCACGATCCAATCCATATACTCCAACACAAGCGGAAGCAACTGCCCGGAACTGCCTAACAGGTAAGCCGTTTGTTTATTAAAGATAAAAATTAGCGTCATCGACACCACCATCAACAGGAGCGACACCAAAAGCGCCTGCGTAATATTAATATTAGCCGCCTTCACCCTTCCTTGCGACAGATGTACCGATGCCACGACCGACGCGCCGACGCCAAAGAGCAGCCCGACTCCCGTCGTCACCATAAAAAGCGGCGCGACAATGTTTACCGCCGCCAACGCATCGCTGCCGACACCACGCCCGACGAATATACCGTCCGCAATAGTGATACACGCCATGCAAACCATTCCTAATAAAGTCGGGAAAAAGATCTTCCGGAACAACACCGGAATATCCATACTGCCAAAGTCAATGCGATCTCTCTGCATAAATCTCTCTTTTTAATATCGGGAGGCAAAAGTAGTCTTTTATAGCGAATGAAAAATTACCATTTGGTAATAAATCGCCGAATAATCTTCATATAAAATAGCTATATTCGCAAAAAAACTGTTTCTTAAGTATGTAACCGTTAAAATTCAGGAAATATGGCAAAGTATCTGTATTATGTTTATGCCTGCTGCCTTTTACTATTAGTCGGCGGATGTAAGGAAACAAGGAGCGGGGAAGGCGAAGAGCTGCCCTTCAGCCCGTATGTGGAGGCCTTCACCTCCGGAACAATCTCCAGGTACACGCCCGTCTACCTGATCTTCAACCAGACAATACCCGCTGACCGCATCAAGCCGGATCACCTTCGCAAGCTGATCCGCATCAAGCCCGAGACGGCCGGAGAATTCACCTTCGAGAATAACCGGACAATCGTCTTCAAACCCGCCAAAGGCTTCGAGCGTGACACCCGCTACGAGGTCAGCGCCGACCTCTCCGAATGGTTCGACACCGAGGGCAAAGACGAACATTTCACCTTCGACTTCGCCACCCTGCCGCTCGCCCTGCGCGGCAACCTCCAATCCTTCGATATTAATGGGAAGAATGAGAACGGCTACGACCTCGTCTGCACCCTTTTCACCCCCGATAAGGAAGCGCCCGAAACTGTAGAGCCGCTCGTCCGCTTCTCGGAGAAAGCCGATGCCGTCTGGCAGCATAGCCCGGACGGGAAGAAGCACCAGGTTTCCATCGCCAACCTCCAGGCAGGGGCGGAGAGGGCACGCGCCTTCACCCTCTCAGTCGCGCCGAACAAGCTGAAGGTGCCCGAAGGCGAACTCCTCTCGGTCGACATCCCCGCGATGAACGATTTCAATGTCTATGATGTACAATATATTCAGGAACCCGAACGCTACATCGAAGTCACCTTCACGAAGCTCCTCGACGCCGCGCAGAATATGCAAGGCCTCGCCTGGATTGACAAAAATAAGTCAGACGCCGTCAACGTAGACGGCAATAAGCTCCGTCTCTATCCCGACGCCGGCACCAAAGGCGCCCTGAATGTCCATCTGAGTAAAAATATACGCAGCAAGAACGGCCTGACCCTTCCCGAAAGCATCGTCCGCCAGATCGAAGTCAACCAATTGCAGCCCGACGTCCGCTTTATCGGCGACGGCGTGATCATCCCCCAGTCCACGCAGCTCAGCGTCCCCTTCCAGGCCGTCTACCTGCGCGGCGTGGTCGTACGCGTCATCAAGATACTCGAACAGAACATCGGGCAGTTCCTCCAGGTGAACAACCTCGACGGTACGGGCGACCTTATGCGCATCGGCCGTCTTGTCGCCCGCAAAACGATCTTCCTCGACGACGATCCGACACACGACCTCACCGAATGGAACACCTACGCCCTCGACCTGAAATCGCTGATTGACCCCGAGCCGGGTGCCATCTACCGCATCGAGCTGTCGTTCAACCGCGACCTCTCCGCCTGGCCCTGTCCGGACCTCGTCAAGACAAGCAAGGAGCAACTCCTTGCCGAAGACGAAATCAAATTCAAGGAAGAGAGTAGCCGTTTCGACGAAGGCGGTTACTACTATTACAACGGCGACTTCAACTGGTCAGACTATAACTACTCGGAGCGTAATGATCCCTGCTCGAACAGCTACTATTCCAACACGACGACCGGAAAGAACGTCCTCGCCACCAACCTCGGCCTGATGGCGATGAGCGGCGAAGACAACACGATGACCGTCCTCGTCCACAACCTCCTCAGCACCCATCCCGAACACGGCGTGAAAGTCACCGCCTGCAACTACCAGCACCAGGAGCTTGCCACAGGCACGACGGACGACAAGGGACAAGTCGTCCTGCCCCTTGCGACAGGCAAACCCTTCTACCTCGTCGCCTCGCTCGGCGCGCAACGCTCGTATCTCCGCGTGGACGGTGGTTCGGCGCTATCGTTAAGCTCATTCGACGTCTCCGGCGAAGTCGTCCAGAAAGGCATCAAAGGATTCATCTACGGCGACCGCGGCGTCTGGCGTCCGGGCGACACGCTCCACCTCAGCTTTATGCTGAACGACCGTACCCGGAAGCTCCCCGCGGGCCATCCCGTTATCATGGAACTCTATAATCCCCTCGGCCAGCTCTACCTCCGGCAGACGCAGACGAAAGGAGTCTCCGGCCTCTACACCTTCGATATGCCGACCGAGGCCGATGCCCCGACAGGCGCCTGGAACATCAACGTGAGTGTCGGCGGCGTCACCTTCACCAAGCGCCTGCGCATCGAGACGATCAAGCCGAACCGCCTGAAGATCTCCCTCACGATGCCCAAAAAAAATTTGCTCCGCGGTAAGCCCTTCGATGCCGGTATGCACGTCGAATGGCTGCAAGGCGCCACTGCCCGCAACCTCAAATATGATATCCAGGGAACCTTTATCTCGACCCCGACTACCTTCACAGGCTATAAGAACTTCACGTTCGACGATCCCTCGAAAGTCTTCAACAGCAAAGAAAGCAAACTCATCTCCGGCGTGACCGACGCCGCGGGCAACGCCACCATTACCGCCCGCTTCGAGATCGGCGCCTCGGCCCCCGGCATGCTGCTGGCCAACTTCGTGACCCGCGTCTATGAAGAATCCGGCGATTTCAGCATCGACGCCGACCGGGCGCTCTATTCGCCCTATGCGCGCTACGCCGGCATCCGTTCGCCCCAGCAGGATAAGGAGCAGTTGAACACCGGAACGGACTACACCTACACCGCAGCCTCGGTCGACTACACCGGCCAGGCAGCCGCCAACACCGAACTCGAGGTGAAGGTCTACAAAGTCTACTGGTATTGGTGGTGGAGCTCAGACAACAGCCAGTTGGCCAATTACGTCTCCGATTCCTACAACAAACCCGTCAAAACCTTCTCCATCCGGACAGGCGCCGACGGAACCGCCAACTTCCGCCTCTCCTTCGCCGACAACGAATGGGGCACCTACTTCATCTCGGTGAAAGACCCCGAAAGCAAACACTCCACAGGCGTGATGAGCTACTTCGACTGGCCCTACGGCGAAGGGCGGCGCGATGCCGACGGCTCTTCATCCGCCACGATGTTAAGTTTCAAGACCGACAAAGATACCTACGCGCCGGGTGAGAAGATGACCGTCACCTTCCCATCCGCGAAAGGCAGCCGCGCCATCGTCAGCATCGAGAACGGTACAAGACTGCTCTCCATCAGCGAACACGACTGCACGGAAGGGCAGACCACCCTCCACCTCGCCGTCACGGAGGAGATGCAGCCCAACGCGTACCTATATATAACACTCCTCCAGCCGCACGGCGTGACGAAAAACGACCTGCCGATCCGCATGTACGGCGTCGTCCCCTTCACCGTGACATCCCCCGGCAGCCACCTCGCGCCCGTCATCCGGACAGCGGATGAGATCAAGCCCGAGGCCCCCTACACCGTCACCGTCTTGGAGAAGAACGGACGTCCGATGGCCTATACTTTAGCTATCGTCGACGAAGGGCTGCTCGACCTCACCCACTTCCGCACGCCCGACCCCTGGAAGGCATTCAACGCGCGCGAGGCATTGGGCGTCAGCACCTGGGATCTCTATAACTACGTTGTCGGCGCATACGGTGGACGTATCGAGCAACTGTTCAGCATCGGCGGTGACGACGCGCTCAACAAAGGCCCGAAGGCAATCGTCAACCGCTTCAAGCCAGTCGTGCAGTTTGCCGGCCCGTTCTCCCTCGGAAAAGGGGAGAAGCGGCAGCACACGTTCCGAATGCCCAACTACAACGGCCGTGTCCGTATGATGGTCGTTGCCGGTGATGGCGAGGCATACGGAAACGCCGAGAAGAGCGTCATGGTGCGCAAGCCCGTGATGCTGCTCGGCACCCTTCCGCGCGTGATCGGCGTGGGAGAGGAGATGGCCGTTCCCGCCACTGTCTTCGCCACGGAGAAAGGCGTCGGCGATGTCCGCATCACCATCTCATGCAGCGACAATATGGAGGTTGTCGGCGAAGCTGCCTGCACGCTGAACTTCGCGGAGACGGGCGACAAGCTAGCGCAGTTCCGCATCCGCGTGAAAGACCATCCAGGAGCCGGACGGGTGACGATCACCGCCACCGGCAAGGGCGAGGAATCGGTCTACGAGACAGACCTCGAGATCCGCAGCGTCCGTCGTCCGCAGGTCAAAGTGACCCCCGTCACGCTCGAAGCCGGAAAATCATGGAAAGGAACCCTCACGATGCCGGGCACGGCAGGGACGAATAGCCTCACGCTCGAGATATCGGACGTGCAGCCGGTCAATCTATCATCACGCCTCGGTTATCTGTTGGGATATCCACATGGATGTGTGGAGCAGATCACGTCGAAGGGATTCCCGCAATTATATTTACGGGAATTTTGTGAAAATGATGGGAAAGAGGGCGGTTCGCGAATCGCCCCTACGGGGACAACTACCTATGATTTGGCATCGACTGAAGATTCTGTAAAAGAAGTCATCCGCCGCCTGCGTTCCTACCAGACGGTAGACGGCGCCTTCTCCTACTGGCCCGGCGGGACAAGCAGCAACGCCTGGGGAACGGTCTACGCTACGCATTTCCTGACCGAAGCTGCCGCAAAGGGCTACCTCGTGCCCGATGCCATGCGACGCAGCGTCGTCGGCAACCTCGTGCGCACGGCCCGCGGCTGGAAACCGGTCACATCCTATTACGAACGCTCCGAAGAAATGACGCAGGCCTACCGCCTCTACGTCCTTGCCCTCGCCGGATCGGCCGAAGTGGGAGCGATGAACCGCTTGAAGGAGAGCAAGACGCTTCAGCCCATGAGCCGCTGGCTGTTGGCCTCCGCCTACGCCCTTGCCGGACGGGCGGATGTCGCGCGCGAGCTGACCGCCAAGACAACGGAACTGACGACCGCCTACACCGAGTACGACCAGACTTTCGGCAGCGACCTCCGCGACCGCTCCATCCGCCTAATGACGCTCTGCCTGATCGGCGAAAGCGCCCCTGCCACCCGCCTGGCCGATGAAATCTCGAAGACGCTCGCCTCCGACGACTGGCTCAGTACGCAGGAGACGGCCTTCAGCCTCATCGCCCTCTCCGGCTATATGAAGCGCTACAAGACGGCCGCCTCGATGGACTTCTCCTACACCTCCGCCGGCAAGACGGAGAACGTCTCCACGACAAAGAACATCTGGACGAAGACCCTGCTCGACAAGGCCGCCACTTCCGCCTCCTTAGAGATCCGGAACACTGGCAAGTCCACGCTCTTCGCCCGCCTCATCACCGAAGGCATCCCCGCCGAAGGCCGTGAAGAGGCCTACGCGAACGGCCTCTCCCTCGCCGTCAGCTATACAGACCCGGCAGGCCGTCCTGTCGACGCCTCCGCCTTGCCGCAGGGCACGAACTTTACGGCCGTCGTCACCATTCGCAACCCCTCGTCACATGGCGTGAACAACCTGGTGCTCACCGAAGTCTTTCCCGCCGGATGGGAAATCCTCAACACACACTTCCTGAGTGACGGTGCGGCAGACGCGAAAACGCCCGCCATCAGCTACCAGGACATCCGCGACGACCGTGCCTACAGCTACATCGACCACCTCCCGGCCGGACGGCAGGTGACGGTAAAAATCAACCTCTGTGCCGTCTACCCCGGCCGCTTCTACCTGCCGCCGATCTACGTCGAAGCGATGTATGACCATCTGATCCGGGCCAATACGGAAGGGAAGATGGTGACGGTATCTTCGTCCTACGGAGACAATACAAAATAGTCCGGGATTTATCAAAACTGCCCCATTCCCGCGCTTGACATGGGATCGTATTAGAACAGGCCCTATAAATATCTATTTATAAGGCCTGTTCTTTTATATGGAGATATGTCAAAAGCTATCTCTTTCCCCTCTTGAGAGGGGATTAAGGGGTGTGTCAAGCGTAAACATATTGATTATCAACTTGTATGTATTTAACACACCCCCTTCCCCCTCTCAAGAGGGGAATGAGAATGACTTTTGATACACTTCTATAAGACTGTATAAAAAGGAATATTTGCATACATGTCCGGAAAATGTGGACTTCCAGATGATTTTATTTAATAAAAACTTGTTTATATAAACTTATATCATACCTTTGCCACAGATACGTTTGTTATAGGGTAAAAATAGTTCTTTATCATGAAAAACATGTTCGCTGATATAAAAAGTTTGTATGTAGTACCACAAAACATGTTTGTTGATACAAAAAGTTCATTTGAAGTACCACAAAAGAGGTTTGTTGATACAAAAAGTTCGTTTGAAGTACCACAAAAGAGGTTTGCTGATACAAAAAGTTCGTTTGAAGTACCACAAAACAGGTTTGTTGATACAAAAAGTTCATTTGAAGTATCACAAAACATGTTTGCTGATACAAAAAGTTTGTATGTACTACTACAAAACACGTTTTATAATAGAAATATTTTATTTGTAGTATGGTTAAATGTTTTTATTTGAGAAAAAATAATTTCTAACAAAAATCTATTAATTAAATTTTAATGCTATGGCACAAATCCAGAATTTTCCAAAATCGCAACTTAAACTAAGTGAAGCTTTAGCTTTAGGTCAGGCTATTATTCAACAAATCTTATCTGCTAATACAGATGTGACAAAATTTGAAACACAATTCAATCCTTTTAATGAAGCTGTAAGTGAATTAGAATACAGTATCTTTAAAATCACAAAAAGTATGTGGACGGATTCTATGAAAAAAACAGGTAAGGCACGTAGCAATCTGCGTTCAAGTATTTTCACACGGATACGCGCTCACGATCTTGAGTTGGATGGCGAATTTAAAGTGGCAGCTACTGTTTTAATGCCATTGGTCGAACGATATAAAAAAATATATCTACGTTCTTTCGATGACCAAACCGGGGCTTACTATAAACTGATCGAGGAATCCCGCTCGGAAACATTTAAAAAATCTGTCGAGTTGCTTAAGTTGGATGAATTATTTACAAAACTACAAACAGCTAATAATGAATGTGCCCAGTGCTCATCCAAAAGAGCTACTGAAGCAGGCGAAAGGAATATGCCGCTTAAGACACCTGTAGCGCGTAAACTATTCAACTCTACTTACGAAGCACTTGTTTTTCGTCTGAATTCATTGGCTGAGATCGAAGGAGACAAAGATTATATCAAACTGTTTGCCTGGTGGAACGAAACAATCGATAAATATCGTGTTACGATGAGCCTTCGTTACGGCAAGGGCAAAGGCGGCAAGACTGCAAGCGGAAGCATGAGCAAACATGATCCGAATACAGGCGGCAATAAACAGGAAGAAGAACGCCCTGGCGAACTTTAATATAAATTTCTATTATAATATATACCGGTCAAATGATAGTTGAAACGATCTCCGCGTTTATCCTCTCCAAATCCAATACATCTATTTTATCGAACGCGTTGATTGTGTCACTGTCTATATCCAGGATGGCAATAACCTTGCCATCCCGGATAACCGGTACTACTATCTCTGACCGGGAGGCGGAGTTGCAGGCGATGTGGCCGGGAAACTTATCGACATCCGGAACGACGATCGTGCGGGCCTCTTTCCATGCCGTGCCACATACACCTTTGCCATAGCGGATGCGCGTGCAGGCCAGCGGGCCCTGGAAAGGTCCCAATACTAACGTGTCTTCCTCCACCCTGTAGAAACCGACCCAGAAGAAGCCGAATGTCTGCCGGAGAGCGGCGGCGATGTTTGCCATATTTGCCACTGCGTCGGGTTCGCCGGCTGTCAATGCTTTCAGTTGGGGGATAAGCGTTTCATATCGCTCTGCTTTGCTTCCGTCGTTGATTACTAAATTTTCTGCCATAATTTTTATACTTTATAAGGTGACAAAAGTAACCTTTTTTTCTAAATCTCCGTACCTTTGCAGCATGACTAAACAGAATTCACCATTAGTGCTCGGTACCGAGCCGATCAGCAAGTTGCTGACGCAATACGCCATTCCTGCCATTATTGCCATGACGGCTTCTTCGCTCTATAACATGGCCGACAGTATTTTTATCGGGCATGGTGTCGGGGCGTTGGCGATCTCCGGACTTGCGCTGACCTTTCCATTGATGAACTTAGCTGCCGCCTTCGGCTCGCTGGTCGGGGTAGGGGCTTCGACATTAGTGTCGGTGAAGTTGGGGCAGAAGGATTACGAAGGGGCAAACCAAGTATTGGGTAACGTATTGATACTGAATGTGGTATTAGGGCTTGCCTTTACATTGGCTTTCATGATGTTTCTCGATCCGATCCTCTATTTCTTCGGGGCGAGCGAGAATACGATCGGGTATGCGCGCGATTATATGAAAGTGATCCTGATGGGCAATGTGGTGACGCACATGTATCTGGGGCTGAACTCTGTCCTGCGCTCGTCCGGTTTCCCGAAGATGGCGATGTATGCGACACTGGCATCGGTGGTGATCAACTGTGTGCTGAATCCGCTCTTTATCTTCGGCTTCGGCTGGGGGATCAAGGGGTCAGCATGGGCAACGGTCATCTCGCAGGTCATTTCGCTGACGGGACAGTTGATCCATTTCTCCCGGCCATCGCAACTCCTGCATTTTAAGAAGAGCATCTTCCATTTGAAAAGAGAGATCGTGAAGGGTATCCTCTACATCGGGATGTCGCCTTTCTTGATGAACCTTTGTGCCTGCCTGATCGTGATCCTGATCAACCGAGGCCTGAAGGAGCACGGGGGCGACATGGCGATCGGGGCGTACGGGATCGTGAACCGGATCATCTTCCTCTTCATCATGATCATCATGGGCTTTAACCAGGGGATGCAGCCGATTGCGGGATACAACTTCGGCGCCCGCCTCTATCCACGTGTGACGGAGGTGACGAAGCTAACGATGAAATGGGCCATCGGGGTGGCAACGACGGGGTTCCTGCTTTGCCAGCTATTCCCTTCGATGATCGTCCGCCTGTTTACGACTGATCCAGAGTTGATTGCGGCGGCTGTCTCCGGCCTGCACATCGTCTTTGCCGTCTTTCCGATTGTCGGTTTCCAGATGGTGGCGACAAACTTTTTTCTCTCTATCGGGATGTCTAAGAAGGCGATCTTCCTTTCCCTGACACGCCAGTTGCTCTTCCTCGTCCCCTGCCTCCTGATCCTTCCTCCCTGGCTTGGAACGCTTGGCGTCTGGATCAGTATCCCGATCGCCGATGCTACCGCCACCGCCGTAACTGCTATTGTTTTAATAAAGCAGTTCAAGAAGTTTCATGCTAAATAAAAAATGTATATCTTTGTCTTAATACCAAATATGTAGATCAATATGGACAATAAAATCATACTCACCATCGGCCGGCAGTTTGGCAGTGGTGGCCGCGAGATAGGGCAGAAGTTGGCGAAGGTGCTGGGCATTGCCTATTATGACAAGCAACTGATGGCGATCGCAGCCAAAGAGAGCGGGCTCAGTGAAGAGTTTTTTGAGAAGGCTGACGAACGGGCGTCCAGCGGGTTAGCATACGCTTTTACGATGGGCTATTCGTATATGGGGCTGTTTCCTCCGTATGCCGATGTGTTGTCCAACGACCGTCTGTTCCTCTATCAGAGCGATGCGATCCGGAATCTGGCAGAGAAGGGTTCATGCATAATCGTGGGACGGTGTGCCGATTATATCTTGCGCGACGATCCGGATTGCCTGAGTTTCTTTATCCATAACAACAAGGAAAACCGGATTCAGCGGATTATCGAAAACCAGCACGTAACAGTGGAGCAGGCGGAGGAGTTGATGACGAAAACCGACAAATCGCGTGCCGCCTACTATAACTATTATACGAATAAAGAGTGGGGGGTGGCCTCGAGCTATAACTTCTCGATCGATGTCTCTGTATTGGGAGTGGACGAAACCGTCGAGTTTATCAAAAGTTTTGTAGAGCGGAAAATGAATAAACGCCCGCCGCATTTCGGATAATTTATTATCTTTGCAACCGACTTATCATAGGGGTGCCTTACTATCAGGCTGAGATTATACCCATAGAACCTGCCCGGGTAATGCCGTGAAGGGAAAAGGTAGAATTACTGAATAAAGGGGAGCGTTACCTCTATGTGCTTCCCGATGTTTAAACTCTAATTATTATTTTGTATGGAACAGATTGTTTCAACAGGAATTATCGACTCTTACTTTGCGAAGTTGAAGAGTAATTTATCTATCGATGTCGCTATTGTTGGCGGCGGTCCTTCCGGTATTGTTGCCGCTTATTATTTGGCTAAGGCCAGAAAGAAGGTTGCTTTGTTCGACCGCAAGCTGGCTCCCGGCGGAGGTATGTGGGGCGGCGCCATGATGTTTAACGACATCGTCGTGCAGGAAGAAGCCATGCCAATCGTGCAGGAGTTGGGCGTGAGCTATAAGGATGCCGGCAACGGTACTTATATTATGGACTCCGTACACACCACTTCTGCTTTGATCTATAACGCAACGAAGGCCGGTGCGACTATTTTCAACTGCTATTCCGTAGAAGACGTCGTGTTCCATAACGATGCCGTAGCCGGCGTGGTTGTGAACTGGGCTCCGGTCATCCGCGAAGGGATGCATGTGGACCCGCTGACGATCATGGCGAAGGCTGTTCTGGAAGGAACCGGCCACGACTGCGAAATTGCCCGCGTGGTTGCCCGTAAGAACGACATCCGGCTGAACACTCCGACCGGCGGTGTGATCGGTGAGCGTTCATTGAATGTCGAACTGGGCGAAGCGACGACTGTCGAGAACACAAAGGAGATCTATCCGGGATTGTTCGTTTCCGGTATGGCTGCCAATGGTGTCAGCGGCAGTTTCCGCATGGGACCGATCTTCGGCGGTATGCTGATGAGCGGCAAGAAAGCGGCTGAACTAATTTGTGCCAAGTTGGACAAATAGAAAATAGAAATGGAGCCCGGGGCAGCGTATCGATCCTTTGTGAGGAATCAATACGCTGCTTCGTGTACCCCTTTTATCGCACGGCCGCTCGGATCGTTCTTATTTTGGAAGGCGGCATCCCAGGCGAGGGCTTCGGCGGTGGAGCAGGCAACGCTCGGTACGCTCGGCACGCTGCGGGCGGCGCTTTCACTGGGGAAATGCTCTTCGAAGATCGTGCGGTAGTAATATTCCTCCTTATTCTGCGGCGGGTTGATGGGGAAACGTTTGACGGCGTTTGCCATTTCTTCGTCGCTGACGGCTTCGGAGGTGATCTTCTTCAGCGTGTCGATCCAGTTGTAGCCAACGCCGTCGGAGAACTGTTCCTTCTGTCGCCAGGCGATTTCCGGGGGAAGCATATCGGCAAAGGCTTCGCGGAGGATCTTCTTTTCGATCACACTACCCGGACACATCTTGGCTTCCGGATTGAGGCGCATGGCGACATCCAGGAACTCTTTGTCCAGGAAAGGAACACGGCCTTCCACTCCCCATGCACACAAGCTCTTGTTGGCCCGTAGACAATCATACATATAGAGTTTGCTTAGCTTGCGGACGGTTTCTTCGTGGAAGGTCCTGGCATCCGGAGCCTTGTGGAAATAGAGGTAACCGCCGAAGACTTCGTCGGCCCCTTCACCGCTCAATACCATTTTGATACCCATCGACTTAATGACACGCGAGATCAGGTACATCGGCGTAGAGGCGCGGACGGTTGTCACGTCGTAGGTCTCAATATAGTAGATCACGTCGCGGATCGCGTCGAGCCCTTCTTCGATCGTATAGTTTATCTCGTGGTGGACAGTGCCGATATAATCAGCCACTTTCTTGGCTGCCACCAGATCAGGCGCTCCTTTGAGACCGATAGCGAAGGAGTGCAGTTGAGGCCACCACGCATCTGCTTTCCCTCCGGTCTCGATGCGTTTGGCTGCATATTTTTTGGCTATAGCCGAGGTGATGGACGAATCTAATCCGCCGGAAAGGAGGACGCCGTAGGGGACGTCGCTCATCAGTTGTCGCTGTACGGCGGCTTCGAGGGCATCGTGCAACTCCTGTACGCTGGCGGGGTTGTCCTTGACGTTATCATATTCCAGCCAGTCGCGGACATACCAGCGGGTGAAGTCTTTGTCGCGGCTGTAGAAGTAATGTCCCGGAGGAAACTGGTCATATGTCGTGGCGAATCCTTCGAGTCCTTTCAGTTCGGAGGAGACGAGCAGATGCCCTTCATCGTCGTGGCCGATATATAGGGGGATGACGCCGATCGGGTCGCGGGCGATCAGGTAGCAGTCGTTCTCTTCGTCGTAGAGGGCGAAGCCGAAGATGCCGCTCAGCATTTCCACGCACTTCACACCGTGCTTGCGGTAGAGGGCGAGGATCACTTCGCAGTCGCTTCCCGTCTGGAATTCATATTCGTCTTTCAGTTGTTCGCGGAGTTCGCGATGGTTATATATCTCGCCGTTTACGGTCAGGATCAGTTTGCCGTCTTTGCTTTTCAGCGGCTGTCCGCCGGATGCGGGATCGACGATCGACAGACGTTCGTGGGCAAGGATTGCGGTCCGGCCCTGATAGATACCGCTCCAGTCTGGACCGCGATGACGGATGCGTTTACTCATTTTCAGGGCTTGCTGGCGGAGCTGGTCGGCGCCGCTGCGGATATTGAAGATTGCTGTAATGCCACACATGGTAATTGAAAATTGATAATTGAAAATTGAAAATTATTTGTCTCTTAAATAGGTGTCGATTGCTTTTGCGGCTTGACGGCCGGAGGCCATGGCGCGGACGACGAGGCTGGCGCCGCTGATGGCGTCGCCACAGGCGAAGATGTTCGTACCGGAAACCTGATTCGTTACGGGGTCGACGGCGATGTTCTTGCGGCTGTCGACGGCGAGGGAGAGTTCCTTCACAAGCCCTTCCTGTTCGGGGTGGACGAAGCCCATGGCGAGGAAGACCAGGTCGGCTTCGATTACCTCTGTACGGCCGGTCTTGTGCATTTCCGGGCGGCCACCGTCCTTGGCCGGCAGCCATTCCACCTCTTCCACCTCCACACCTTTCAGGATGTTCTTGTCGCCAATGAAGCGGACGGAGGCGAGGTTCCAACGACGCGTGCAACCCTCTTCGTGGCTGCTGCTTGTCTTTAGCACCTGCGGATATAGGGGCCAGGGCGTCGCCGGATTGTGTCCGACGGGCGGTTGGGGCATGATTTCGATCTGTGTTACACTGGCCGCACCGTGACGGTTGGCTGTCCCGACACAGTCACTACCCGTGTCGCCGCCTCCGATCACGAGGATTTTCTTGCCTTTGCAATTGATGACGCTCTTCGGCGGGATCGCGATGCCTTCTAACAGGCGGTTCTGCTGCGCCAACAGTTCGAGGGCGAAATGAACGCCCTTCAGGTTACGTCCTTCGATCGGCAGGTCACGGGGCACTTCGGCTCCGATGGCGACGCAGACGGCATCGAACGTCGCGGCTATCTCTTTGGCCGACACTTCACTGCCGACCAGCGTATTGACTTTGAAGACGACCCCTTCCTCTTCCATCAGGCGGATGCGGCGGTCAATGATATTCTTCCCTAATTTGAAGTTCGGAATACCGAAGCGGAGCAGGCCGCCCGGCAGCTCGTATTTCTCGAAGACCGTCACTTCGTAGCCACGGCGGTTCAACTGGTTGGCAGCCGCCAGTCCGGCAGGGCCACTGCCGATCACGGCCACCCGCTTGCCGTTGCGGACGGGCTGTGCGGGGCGGATGAATCCTTCGCGGAAAGCTACTTCCACGATAGCGGCTTCGTTCTCGCGGATCGTGACAGGCTCGTCGCAGGAGAGTTTCAGCACGCAGCTTTTCTCGCAAAGGGCGGGGCAGATGCGTCCGGTAAACTCGGGGAAGTCGCACGTCTGTTCGAGCACGCGGTAGGCTTCGCGCCATTTTCCCCTGTACAGCAGGTCTTGCCACTCCGGCTGCTTGTTGCCTAACGGGCAGGCCCAGTGGCAGAAAGGTACGCCGCAATCCATGCAGCGCGAGGCCTGTGTGCGGCGGTCGCTGCTGTTCAGCGTTTGTTCTACTTCGCTATAATCATCGATGCGTTCGTGAACGGGACGATAGCCGGCTTCTTGCCGGTGTATGGTGAGGAATGCTTTTGGATTTCCCATTGTTGTTGTCTTTTTATATGAATTATCTTATCTATATTTATCCCCCTTTTCATTGCATGTCAATAATCGCGCTGCATCTCTTCGATCTTCTGTTGCAGCTTCTTCATCTGTTCCTCCTGCAATACTTTCTTGTATTCGATCGGGACGACCTGGATGAATTCATCGACATATTTATCCCAGTTATCCAGCATCTTGCCTGCCAGGTGGCTGCCTGTGAAGTGATAATGCTTGCGGATCAGTTCGTGCAATTCCTTGCGTGTGGTACTGTCTTCGATCAACGAGAGTTCGACCATCTCCATGTTACAGTAATAGTCGAAGTCGCCCTTCCGGTTCCAGACGTAGGCCACACCGCCACTCATACCGGCAGCAAAGTTGCGTCCCGTTTCGCCGAGTACGACCACGCGGCCGCCCGTCATATATTCGCAACAGTGGTCGCCGACTCCTTCGACGACAGCAATCGCGCCGGAGTTACGCACGCAGAAGCGTTCGCCCACGCATCCGTTGATATAGACTTCGCCGCTCGTCGCCCCGTACATTCCGGTGTTTCCGGCGATCGTATTGTTCTCGGCTATAAAAGTCGAACGGACCGGAGGCATCACACTGATACGTCCCCCGCTCAAGCCTTTGCCTAAGTAGTCGTTCGCTTCTCCTTCGAGGCGGAAGTTGACACCGTGCGCAAGGAAGGCACCGAAGCTCTGTCCGGCTGATCCTTTGAACTTAATGTTGAGCGTATGTTCCGGAAGTCCGGCGTTTCCATAGCGTTTGGCTATTTCGCCGGAGAGCATGGCGCCTACCGAGCGGTCGGTGTTGGCGATGGCATAATCCAGGGAGATCTCGTGTTGATGCTCGATGGCTGGCATGGCGTGCCGGATGATGTCGCGGTCCTTCACGTTGTCGATCAGGTGTACCTGCGCCGTCGTGTGGCGGATCGCGTTCGCGGCGGCTTGCTGCGGCATATAGAGCAGTTTCGAGAAGTCCAACAGTGCGTATTTACCGGACGCAGACGACACAGATGACGCAGACGGACGCAGATTATTATTTGAAGACAAAAAGTCTGCGTTCGTCTGTGTGCTCTGCGGAGTCTGCGTCCCTTTTCTCTCAAGCAAGTCTGTGCGCCCGATGATGTCGTCGAGCTTCGTGAAGCCCATTTCGGCTAGGTATTCCCGGACCTCTTCGGCGAGGAAGGTGAAGAAGTTCACGAGGTATTCATAACGACCGTGGAAACGTTTGCGCAGTTCCTCGTTTTGCGTGGCGACGCCTACCGGACAGGTGTTCATGTGGCATTTGCGCATCATGACGCAACCCAGTACGATCAGGGCGGAGGTGGCGAAGCCGTATTCTTCGGCTCCGAGCATGGCCATGAGGACGATGTCGCGGCCTGTCTTCAACTGTCCGTCGGTTTGCAGGCGGACCTGTCCGCGGAGGTTGTTGATGACAAGCGTCTGCTGTGTCTCGCTCAGTCCCAATTCGGGCGGCAGTCCGGCATAGCGGATCGAACTCATGGGTGATGCCCCCGTTCCGCCTTCCGCACCGGAGATGATGATGCGATCTGCCTTTGCCTTTGCCACACCGGCGGCGATCGTGCCGACACCGCTTTCGGATACCAGCTTGACGCTTATCTCGGCATGCGGGTTGACGTTCTTCAGGTCGAAGATGAGTTGTGCCAGGTCCTCGATCGAGTAGATATCATGATGGGGAGGAGGCGAGATCAGGGAGATGCCCGGAATGGAGTGGCGCGTCTTTGCGATGACGTCGTTCACCTTGAAGCCCGGCAGCTGTCCGCCTTCACCCGGCTTGGCGCCCTGGGCGACCTTGATCTGTATTTCGTCGGCATTCACCAGGTATTCGGCTGTCACGCCAAAACGTCCCGAAGCTACCTGCTTGATGGCGGAACGGAGTGAGAGGCCGTCTTCGCGGGGGGCGAAGCGGGCGGAGTCTTCACCACCTTCCCCGGTATTGCTGCGACCGTGTATCTTATTCATCGCCATTGCCATCGTCTCGTGCGCCTCCTTACTGATAGAGCCGAAGCTCATGGCGCCCGTGACGAAACGCTTCATGATTTCGCCGGCCGGTTCCACCTGGTCGAGCGGGATGGACTTGCCGCGGCGGAAAGTCAGGAAGTCACGGAGGAAGATCGGGGCTTCCTTGTCGTCAATCAGGTGTGTGTATTCTTTAAACTTCTTGTAGCTGCCCAAGCGGGTAGAGAGTTGCAGGGCGGAGATCGTCTCCGGGTTCCAGGCGTGCTTCTCGCCGTCTTTGCGGTAGCTGTAGATACCTTTGTGTTCAAGTATCGTGTCCACTGTGTCGCCGAAGGCCTGATGGTGGAGGGCGATCGCGTCGGCGGCGATTTCCTGCAGGCGGATACCGCCTACGCTGCTGGCCGTCCCGCCGAAGTAGGTGTTCACTAACTCGTTAGAGAGGCCGATCGCTTCGAACAGTTTGGCTCCGCGATAGCTGCGGATCGTGCTGATACCCATTTTGCTGATTACTTTGAACAGGCCTTTGCAGAGCGCTTTGATATAGTTCTTGCGGGCCATTTCGTAGTTGAGCTGTATCTCCTGCCGGTCAACCATGTCTTTCAGGATGGCGAACGACATATAAGGGTTGATCGCACTTGCCCCGTAGCCTAACAGCAGGGCGGCGTGCATCACCTCGCGCATCTCGCCGGTCTCTACGACAAGAGCCGTCTGGACGCGTTTCTGGACGGAGATCAGGTGGTGGTGTACGGCGCTGACGGCCAGGAGCGAGGGAATGGGCGCATGTGTCGCATCCACATTCTTGTCGCTCAGGATGATGTAGTTCACGCCGTCGATGACCGACTGTTCGGCCTGCTTACAGAGTTGATCCAGGGCGGCTTTTAACCCTTCACTGCCCTGCGCTGTTTCGAACAGCATCGGGAGCTTGACGGACTTGAAGCCTTTATAGCGGATATTGCAGAGAATATCCAATTGTGTGTTTGTCAGTATCGGATGGGGGAGGCACACCATCTTGCAATGGGCCTCGTCCGGAGTCAGGATGTTGCTTCCTACGGCGCCGATATATTCCGTCAGGCTCATCACCAACTCTTCGCGGAGCGGGTCGATCGGCGGGTTCGTCACCTGTGCGAACTGCTGGCGGAAGTAGTTGAAGAGGATCTGCGGGCGGTCGGAGAGGACAGCTAACGGCGTGTCGTTTCCCATCGAGCCGACCGGTTCGGCGCTGCCCGTACACATCGGGGTGATGATCCGTTCGATGTCCTCGCGGCTGTAGCCGAAGGTGCGCAGCATCTTGTCGTATTCCGGAACCGTATGCGGTACGCGGCGGCCGGACTTCAGTTCGTCCAGTTCCACGCGGTTATTTGCCAGCCAGACGCGGTAAGGCTGTGCGTCGGCGAGTTGCTTTTTCAGTTCGCCGTCATAATATATCTTGCCCTCTTCGGTGTCGACCAGCAGTATCTTACCCGGTTGCAGGCGTCCTTTCTCCTGTATCTCTCCCGGTTCGAAATCCATGACACCCACTTCGGATGCCACGACCATCATGCCGTTTTTGGTAATCAGGTAGCGTGCGGGGCGCAGGCCGTTGCGGTCGAGCATTCCTCCGGCATACCGTCCGTCGCTGAAGAGCAGGGCGGCGGGACCGTCCCAGGGTTCCATCAGGATCGAATGGTATTCGTAGAAGGCTTTCAGGTCTTCCGATATCGGGTTCTTCTCGTTGAAGCTCTCCGGAACCAGCATCGCCATGGCGTGCGGCAGGCTCATGCCGGAGGCCACGAAGAATTCCAGCACATTGTCCAATGAGGCACTGTCGCTCATGCCCGGCTGGATGATCGGGCGTATCTCGTCGATATTCGGAATGCGGGGGGAAGAAAGAACGCTTTCCCGCGCTTCCATCCAACCTCTATTCCCGCGTATTGTGTTGATCTCCCCGTTGTGTGCCAACAACCGGAATGGCTGTGCGAGGCTCCATGTCGGGAATGTATTCGTACTGAAGCGGGAGTGTACCAGTGCCAGTCCGCTTGTCAGGTAATGATTGGTCAGGTCCGGGAAGTAGTGACGCAGTTGCATCGACTCCAGCATACCTTTATATATAATGCTTTTTGTGGAGAGTGATGCGACATAGAAATCCTTCTTGCCGGGGATGTCGGAATCCGCTACCCGTTTCTCGATCCGTTTGCGGATGATGTAGAGTTTCAGTTCCAATGCCTCCTGGTCGTCGCATCCGGTGATGAACACTTGTTTGATGTCCGGCTCCGTCTCCTGTGCATCTTTTCCCAGGATGTCCGTATTGACGGGAACTTTGCGGAGGTGCATCAAGGTAAGTCCTTCCTTCTCGATTTCCTCGATCATGATACTCAGGATCGAAGACCGCTGTGCTTCGTCTTTCGGAAAGAAGACCAGTCCTGTTCCGTACTTGCCCTTTTCGGGTACGGGAATACCTTGTAATAATATAAATTCGTGAGGGATTTGCAGCAGAATACCTGCACCGTCACCGGTCTTGTTATCTGCACCCTCTGCACCGCGGTGCCGCATGTTCTCTAATACCTTAAGGGCAGACTCGATAATGTCATGCGATTTACCACCGTGGATGTTAACGACCAGCCCTACGCCGCAAGCGTCATGTTCATTGGCAGGGTCGTATAATCCTTGCTTGTTGTTCAAATGGCTTCTTTCTTTCATCATTTGTTGACCTTATGTTTGTGTAATACTTGTTTTGTCTGTCAAAATGTTTGACAAAGATAGAATATGTGTTTCAAAATGTAATACATGTAAGTAAGTTTTAAGAAAGTCTTTTTGGATTGGAAAGCTGTCTGCTTTCTGATTGAAAGTGAAATTTGTGTTTAAGTAATAAATTGTAATCATATTCTTACTATCTTCTTTAAAAGTGAAAGATGCGTTAGGCTGTTTGTTCTGTTTTTCGTATATTTGGGGAAACTAATCAATCTATCTGTATTATGGATATACATATATTTCTCAGCAACTTCCGTGAGGCATTCGGTGAAAAAGTCGATCTGCCGATTGTTTTCTGGTATTCGGAGCAACCTGTAAACCCGGTTGACAAGATCGGCGGATGCCTCTTTAAATGTATGAAGGATGTCAGGAGCGGACAGGCAGTAAGCTTAGGCCTGGAAACGATCGGCTGCGGCGGAGGTAAGTTCTATACCGGCTTCACGGATATGCCTGACCGGATACCCGGCTTTGTCTCTTTGAAGGAAAAATATAAACAGACACCGGAAATGGTTTCCGGGTTCATTGAAGAATTACAGGTCCCTAAGGCAAAGGCGGAATATCTGAATTTTGCCCGGTTAGATAAGGTGGAGTGCTTCGATAACCTGGAAGGCATTTTGTTTTTAGCAACACCCGATATGCTTTCCGGCCTGGCGACTTGGGCCTTTTTCGATAACAATGCGCAGGATGCCGTCACCTCCCTGTTCGGTTCCGGTTGCTGTGCCGTCGTCACACAAGCGGTTATTGAAAATGAAAGAGGAGGCAGGCGTACCTTTATCGGTTTCTTCGATCCCTCCGTACGTCCCTATTTTGAGCCGGATATTCTCAGTTTTATGATACCGATGTCCCGGTTCCGGGAAATGTATGATACGATGAGGAGCAGTTGCCTGTTCGATACGCATGCCTGGAAAAAAATAAAAGAAAGAATGAATTCTACACCTGTAACACCAGAATAAAACGGCATCCTTTTTTATATTCGGCATCTAAGGAAAGCGTGCCGTTCATCTTGCCGGCAATCAGGGAGCAGAGTGGCAGTCCTAATCCGTCACCGTCAGCCAGGTCTTTGATTTCAGAGAAAGGCTTGAAGATGCTTTCCTGTTTTTCGGCAGGGATGCCCGGGCCGTTATCGGTGACGATGAACTGGCAGACATGCGCTCCTTTTTTCTTGAATTCGAGCTTGATTTTACCGGATGTCGTGTAGATCGCCGCGTTTTTCAAGAGATGAAGCAGGATACGTTCCAACTGTTCGGCATTGGTTTTTATTTCGATCTGAGGAACATCCGTTACGACTTCGACCTCAGGGCGTATATCTTCTTTTACCTTTTCCATCACCTTCTTGCAGAAAGTGCTGACGCTGAAAGATTGTACCTCGTATGTTTCCAGCATCGAGTTTTCGAGGGCGGAAAGTTCCTGTATATGGACTCCGAACTGTTTCAGGGCGTCGATACGGGCTTGTATGGCTTTTGCCTGTCCGGAGTCGGCTGGCTGTAATCCGGCTACGGATTCGTTCATTTTATTTAGTGTCGGTTCCATCTGGGCCGAGATGCTTTGGATAAATCCGGTCTGCTGTTCGCTTTGCTCGGTGATCGTATGGATAATCTTTTTCAGTTTCCTGTTGAGGATGACGAAACGCAAAACCAGGAATGCCAGAAATGCCAATGCCGCAATCAGAATAGCTGCGAGTGTACAAAGTCCGGCAATTATATATTGTTTGCTGGCTAACTTGCCGTCTTTTTCCTGTATGGTTTGCAGGCTGCTGTCATATTTCTGTTGCAGGGCGCCCAATTCGTCTTCGGCTGTAAGCGCTTTTACCGAGTCGGTCCATACCATATATTTTTCGTATGTCTGCTCCATCAGCGGGATGTTGTTGCTTTTGCGTGCAATCGAAATCAGGTTTTTATAGCATTCGCTGACTTTTCCGTATTCTTTCTTCTCCCGGTATTGGCTGATGAGTTTATTGAATGCGGCGTCTCCCTCGGCGTTCTGCCCGAAGGTATAATAATAGTCCGCTTTTGTGTACAGCAGGTTTTCAGACAGTCCGGGGCTGCCGGATTCACTGGCCAGGTTGTCCAGCGTGTTTAGCTGGAGTTGTGCTTGCGCCGCATTTCTCAGCTTGATATACATTTGCAGGCGTTCTTTTGTGATCAGGAAATGCAGGTCATAGAGCTTTTTTTGTCCGGCCTGCTCTTCGTTTGCCACTATCTGGCTCATCTGCCGGCAAAGGTCGAATGCTTCCTGATAGTAGTTTTCCCTGTAATAGAGGGAGGCGGCTTGTGTTCCGCATTCGACTGCTTGTGTATACTTGCCTTCATTTGCCAATCCTTTATAGGCTTGGATAAAAAGATAGCGGGCTTTCGTATAGTCCTTTTTTTCCAGACTACTTTGTGCTTGTTGCTTCCATTCTTCCGCTTTGCTTTGTGCCTGAAGGGCAGCACAAAAACTAATAATGAGGGTGATAATAAGATATGAAATTCTCATAATTGAAATTTTAACGTTAGGCAAATATATACATTCTTTGATTATAAAGGCATGAAAAGCAAATGATTTTTTAAGGGGAACCGGTAATGATTCCCCCTGATTGTTTTTTCGATTAAAGTTCGCCTGGTCTTTCTTCTTCCGGCGGAGTTACGGCCTTTCCGGTTTCCGGTAAAACAAACTTCTGGATGCTAACCGATTGTAGCATATTTTTGAGTTGCTCTCCCGGTGTGAAGATGATTTTGCGGTGGCGTAGCGTGTCTGCACTTACATTATCCGCCTCATCCTGGCTTTTACAACCGAACGAAGAACGGAAAGTCCCGAAATCGCCTAACTTGACAGAAAGGCCGTTTACAAGGTTCATCTCGAGCGCATCGATAGCGCCGTCGATCACCATTTTCACGACTCCGCGCGGAGCCATTCCCACTTTTGTTACCTGATTGCAAAAACTTGCAAACGAAACTGTGCCCATTGTCATCGGGCGGGCTACATACTTCTCCGTGTTTGTTTTGTCAAAACCGAAGGTCGTCTTTTTTACTAAAAATTTTAAAGCCATAATCTCAATTAGTTTTAAATGATTACTGAGACAAAGGTATATCATGGCTTCCCGGGCAATGCACCCTATGGCACCCTTTGGAAGGTTACGGAGGGATTTAGGGGTATTTTGCGACATAATGCGCTAAAGTACGACATTCGGATACTTAATATAGCCTTTTTCATAAAGTGTAAATTTATTTGTAAGTAAACTCAAAGGATATGCGCAAAGAGTAAAAACGACTTCGGATAAAATAGGAAAACGACCGGAAAGAAGATTATTGTCTATTTTGCAAAAGTTTTAGAATTGCTGGATTATTGATCAATATGTTTGTTTATATAGCTTTTTTGTGACAGATGAATCTTAGTGAGAATCCTTGTTAGGTACTGTTTTGTTACAAATATTAACAAAAAGGTTGACCAATCTCCATTTTTTATTTTGTCTAAGTGTTTTTCCAACTTCGTCTAAGAGGAATTTTTGTTCGTCTTAGACGAAATTGGAGTTTGTTTTAGATGATATTTTTGTTAAATACTGTTGCGTTTCTTTTCGGGGAGCTGTTTCTGAGCGCGGAAATATATGTTTTGTAGCAGTTTTATTTTCTGTAGCATTAAAATCGTTGAAAGATTTCTATTGTGATATTGTAATGTAAATAGTTGATATATGCTGCTTGAATTTTCTGTTCTGCTTGAATTGTGTTCTTATGTAAAGGATATATCCAAGATGTGCGTATTTATGCTATTTAATTACTTCTGTACAGTGGCATATATTTTTGTGAGCCAGATAAACCCTTCGTCAACGCTTTTCTCGTATGGGCATAATTGACATTTTGAAGAACTCGTCTATCTTGTCGAAAGGTATCACATCGAGGTTGTCGTACAGATCGACGTGATTGGCTCCGGGGATAATCAGAAGTTCCTTATTGTCGCCCGTCAACCGTTTGTAGGCATCTTCGCTAAAATACCGTGAATGGGCTTCGGCTCCGTGTATCATCAGGACAGCGCTGCGTATTTCACTTATATAGGAAAGGAGCGGCATATTGATGAACGCTAAGGAACTGATATTGCTGATTCCCTTGTTGGAGTTGGGCGAACGGCGGTGATAGCCTCTTGCTGTTTTATAATAGTCGTGGTATTGACGAACGAAGAGCGGGGCGTCTTCGGGGACAGGATCGACCACACCGCCATTGAGTTTGTAACTGCCGTTGAGATAATCTTCGGTGCGTTGGGCATTGAGCTGTTCGCGCAACTTGTAACGGTCGTCTGCACTCATGGCATCGAAATATCCGTTGGCATTCACGCGGCTCATGTCGTACATGGTGGATGTTACCGTAGCCTTGATGCGCGGGTCGTTGGCCGCAGCATTAAGAGCGAATCCTCCCCATCCGCAAATGCCAAGGATGCCAATACTCTGTGGATCTACATCATCGCGGGTAATCAGGTAATCGACTGCCGCGCTGAAATCTTCCGTGCTGATCTCGGGCGAGGTCAGGTAACGGGGTGTACCGCCGCTCTCTCCGTAGAACGAAGGATCGAATGCAAGGGTCAGAAAACCACGCTCGGCAAGGGTTTGGGCATAGCGGCCCGACACCTGCTCTTTCACTGCTCCGTAAGGACCGCTTACCGCAATGGCAGCCAAACGGCCCTGTCCGTTTTTCGGTTTATACAGGTCTGCGGCAAGCGTGATGCCGTAGCGGTTGTGGAACGTGATTTTCGAATGTTCCACTTTGTCACTCTGCGGGAATGTCTTGTCCCATTCCTGCGTTAATTCCAATGTATTCATATCTGTTGATTTTATGTTATGTACCGTAATTATATCCGATGCCATGATATTCGTAAAGGTCAGGAACATCAGAATGGCGATTGCTTGTATTTTCATCATGTCTTTTATTTTTTAATTAGTGGCAAAGGTAGCGCAGCTCAACTGTTACGGCGTTAAACAAATTACGGATTAAACTACCAATTTTACAGATATTCGATTTATTGAACCTGAATTAAAATCGCTATTTTTATACTTGTCTGTTTGAAAATATGAAAAAAAGTTCGCCAATTTGTGTCAGTATTTCGTGGTATGACAGACTAACCTAACAAAAGAAGTAAAACAACGAAATACAAACAAAAGAGAACATGAAATCAATTATCAATTACACCGTCACCCCGTTTCCACAACTTGCACGCCTTGGATATTATATATCGCTTTTCGGCATTGTGCTGATTATGCTGTGGATTGGCTTTTTCAAATTTACACCGACTGAAGCGGCCGGTATCAAGCCTTTGGTTGAAAATCATTTTTTACTGTTTTGGTTATATGAGGTATTGAGCGTACAGCAGGTTTCCAATCTCTTCGGCGTAATCGAGATTATAACAGGACTCCTGTTGCTTTTCAGTCTGAAATATGATGTATTGAGGCCATTTGCAGCTTTTTGCCTTATCGCAACATTCCTGATTACATTTAGTTTCCTGTTTACGACTCCCGGAATGTGGAATACGGTAGACGGTGTTCCGGTTACAAATTTTATGATATTAAAAGACATCCCTATGTTGGGATTGGGGTTTACTTACTTAAAAACGAAAGACGTATGAAAAATGTTATTCTAATCATCGCTTTGTTCATATCCGGAGGATTGGCAACAGCACAAGAAACAATGAGCGGACAGCTCTCTAAAAATACTGACATGAGTGACGTGAAAGAAATTTATTTTGCAGGCGGATGTTTCTGGGGAACAGAACATTTTATGAAACAGATCGATGGCGTAGTCCAGACGCAAGTGGGCTATGCAAATGGGAAAACGGATGTGAAGAATCCGACTTACGAACAGGTCTGCAATGGCAATATCGGGTTTGCCGAAACGGTGAAAGTCGGTTACAATCCGAAGAAGGCCGGTTTGAACTTTTTGATAGACCTGTTCTTCAAAACGATAGACCCTACAAGCCTTAACCGGCAGGGTAATGACAAAGGGACACAATACCGGACAGGCATTTATTACACTGATAAAGCCGACCTGCCTGTTATCAAGCAGGCTGTGGAGGCGTTGGCCAAACAATACTCCAAACCGATTGTCGTGGAAGTCGAACCGCTGAGGAATTTCTATCCGGCCGAAGATTATCATCAGGATTATCTGGACAAACATCCGAACGGCTATTGCCATATCAGCCCTGAATTGTTCGACATGGCCAGGAAAGCCGCTTTCTCGCCTCAAAAGATTTATCAAAAACCGGATGACGCCACACTGCGTTCTATGCTGACTGCCGAACAATACGCCGTAACACAAGAGAATGCGACGGAAAGGGCTTTCCGGAACGAGTATTGGAATGAAAAACGTGAGGGCTTATATGTCGACATAACTACCGGCGAACCTTTATTCATCTCGACCGATAAATTCGACTCCGGTTGTGGCTGGCCCAGCTTTTCAAAACCCATAGACAAAAGTCTGATAATGAAAAAGACGGACAACTCGCATGGCATGCAGCGGATAGAAGTGCGCAGCAAAAGCGGAGATGCACATCTGGGGCATCTGTTCAATGACGGTCCGGCAGATAAAGGCGGTTTGCGTTACTGTATTAACAGTGCATCGCTCCGGTTCATCCCGAAAGACAAGATGGAAGCAGAAGGATATGCCGATTATATCCCCCTTTTGGAAAAGAAATAAAGAGAACTTATTATATAAACAATTTAATAACAGACGAATATGAAAAAGTATTTATTAGCAGCAACAATGTTTGCATTGGTTTCAACAGTTTTTGCTTCATGTAGTGATGATGATGAAAAGAACATGCCGGAACCAACCTCTTCGGTAATTTCTTTTGAAAATGTATTGGAACCGAAAGATTTTGTAGAGAGCGGAACATTTGCCGGAATGGGTAGTGAAGAGGTAAACGCACCTGTAGTGTTGCCGGGGCAGCGTATTAGTTTTACATTCCATGCCGGTAAAGGGCAAGCACTGATGTTTGCCACTATGTACGGAGCATCCAAAGACTGGTTTTTCGCACCGGAGAATCCGGGCCTGCAACTTTATAATAATGACGGCGTACCTGTGACGGGGGATGTTTCCTCGCAAATCAAATTGTGGGATAATGGAACAAAAGCCGGAATGACTGATGAGAAAGAGGATTCAGACATTATGATGGTTCCCGGTGTCGACGCTTCGAAATTGATGAAACTGGAACTCAGTTATATGGCCGGTTCCTCCGAATTTGAGTTGACTATCACCAACATCTCAGGTGGCAGTGATAACGAGACGCCTTTCTCGCCGGGTGTATGGGCGGTTTCAAATGTATTCAACGGAAAACTTTTGAACGAAATGCCTTTCTATGAAGCCGGAGCGAAATCGAATGCAGAGATAACGGCTATTGCGCAAATGGGTGACAATTCTCTTTTAGCGGCAAAGATTTCCGCCAACACAGGTATTATCACAGGTATTTCCCCGGCTATAGTAGTTGTCTATACGGGAGATGTAAATCCTATCTATGAAGCAGGAAAGAAAGATGCCGGAATGGGTTTGAGCAATCTTGCACAGATGGGAGATGCCTCGGTTTTGAAGGCTTCATTGGAAAAGATGTCTAATGTTAGAATGGTCTATATTGCCGGTGATGCTCCGGTTGCTCCGGGCGAAAAAGTAGAAATAGAGTTTGAAGCGACTGAGGGTGACCATATTGCCTATGCCACCATGTTCGGTTATTCCAATGACTGGTTTTATGCAAACGAGGCGCTGATTCCGGCAAACTTCAAAGGCGATATCACGGCTAAGACTGCTCTTTTTGACGACGGAACAGCTGTTAGCCAATATCCCGGAGCCGGAAATGCACAGGGACTTTTCACCGGAATGCCGGAGAAAGAGGACGCATCCATTATGAAAGTAGACGATATGTTCCCGGTTCCTGCAATAAATAATGTATTGAAGATAGTTATCCGATAATAATAGTATATTTGTAACAGATAGAATCCAGGGCATAGGCGATTAAAAACCCGTGTCCTGGTTTTACGACTTTTAATTAATAATCGCATGCAACAAACCGACATTTCCGTTTCGGCTTTCGAGTTGGAGAAATGGATAGACGACTACTCGAAAACACTGTTGGACAGGGCCTGCTATCTGTTGTCCGATAAGGAAGACGCCAAAGATGTAGTTCAGGAAGTTTTTCTTTCGGCTTACAAAAGCAGAGATTCCTTTCAGGGGAAAAGTTCGCCGTTGACCTGGCTGACAAGTATATTGCAACATAAAATTGCCGATATATACAAAAAGCGGTATAACGGAAGTCCCCAGTCATTCTCTTTCGATACTTTTTTTGACAAGCATGGCGAATGGATTGAACCGGATGTGGCTGATCTGTGGGAGGAGGATGAGTTTGCAGTAAGTACGCTGTTGAATAATGAGAGCTTTTATGGGGTATTCAACCAGTGTCTCGGAAATCTGCCCCGGCAATGGCTGATTGTTGTCAACAAATGCTATCTTCAGGAACAGAAAGCGGCGGAAATATGCCGTGAACTAAATTTGTCGGCTGCCAATTACTGGAAGCTATTGCAGCGCAGCCGTCTTCAGTTGAGAAAATGTATCGATGTCCACTGGTTTAAATTAGAAGGTCAAAATGTTTAAAGAGTTTATACATATATTTACACTGTCATGCAAGCAGGCCACCTGTTTAATAGAAAAGCGTATCCATGTCCCTCTGTCTGTGACTGAGAGAATGCGTTTGGCTATCCACCTTTCGCTCTGTCAGTTGTGCCGTGCGTATAATACAAAAGCTGTCTTTTTGGACCGTTTGATGAAAAGAGTAAAGAAGAAAGAAATGTGTAGCTGCCGGTTTGAAGAGGAAGAGATTGAACAGTTCAAGGTGGACATAAAAGAGAAAATAAATGGATGATAGCTTGGATTTCTTGTAAAGTTGTTTTACTTTTGCGCTCCGAAAACAGGGAGAGATGCTCGAGTGGTTGAAGAGGCACGCCTGGAAAGCGTGTAAACTCCTAAAGGGTTTCGCGGGTTCGAATCCCGCTTTCTCCGCTAAAAGCTCCGACGATTAATTTTCGTCGGAGCTTTCTTTTTTTACCTGCCGAATGATGAGGAATCCAAACATTACGCTTTCCTGACCGCCGGCACGACTCGTACGAAGTCAGACTGAAACGAAAGTAACAAAATTGTAATAAATATGTTTTGCAATTGTCATTTTGCTGTGTTTTACAAGGCGTTTAAGATGTTTTATACGTGAAATGCTTTCCATGGCGAAGAAAAAATGTTATATTTGTAGACAAACGTATTTGGAATAACATTTTATAACCCGCCTAAAAAGAGTTTTGCTTATGATTAAAAGAAAATTACTTTCGTATGACATCCCACAATTGACTAAAGTTTTTAAAAAAGATTTTCCCCAGCTACAGGTAATGGCGGAAGAGAGCGAGAGTGCAGAGCTGTTCAAAGAGGCTTTACGCTCTTTTGTCTCTTCCCGTATGGACAGGACTGTCGGTGGAAGCAATATGGGCAATGCCGTGGCGAAGCGTATTCTTCTGCTGATCGAGCATGATAACACGACGGTTTCCGAACTCTCGACCGGCGAGGATATACCGGTGCGGACTATTACCTATCTGTGGCAGTTCCTGACCGGAAGGCTGACGGAACCTGTTTCGCCGGATTTGTTTATCGATTTGTTCCGGCAGTTTGATTTATTAGAGAATCCGGCAGAGGATATGCCGGACCGTTCGCTTGTCAAACGTCAGATGAACCGTTGGCCTACCGGCCTGGATGAAGACGTGATGGCGATTCGCCGTTCCAACAAGGAGCGGATTATTGCCGGGCTGATACGTAAGATCGAACGGCGTCATGCGCCGACCTCCCGGTTTCAGTTTGCCGAAGGAATGAGTTATGCGGAGAAGTACACCAAAGTACAGGAATGGTGGAATACCAGCCGGTTTCATCTTGCCATGGCATTCAAGAGCCCGACGGAGCTGAACTATTTCCTCGGAGGTTCTCTCTCGGAAGAGACGATGCAGCTGCTGGCACGTGCCCGGAAAAAGGGAATGCCGTTCTTCGTGACGCCTTATTATCTTTCCTTGCTGAACACCAACACAAGCGGCTATGACGACGCCACGATCCGTTCCTATGTCTTTTATTCCGAAGAACTGGTCGAAACCTACGGACAGATCAGGGCATGGGAAAAAGAAGATATCGTCGTGCCCGGCCAGCCCAACGCCGCCGGATGGCTGTTGCCGGAAGGGCATAACATCCACCGCCGGTATCCGGAAGTGGCGATCCTGATCCCCGATTCAATGGGGCGGGCTTGCGGCGGCCTGTGTGCTTCCTGCCAGCGCATGTACGATTTCCAGAGCGAACGCCTGAACTTCGATTTCGAGTCTTTGAAGCCGAAAGAGACATGGGAAAAGAAACTGCGCCGCCTGATGCGTTATTTCGAGGAAGACGCACAGCTGAGGGATATCCTGATTACCGGGGGCGATGCGTTGATGAGCCAGAATGCGACGCTACGTAACATCCTCGATGCCGTCTACAAGATGGCTCTCCGGAAACAGAAGGCCAATGAGAGCCGTCCGGACGGGGAGAAGTATGCCGAACTGCAACGTGTCCGCCTGGGAACCCGTCTGCTTGCCTACCTGCCTTTGCGTATCACCGATGAACTGGTAACTATTTTGAGGGACTTCAAGGAGAAAGCGTCGCGTATCGGCGTTTCACAGTTCATCATCCAGACGCATTTCCAGTCTCCGCTCGAGGTGACGCCCGAAGCGAAAAGGGCCATCGAAGCGATTCTTTCGGCCGGATGGATTATCACCAACCAACTCGTCTACACGGTTGCCGCTTCCCGGCGCGGGCACACGGCCAAGCTGCGGCAGACGTTGAACGCGATGGGTGTCGTATGCTATTACACATTTTCGGTCAAAGGTTTCCATGAGAATTATGCCGTCTTTACGCCGAACAGCCGCTCTTTGCAGGAACAGCAGGAGGAAAAAGTATTCGGCCTTGTCCCGAAAGAGAAACAGAAAGAGCTTTACCGCCTGATCCGCTACGAACGTCCGTTGGGGAAGAAGTTGGTTAGTTTCATCAAGGAAAATCATCTGCTGTTTGCGGCGACCGACCGCAATGTGCTGAACCTTCCGGCTATCGGCAAAAGCATGACGTTTAAGACCGTCGGCATGACTGCCGACGGACGCCGTATCCTGAAGTTCGAACATGACGCCGGACGCCGTCACAGCCCGATCATCGACCGTATGGGAGAGGTGTATATAGTCGAAAACAAATCCGTCGCCGCTTACCTGCGCCAGTTGCAGGCGATGGGCGAAGACATCAAAGAGTATCTCAGCATCTGGAATTACTGCGAAGGCGTAACCGAACCGCGCTTCAGCATCTACGAATACCCCGATTATCCTTTTGCCATAACAGAAAAGATGACGAATCTTGAGCTATAAAACGAGTAATGTGTTATCTTTGGCAGTGCTAAACCAATATTAAAATGATAGAGAACGAAAGAGAAACACGACACGAACATGTGTTACAGGCTGTCCGCCAGATGATGACAGCCGCCCGTACGGCCCCGAAGGGGAAAGGTATCGACATCATCGAGGTGGCTATGGTAACGGGTGAAGATATAAAACGCCTTTCCGAAGAGCTTGTCATTATGTCGGGCGAAACCGGCTTGAAATTCTTCCTGCGTGATGCCGACAATATCCTTCAGGCTGAAGCCATTATGATTGCCGGCACGCGCCAGCAGGTGCAGGGCTTGAATTGCGAACACTGCGGATTCCCCACCTGTGTGGAAAAGCCGGAAGCCGTTCCCTGCGCGATCAATTCGGTGGATTTAGGTATTGCGATCGGCTCGGCCTGCGCCACGGCGTCGGATCTCCGCCTGGATACACGCGTCATGTTCAGCGCCGGTCTGGCAGCCCAACGGTTGGGGATGCTGGGCGACTGCAAATGCGTGATGGCGATTCCGGTCAGCGCGTCATCCAAGAACCCGTTCTTCGACCGGAAACCGAAGACTGAAGGATAACTAATAAATTGTGTTTATGATTAAGTTTGATAACAAGCTCGAACTTCGATATTACTTCAACGACAAGTCCAACTATATGGACGCCATGATCAGACACCGGGCGGAGAAAGAAGTCCTTTCCCTGCTCCGGACATTGGCGGATATGCTGGATGTCAAGATGACGGTCTATTGCGAATCTTTCCAGCAGCCCGAAGGGTTCCGCGAGATATGGTCGGCGGCAGGTGAAAACAGCCGCCTGATCTCGATTGTCCTGAACCTGTTTATGCAGGTGTGGACGCGTCCGTCCCTCTCGGTCGGCGGGCAACCGGCGGCAGACCGTACGGCGGCTGACGAGGAAAAGATGCAACGCGAAATGTCGCTCCTGCGTAACAACTTGAAAAAGAAACTGCCCGGCGTCACGATCTCGCGCGAATTGGTGGAGTTGCTGAGTGCATCGCCCCGTTTCTGCAAATGCAAATCCAACTTCTACGAGGCTGTACGCGGCTATCCGAAAGTAACCCGGTTTACGTTGCGCGAGCTGAACGAAAACAACCGGAGCCGCTCCGGTTCGCTGGAAGTCAGACGCGAACAGTTCGACTATTACATCCTCCGTTCCGACGAGTTGCCCGCTGTCAAGGACAACAAGGCGACGATCGAGATCATTTCGCCCGTGCTCAAAGACGCCCGTTATCGCTGGAAAGGGATCTACAATAAAGGGGGAGAGACGATCGACTTCTATATGTGCGACGAAGACTTCAAGAAAGATATGTTTGACGAAAAGATCACGTTCAAAAGCGGCATGTGCATCGACTGCGTGTTGGAAATACAGCGGAAGATGAGCGAGCTGGGCGAAGTGGTCAACGTCAGTTACACGGTCGAGACGGTCATCCGGACCCGTTTCGACAAAATGGAAATCATCACGCCGCAGGGTAAACGGCACCTGCGGAAGCTGGAAGCCGAAAAAAAGCAGTTGACGCTCGACCTTTTCGGCTGAAAATATCCGAAAGCGCGCGCGCTCTCCGGGTCTGACGACTCTAAAAGTGCGAGAGCGCGCACGCTTTTTGATCTTGAAAGCTGTAAAAGTCCGAAAGCGCACGCGCTTTTTGGGTTCGACAGTCGTAAAAGTCCGAAAGCGTTTACGCTCTTTAACAAAAACAGCCGGTAAAGTCCAAAAGCGTTCACGTTCTTTAAGAAATAGAGCCTTTAAGCCCTGAAAGCGCGCGCGCAATTAAAAAATAACAGAATGGCAAAAGCAAAAACAGTATATATCTGCTCCAATTGCGGGGCTGATTCTCCCAAATGGGTCGGGAAATGTCCTTCCTGCGGCGAGTGGAACACGTATGTCGAAGAGATCGTGGCGAAAGAGCCGGCCGGGAAACGGGCGCTCTACGGCCTGTCGGACGGTAGTAAGATGCGGCCCGTATTGCTTCGCGACATCACTTCCGAAGAGGAAACACGCATCGACCTGAGGGACCAGGAGCTGAACCGCGTCCTGGGGGGCGGCCTGGTGAAAGGATCGCTTGTCCTGATCGGGGGCGAGCCGGGTATCGGGAAATCGACCCTCGTCCTGCAGACCGTTTTAGGGCTGGACGGGCTGAAAACGCTCTACGTCTCCGGCGAAGAGAGCAGTCGCCAGCTGAAACTCCGTGCCGACCGCATCGCCCACGAGAACCCGGACTGTTTCATCCTTTGCGAAACCAATCTCGAACAGATCTTCGTACAGACCCGGAATGTGCAGCCCGACCTGTTGATTATCGACTCGATACAAACCATTTATACGGAAGTCGTGGAGTCTTCCCCCGGAAGTGTCACCCAGGTGCGCGAATGCAGCGCGGCTATCCTGAAATATGCCAAGGAGAGCGGTACGCCCGTCCTCCTGATCGGCCATATCAACAAGGAAGGGAGCATCGCCGGCCCGAAGGTACTGGAACATATCGTCGACACGGTCCTGCAATTCGAGGGCGACCAGCATTATATGTACCGCATCCTCCGCAGCATCAAGAACCGTTTCGGGAGCACGGCCGAGTTAGGGATATACGAGATGCGCCAGGACGGCCTTCGCGAAGTCAGTAACCCTTCCGAACTGCTGCTGACGCAAAACCATGAGGGGCTGAGCGGTGTCGCCATTGCAGCGGCTATCGAAGGCATCCGTCCTTTCCTGATCGAGACGCAGGCTTTGGTGAGTTCCGCTGTCTACGGGACGCCCCAGCGCAGTGCGACGGGGTTCGACCTCAGGCGTATGAATATGTTGCTGGCCGTGTTGGAAAAGCGCGCCGGCTTCAAGCTGATCCAGAAAGACGTTTTCCTGAATATCGCCGGCGGCCTGAAGGTGAACGATCCGGCGATCGACCTGGCGGTGATCAGCGCCGTGCTATCTTCCAGTCTCGACATTACGATCGAGCCGGGTATCTGCATGTGTGGCGAAGTGGGGCTGTCGGGCGAGATACGCCCGGTGAACCGCATCGAGCAGCGTATCCTGGAAGCGGAGAAGTTAGGTTTCTCGCGCATTATCATCCCGCACAATAACCTGAAAGGCTTCGACTCATCCAAGTGCAAGATTCAAATCATCCAGGTGCGCAAGGTGGAAGAGGCTTTCCGGCAATTGTTCGGATAAGTTATATTTATATGAGAAAAAGTGTTGTTTATCTATTTGTGAGTATGTTCTTTCCGTTTATGAGTTGTGAGTACCGGTTAGGGGAGAACTTTGTAGAGGTGGAAAGGCCATCGGCCGGTTCCGTGTTGTCGGATGTCCAATTGAATCTTCCTGAAGATTACGAAGGGCAGTATTATGTCGATGATACCTGGTTTGTCGGGTATACGGTCTACCCGTTGCCGGGCTATGAAATGGAGAAATGTGTTTTCCGGCTGGGCCAGATGGAGTGGGAAAGCGATGATTTCAATGGCAGCTTCCTGGTGGACGTCAACAGGATTCCGAATGGAACTTATGATCTAACCTGTGAAGTGTATGTCCGGACGAACAGGGGAACCGTCGCCGGGCAGTTAGGGGCCGAGCATTACACGGAAACGCGCAGCTGGCCTCTGAAGGTGAAAGCGCGCGACGGGAGCGACAAACTGCTGCCGTACGAAATGGATGAAGAAGGGCATCCCGTCATCTTCTGGGATGTGGACGAATCGGAGCGTGCCGGCTTCGATTACTATACAATCGAGTACAGTATCGAGAATTATACCTATATCCGGCGAAGTTACGATTTCGACCAGCGTTCTTTTGTGGACGAGACGTATGCCGGCCGTGGCGGTACGTATGAAGTTTATATCTATTTCAAAGATGAGACCCTTCGTCCTTATTCCCTTGGCAAGGCTGTTTTGGAAGCAAATATGTCTAACCCTGAAAACACCCCGGAGAAATGAAACGGATACTGCTTTTTATATGCCTCCTCTTATCTGCCGTCCGCTTCGGACAGGCACAATCGCTGACTGTCGAGTATAACATCGGGCATGGTTCTTACCAGATGTCCAAAATGAAAGACCGGGTAAACGATCTTGCGCTTCCTGTTATAAATGCCCTGACAACCGACAAGTTTCCCGGTTACGTCACCCAGGATACCCGTGTCGGGATCGAATGGAAACGCAATCATGCCGGGCTGCTTTTCAACTATATGAATACGGCGGGGAAGAAAGGCGTGGCCGATTATTCGGGACACTGCAACTACGAGTTGCGCAATAAAGGATACAAGTTAGGAGCTTTCTACCGTTTCCGCCTGGTGAAAGAGCAACTGGGGATTTTTACCTTCGAACCATACCTGCAACTCTCGTCGGGAGCCGTGCTGGGCAGGGGAAAAGAACTTTATAGCCTGTTTATTGCATCCGCTCCGGAGAGCGGCAAACGGAGCGAAAACAAATATTCCGGCACAAACCTCTTCCTGGAACCAACTTTTGGTATTAAATTTGGCCTCTGCCGCTATGCCGCATTGAATCTGAGTGTCGGATACGAATGGGACGCGGTGAAAGGAGACTGCAAGCTCGGCACGCCGGAATACCCATTGCCCGTGGAGATTGACTGGAGCGGCTATCGGGCGCAGGCAGGATTGGTTTTCTATTTGAATTTAAAGAAGTAAATATGATACAAGAGTTACAACTCCGCATATTGCCCGAAGAGGCAGCCGGCGAGCATTCGTTGAAACAGGTCGTCGCCCGCGAAACGGGCGTGTCTGTCCCGCATATCCAGGCTGTCAGGGTGTTGAAACGTTCGATCGATGCGCGCCAGCGGACGATCTATGTGAATGTGAAACTGCGTGCCTTCATCGACGAGGTGCCGGACGAACCGGAATATCAGTCGGTCGAATATAAAGACGTCTCGGTCGGCAAGACGGTTATCGTGGTGGGAGCAGGTCCGGGAGGCCTGTTTGCCGCCCTTCGCCTGATCGAGCTTGGCCTGCGTCCTGTCGTGATCGAACGCGGGAAGAATGTACGTGAACGGAAGAAAGACATCGCCCTGATCAGCCGCGAGCACAAAGTGAACGGCGAATCGAATTATAGCTTTGGTGAAGGCGGCGCCGGCGCCTATTCGGACGGCAAGCTCTACACCCGCAGCAAGAAGCGCGGTTCGGTCGATAAGATCCTGAACATCTTTTGCCAGTTTGGCGCCAGCACGTCGATCCTGGCAGACGCCCATCCGCACATCGGGACCGACAAGTTGCCGCGTGTCATCGAGAATATCCGCGAACAGATCATCCGTTGCGGGGGCGAAGTCCATTTCGAGACGCGTATGGATGCCCTGGTGATCCATGGCGGAGAGGTTGTCGGCGTGGAAACCAATACGGGCGAGAGCTTCTCCGGCCCGGTTATCCTGGCGACGGGCCATTCCGCACGCGATGTCTACCGCTATTTGCATGACCGGCAGATTCCGGTCGAGGCGAAAGGCATTGCCGTCGGTGTCCGTCTGGAACATCCGCAGATGCTGATCGACCAGATCCAGTATCACCGGAAGGAGGGAAGAGGCGGGTATCTGCCGGCTGCCGAATATAGTTTTGTGACGCAGGCGAACGGGCGGGGGGTCTATTCCTTCTGTATGTGCCCCGGCGGCTTCGTCGTTCCGGCTGCCAGCGGTCCGAAGCAGGTGGTGGTCAACGGGATGTCTCCGTCTAACCGGGGTTCCCGCTGGGCTAACTCCGGAATGGTGGTCGAGATTCGTCCGGAAGACTTTCCTTCGGATTCTCCACTCGGGCTGATGGAGTTTCAGGAGCATCTGGAAGAACTCTGCTGGCTGAACGGCGGTATGAAGCAAACCGCGCCGGCGCAGCGAATGGCCGATTTTATCAATAAGAAGAACTCTTTCGATCTTCCCGAATCTTCCTATACACCGGGCTTGCTGGCCTCACCGCTGCATTTCTGGATGCCGGAGTTCGTGACCGGCCGCCTGCGTGAAGGCTTCCGCTATTTCGGTAAAGTCTCCAAAGGCTTCCTGACCAACGAGGCCGTGATGATAGGGGTGGAAACACGCACCTCTTCTCCTGTCCGCATCCTGCGCGACAAGGATAGTTTCCAACACGTGACGATAAAAGGTCTTTTCCCCTGCGGCGAAGGCGCCGGGTACGCCGGTGGTATCGTTTCCGCTGCAATCGACGGCGAACGGTGTGCGGAAGGCGCCGGAGCTTATCTGGGGATGTAAGGAAGGTTGACTCGGTTACCGCATAGGTTCAGTTTTAGTCCTGCCTATCGGGTTGGCTTATGATCCCGATTTTCCCGTCCTCCAGATAAAACCGTTCGTCATGCTCGGTCAGGAAGCGGATGGCGGTAATGATTTTGTCTGCCGGAAAAGGTAGGGATTCTGTCAACGTTATAACCTGTAGAGGTTTTTGGGGAGAGATGGCTTGCAAGAGTTCTCCGCGGATGGCATTGAAATCCCGGTTGTTTAAGCCTGAACTGTTTCTGGAGAGACAAACATCGCAACATCCGCAATCTTCCGCATTCTTTTCCCCGAAATAGGAGAGTAACAGCCGGCTTCGGCAAATGCGTTCGCTGTCCATATATTCCGTGACTTTCGAGATACGCTTTTTTATTCTTTCCCGGCGCTCTTCATAGGCGGAGGCCGGGATGATAAGGGCATCCTTTTTCACCCGTGGACAGGTATAAGTGATTTGGGAGGCTGTCGGAAAGGAAGATTCATCTGTTGCTTCACAATATTCTATATATCCGGACAGTTCCAGCAGTTTCAGTGCATGATGGGCCTGTAATGGGGAAAACCGGCCGGCTGAACTGAAGTCTGCTAACGAGAAGTCGTGGGTGTAGTAACCTAATGCTTCGTATACCTGCTTGATCAGTTTCTTTTCGGGGAATTCGTCTTCTATCCGTTTTTTTAGTTTAAAGCCGTCTGTATCCGAACAGAGAACTACGGCGTAGGCTTTCCGGCTATCGCGTCCGGCGCGTCCGGCCTCCTGGTAATATTCTTCCAGTGAACCGGGCATGTCCAGGTGGATGACCAGGCGCACATCCGGTTTGTCTATTCCCATACCGAAAGCATTGGTGGCGACGATTACCCTGCATTCGTTGTTCTTCCAGCGGTTTTGCCGCACCTCCTTTTCTTCCCGGCTTAGTCCGGCATGGAAGTAGTCGGCGGAAATGCCTGCCTGTTGTAGGAGAGTGGCTACCTCTTTTGTCTGTTTCCGGTTTCGTGTATAGACGATAGCTGTTCCCGGGACTTTGTAGAGTATGTAGGTGAGTGTTCCCGGTTTGTCTTCCGTACGACGTACGACATACGCCAGATTCGGGCGGATGAAGCTTTTTCTGAAAACATTCTTCTTCTTGAAAAGCAGCTGCTCCTGTATGTCGTCCACTACTTCGGGAGTAGCCGTTGCCGTAAGCGCCAGCACCGGTACGCCGGGCAGTTGCTTGCGGACATCGGCAATATGAAGGTAGGAGGGACGGAAGTCATAGCCCCATTGCGAGATGCAATGGCTCTCGTCTACGACCAGCAGGCAGACGTTCATGGTTTGCAGCTTCTCCCGGAATTGTTCTGTGGCGAGACGTTCGGGCGAGAGATACAGGAATTTGCAGTTTCCGGAAATACATTTCTCCAACTCAGCCTCGATCTCCTGGCGGCTCATGCCTGAATAGACGGCTGTAGCGTTGATTCCAACCCGGCGCAGATTGTCTACCTGGTCGCGCATCAACGCTATCAACGGAGTGACGACGATGCAGATTCCCTCCATCGCCAGTGCGGGAACCTGGAAGGTGATGGATTTACCACCTCCCGTAGGCATCAGTCCGAGCGTATCTTTTCCCTCGCAGACAGCATGGATGATTTCTTCCTGCAAAGGACGGAAAGCGGGGTATCCCCAGTACTTTCCTAATATCTTATGGTAGACGTCCACCGCATCCCTTCACATCTCGTTTTCCTTGATGTCCTTCACCATGAGTTGCAACGACGTGTTGCCGTTGTAGGTGTTCTCTTCAATGGTGTAACAGATGTTGAAAGGTTTCATGTTTTTGATGTGGGTATTGTGCTGGCGCATGCCGAAAGCAATACCGTGTATCGGTGTGTTCGATTTGTCGTCGATCAGTTCCAGCTTGATATGCTCCAGTTCTTTCCCAACCAACTTGCTGGTCCCGTAGTCCTTCACACCGAAAGAACAGAACACCGGCTTCTGGTTGTCCGGGCCGAAGGGGTTCATCTTCTTCAGCTCGCTCATGAATTTGGGATTGATGTCCTGCAGGTCCAGTACGGCGTCGACATCGAGCTGGGGAATCATCTGTTCGGGGATGATCTCGTCGGCTGCCAGCTTGAGGAAACGTTCGGTGAAGGCTTCCAGGTTCTCTTCTCTCAGGGAGAGTCCGGCTGCGTAAGTGTGTCCGCCGAAGTTTTCCAACAGGTCGCGGCAGCTTTCGATCGCCTTATATATATCAAACCCCGTTACCGAGCGGGCGGAACCCGTGATCAGTTCGGATGATTTGGTCAGTACGACTGCCGGACGGTAATACTTCTCCGTCAGGCGGGAAGCCACGATACCGATTACGCCCTTGTGCCAGCCCGGGTTATAGACGATGATCGCCTTGCGGTCTTCCATGTTCTGAAACTCGTCGATGATGGCATTCGCTTCGTCCGTGATCTTCTTGTCCAGTTCGCGGCGCTCTTCGTTATATTGGTTGATACTTTCGCTTTTCTCCCTTGCGCTGTCCACATCTTTTGCCAGTAACAGTTCGACAGCTTCCTTCCCGTTCATCATGCGCCCGGAGGCATTGATACGCGGTCCGATCTTGAAGACGATGTCGCTGATGGTGATCTCTTTCCCGGACAGACCGCAGATGTCGATGATCCCTTTCAGTCCGAGGCTCGGATTGCTGTTGAGCTGTTTCAGACCGTAATAGGCCAGTATACGGTTTTCGCCCGTGATGGGGACGATGTCCGAAGCGATGCTGACAGCCGTTAGTTCCAACAGCTTCTCCAGGTCGGCAAACGGGAAGTTATTACTTTTGGCAAATGCCTGCATAAATTTGAAACCGACACCGCATCCCGACAGATGTTCATACGGATAGACCGAGTCTACCCGTTTGGCATCCAGCACAGCTACTGCATCCGGCAGCGTGTCGTCCGGCATGTGGTGGTCACAGATAATGAAGTCGATACCCAATTCCTTGGCATATTCGATCTTTTCGATCGCTTTGATGCCGCAGTCGAGTGAGATTATAAGTGTAATCCCGTTCTCCTTCGCATAATTAATCCCCTTATACGATATCCCGTACCCTTCGTCATACCGGTCCGGAATGTAGTAATCCAATGTAGATGAATAGGGGCGTAAAAACTTGTAGACCAGTGAAACGGCAGTCGTGCCGTCTACATCATAGTCACCGTAAACCAAAATCTTTTCTTTATTACCCAGAGCCTTGTTCAGACGCTTGACTGCCTTTTCCATATCCGGCATAAGGAACGGATCGTGCAGGTCGTTCAGGCTGGGTTTAAAGAATTTCTTCACCTCTTCAACAGTAGTCAGTCCTCGTTGAACGAGCAAAAGACATACGACCGGACTGAGTCCCAGCTCAGTAGCCAACTTATCTCTTTTATGTAACTCTTCTTCTGTTGGGGTTTGAAAGTTCCATCTTGTAATCATTATATATTGTTTTTTTCTTTTTATCGTCCCGGATATATTGGATGTGAAGCTGATAGCAACAAAATCTCCAATATATTTCAATCCGTAAAGTTAGGTAATATAAATGGATAATCCTGTTTAGCCGCATACATTTTTATTAAAATACATTTTCTCTACTTTTTATAATAAAGTCCGCGAATGATTTGTACATTTGTGACATTATTTAGAAAACAATGACAGACGATATTCAAAAAGCCTGTGAAATCATGCAGGCGGGAGGTATAATACTTTATCCGACAGATACAATCTGGGGGATAGGTTGTGATGCGACAAATGAGAAAGCCGTACAAAGAGTGTACGAGCTGAAGAGAAGAATAGACAATAAGGCTATGTTGGTTCTGACCGATACGACGGCAAAGTTGAGTATGTATGTGCCGGAGATTCCCGATATAGCCTGGGATCTGATAGAAGTGGCCGATAAGCCGTTGACGGTCATCTATCCGCATGCGAGAAACCTGGCCGGTAACCTGCTTGGGGAAGACGGCAGCGTCGGGATCCGGATAACGAACGAAGAGTTTTCCCGCAAGTTATGTGCGCGTTTCCGTAAACCGCTGGTTTCAACGTCGGCAAATATAAGCGGAGAACCTTCTCCGGCTAATTTCGGCGAAATATCGGATGTTATTAAAAACGGTGTCGATTATATAGTGAAGTATCGCCAGGATGATATGAGCAAGGCTAAGCCTTCCAATATCATTAAATTAGGAGAAGGGGGCGTTATTCAGGTAATCAGATAAAAATGAAGAAGAGCAAGCAGGCCGGGAAATACATATTATCGGATTATATATCGGCTTCCGTTGCATGGTTGCTGTTCAATATCCTTCGTTATGAGGTGTTTGCTATCGACGAGGGGGCAAGCAGTCTGCTCGACTACCTGCAATATCCGGGTGTGCTTATTGGACAGGCATTGATTCCTTTCTTCTGGCTGATTCTTTATTATTTCTCCGGATACTATAATAAGCCGTTTGGGAAATCCCGTCTGACCGAGTTGTTTACGACGTTTATTACGGTGCTGATCGGGACGCTTGTTGTATTCTTTGTCCTGATGCTCGACGATATTCCCCGTTCGATCAAGGTATACTATAAGCTGTTCTTCGGCCTGTTCGGTTTGCAGTTCATCGTGACTTATATTCCACGCCTGCTGATTACACAGGACGGTGTCAGCAAGATAAAGAGCCGGGAATGGGCGATGAATGTGCTGGTGGTCGGTGCCGGAGGAAAGGCTGTCCGTATCGCCCGCGATCTGTATCGGATGGGATATAATATTTACGGTTTTGTTTCGGAGAATGACAAGACAGCCATCAAAGCCGATCGTGCCCAGGTATTGGGGACGGTGCAGGATATTCCGGCATTGATGGAGAATGGGAATGTCGATGAGATTGTTTTGGCTGTCGAATCGAGAAACAATAAGGAGTTGTTAGCTATCCTCTATTCGCTTTATCGTTACAAACGGCCAATAAAAGTATTGGCAGACCGGTTCAATATGTTGTCGAAAATTCAGATCCGGACCATTCGGGGAATCCCTTTAGTCGATGTGACAGACAATAATTTTTCACCGGCTGAACAGAATATTAAGCTTTTTCTGGATAAGGTTTGCTCGGTAGTCGCCCTGATTCTTCTTTCCCCGCTATTTGTCTATATAGCCTGGCGGGTGAAGAAAGATTCTCCGGGGCCTGTCTTTTTCCGTCAGGAAAGGATCGGCTATCTCGGCGAGCCGTTTATGATGTATAAGTTCCGGACTATGTATGTGGATGCGGAGGAAAACGGACCGTTGCTTGCTTCGGAGGACGACTGCCGCATTACACCGTTCGGGCGGATCATGCGGAAGTACCGGCTGGATGAACTGCCTCAGTTCTGGAACGTACTGAAAGGGAATATGTCGCTGGTCGGACCTCGTCCCGAACGGAAATATTTTATTGACGAGATCGTAAAAACGGCTCCCTATTATTATTTGTTACATAACGTTCGTCCGGGCATTACTTCGTTAGGCATGGTGAAGTACGGCTATGCCGAGAATGTGGATAAAATGATAGAACGTATGGAATATGATATATTATATTACGAAAATATGTCGCTGACACTGGATCTGACAATTCTGATCTATACAGTTAAAACAGTAATTACAGGTAAAGGTATTTAAGATGGTAAACGAAGGATTATTCTATCGGTTCCTGCTGTGGCGGGATAAGCATATAAAAGAGAAAAATTTTATTTTGATCGTCAGTCTTCTGGTCGGGATCTGTACGGCAGCAGCTGCCATTATCTTGAAATGGATTATTCATCATATTCAACATTGGTTGACCGGAAACTTTAACCAGGACGGGGCGAACTACCTCTACCTGCTTTATCCGGTGATCGGTATTTTGCTTGCCGGTTTGTTTGTCAAGTATATCGTGCGGGATGATATCAGTCATGGGGTGACGAAGATACTGTATGCTATTTCCCAGCGTAAGAGTCGTATAAAACCCCATAATACCTGGACTTCTATTGTCGCGAGCTCTGTCACCATCGGTTTTGGTGGATCGGTCGGAGCGGAGGCACCTATCGTATTGACGGGAGCGGCGATCGGTTCCAATCTGGGACGGTTGTTCAGGATGGAGCAAAAGACACTGATGCTGCTTGTCGGTTGTGGGGCGGCGGGGGCTATTTCCGGTATTTTTAAGGCTCCGATAACCGGAGTGGTCTTCGTGGTGGAAGTACTGCTGCTGGACCTGACGATGACGTCTGTGTTGCCTCTGCTTATCACATCGGTGACGGCTGCGACAGTCTCTTACGTCTTTACGGGAACGGAAGCGATGTTTCCCTTCTCGCAGACTGAAGTGTTTGTGATCGAACGTATTCCATACGTCCTTCTGCTCGGCGTATTCTGCGGCCTGGTATCCCTCTATTTTACGAAGGTGATGAACAGGGTGGAGGGTATGTACCGGAAACTCGGCAAGTACTGGAAGAAATTCCTTGTTGGGGGTATCATGCTGAGTGTGTTGATTTTTGTATTCCCGCCACTCTACGGTGAAGGTTACGATACGATTTCGTCATTGCTGAACGGACAGTTCACACATATCATGGATAAGAGTATGTTCTACGGTCTGAACGATACCTATTGGGGGTTACAGATCTTCCTGACGTTGATTCTGCTGTTTAAAGTTTTCGCTTCGAGCGCGACGAATGCAGGTGGTGGATGCGGTGGTATTTTTGCACCCAGTTTGTATTTGGGGTGTATTGCCGGTTTCGTATTTGCTCATGCGTCTAACTTTTTCCCCTTTACGATGTATCTGTCGGAGAAGAACTTTGCCCTGTTGGGAATGGCTGGTATTATGTCCGGTGTTATGCATGCGCCGTTGACCGGTGTCTTTCTTATTGCCGAGCTGACCGGCGGCTATGAACTTTTCCTTCCCTTGATGATTGTCTCGGTCAGTTCCTATATCACGATCAAGATGTTTCTGCCTCACAGTATCTATTCGATGCGTCTGGCGCAGAAAGGCGAGTTGCTGACTCATCATAAGGACCGTGCCGTCTTGACACTCCTCAATACCGACAGTGTGATCGAACGTGATTTCCTCACCGTCTCTCCCGAAATGTCGTTGGGCGATATGGTGAAAGTGATAGCCAAGAGCGGACGAAACACCTTTCCGGTTATCGATGAGCGGGGTATTCTGTTAGGGCTTGTCTTGCTTGATAACATCCGGAACATTATGTTCCGTCCGGAGTTATATAACCGGTTCCATGTTTCCAAGTTCATGGTCTCAGCCCCTGCCAAGATACAGGTAGGGACACCTATGGAGCAGATTATGCGTATCTTTGACGATACGAAAGCCTGGAACCTTCCAGTTGTGGACGAGGAAGGACGATACATAGGCTTCATGTCCAAGTCAAAAATATTTAACTCATACCGCGAAGTGCTGGTAGAAAACTTTTCAGGAGATTAAAAAGATGAAAAAAGAAGATTTGCGAATCGTATATATGGGCACTCCCGACTTTGCAGTGGAGAGCCTTCGTGCCTTGGTTGAAGGAGGATATAATGTAGTAGGCGTAATCACGATGCCGGATAAGCCGGTGGGCCGCCATGGCAGTGTCTTACAGGCAAGCCCTGTAAAACAATATGCTGTTTCGAAGGGATTGCCGGTGCTTCAGCCGGAAAAGCTTAAAAACGAGGACTTCCTCGCCGAGCTCCGTGCATTGGAGGCCGACCTACAGATTGTCGTAGCCTTCCGTATGCTGCCTGAAGTCGTTTGGAATATGCCTCGCCTGGGCACGTTCAACCTCCATGCTTCCCTGTTGCCCCAATACCGGGGAGCGGCCCCGATCAATTGGGCGGTCATCAACGGGGATACGGAAACCGGTGCAACGACCTTCTTCCTGACGCACGAGATCGATACAGGTAAGATCATCCGACAGAAACATCTTCCCATAGCTGATACGGATGATGTGGGTACCGTACACGACTCTCTGATGACGATGGGTGCCGGTCTGGTTCTGGAAACTGTCGACCTGTTGCTGGAAGGAAAAACAGATGCCATACCTCAGGAAGAGTTCTACAAAGACCCGGCAGAACTTCGTCCTGCTCCGAAGATATTTAAGGAAACCTGCCGTATCGACTGGCATCAACCCTTGAAAAAGATTTATGATTTTATCCGGGGCCTGTCGCCTTATCCTGCTGCCTGGACAGAGATCGTGTCTCCGGAAGGTGTGGCGACCGTACTGAAAATATATCAGGCTGAAAAACATCCGTTCGTCCATAACTTGCCTGTCGGCACTATTTGTACGGATAAGAAAAGCTATGTGGATATCGCAGTGGAGGGCGGCTATCTTCGTCTTCTTTCTGTTCAGCTTGCCGGAAAGAAACGCCTCTCAATTACAGATTTCCTGAATGGTTTTAAACAAATTGGGGAATATGTCGTTTCTTAGAATAGGAAGCCGAGTGAGAAGCTCATGATATTCGTTCGCTTGTCAATACTGAGTGCTCCTTCCTTGCTAACGCCGTTATTGCCGATTTCGCGGAAATCGGATGCGACCTCATTCAACCCGAATTCATAGCTGAAATCGAAAAAGAGACGCCAGATATTGACTCCTAATCCGGCAGCAAGACTGATCCCGAAGGGTGTACTGTTGTCTACAAATTCCCGGGGAGTGTCTGTCAGATTTGTATTATAGCGGTTTTTGTAGTTGTATTTGATATTAGGACCAAACATCATGCTTAACGCATAAGGACCTTCTTTGACCAGGTAATATCCAACCATTACCGGCAGTTCGAGTGTGGCAGCTTTATAGGTGATCTTGTTTTTGCTGACAGGATTCTGAAAGACTGGCCCATCAGGCAGGATGCTTTCTTCCTGAGGAATGTTGAAACGAATGTCCCCCTCCGAATATTGCCAGGTAAGGCTTGGTTGTATGTAAAAACGGTCGATATTTACCCGCGCAAATATTGAGGCTTGGTAACCTACCTTATATTGCAGACGTATATCCTCCATTTCCACATCATCAATCGTCATGGAATTAACAATAGGAAATGCTGCGTTCATTCCGACTTTGCCTCCCCAGTTGAATGTCTTGTCTTTTATTTCGATAAATCTCTGGGCATTTACCGGAAAGCAGAAAGGTATTATCAGCAATAGCAGGTAAATCTTCTTCATCTTTATTTTTTCTTTTTGACTGACCAGCCGAACTTACCGACAAAGTCACCTAACCCGTAATATTTACCATGCGAATAGGCAAGCAGATCGGCACGTTGCATGTCGAAAGCTCCTGTTTCCGGATCCAGATATTTGTCGTCAGCCTGCACGTTTACTACATCGGCAATAAACATATCGTGGCTCCCCAACGCTATAACATCTTTTACCCGGCATTCGATGCAGAGCGGACACTCTTCAATGATCGGTGCATTGACAACCGAGGCTTTACCGGGCGTAAGTTTCATCTCTTCAAACTTGCCATGATCTTTGCCGGAGTTAACGCCGCACCAGTCGGTTGCGTATGCCAGTTCGCGGGTCGTCAGATTGATCACAAACTCCATGTTCTTTTTCAGGATCGGATAGGAGTGACGTTCCGGTCGAACGGATATATAACACATCGGAGGGTTGGTACAGATCGTACCAACCCATGCGACGGTTATGATATTATATTCTGAAGGCTCTGAGCCGCAACTAACCATTACCGCAGGTAGCGGATAGATCATCGTGCCGGGCTTCCAGTCTTGCTTCATAGATTATAGAATAAATTATTTAACGATAATATCTTCTTTGTTGATCTTGCGTTCGCAATAATGACATTTGATTGTGCCTTTTTCCTTGTCGATCACATCGAAGCGGGTCGGCATCGGTTCATTATTGGTGATACATTTCGGGTTATTGCATTTTACCAGACCAACCAGTTCGTCCGGCAAAGTAACCGTCTTTTTCTCTACAACCTCATAATCCCGAATGATATTCAGAATCACATTCGGAGCAATTAGTGCGATCCGGTTGATCTCTGCATCGCAGAAGAATTTGTCGGAGATCTTGATTACACCTTTACATCCCATTTTGTTGCTGTGGAAGTTGTTACCGATCGTGATTGTATTGTCCATGTTTTCTAGTCCCAGCAATTTTGCGACTTTGAACAATTGGCTGGGGGGGATATGGTCGATGGCTGTGCCGTTCTCTAAAGCGGCAACCTGTAATTCTTTTTTCTTTTCTGCTGACATAGCTTTATAATTGAAAATGGATAATTGATAATTGAAAATTAATGAACTGGGTTCTTATTCTTCAACAGGGATTCCCAATACTTCACAGATGATGGCCTGTCGGGCAAACAATCCATTGCGCGCCTGCTGGATATAGTAGGCTTTGGGATTGTCGTCCACATCGTATGCGATCTCGTTTACACGAGGCAGCGGATGCAGGATACGCAGGTTTTCGCGGCTGTTCTTCAGCATGTCATTTTTCAGTATATACACATTTTTCACACGTTCGTATTCTTCGAGGTCGGTGAAACGTTCGCGTTGTACACGGGTCATGTACAGGATGTCCGTCTGGTTGATGATCTCTTCCGTAAATTCGGTATATTCGTTATATTTGATGCCGTGTTTGTCGCAGAAGTTCTTTTGTTCGTCCGGCATGCGGAGTTCGTTCGGAGCGATGAAGTTGAATGTCGGATTGAAATGAGACATTCCTACGATCAGCGAGTGCACGGTACGTCCGTATTTCAAGTCACCCACCATTGTGATGGTCAGATCGGTCAGCTTGCCTTGTGTCTTTTGGATGGAATACAAGTCAAGCATGGTCTGTGAAGGATGTTGGTTTGCACCGTCTCCGGCATTGATGATAGGGATATTCGTTACTTCCGAAGCGTAGCGGGCTGCGCCTTCCAGATGATGGCGCATGATGATAAGATCGACATAGTTACTTACCATCAGGATGGTATCTTTCAGTGTTTCGCCTTTGGAAGAGCTGGTCGTGGAAGCATCGGAGAAGCCGACTACACGTCCGCCCAACCGGTTTACGGCAGTCTCAAAACTGAGGCGGGTACGGGTGGAAGGTTCGAAGAACAGGGTCGCTGCTACTTTGCCTTCCAGCACCTTACGGTTCGGATTTGCTTCAAACTTCCTGGCGTTATCCAGAATACGAAGAATGTCCTCTTTGGAACATTGATCGATAGAAACTAAACTTTTACTTTTCATTGTTGTGTATATATCTGTCTTATGCCTACAAAAGTATAAAAAAATGCATAGACAATGTCATGGCTTCTGTTATTTTTGTCTGGATTTAGTGTTTGAGGTTATAGTGTAGAAATGCGAATATTTGCCATTTATTCCGTAAAAAAGAACACTTTCTTGGTGGAATATAGTTATATATTTGTGTGACAGTAATTAAGATAGATGCACTATTATTATTTATCCATATTCACATTATAATAATAGGCTTTGAAACCGAACACCTGACAGGCTTTAATTAAAACTGCTGGCTATGAAATTAAAATACCATTCAGTAACAGGGGATAATTGTAGTGCTTGCGTATAAAACAATTAGTTAGTAGTCTCTCTGTTCTGAATGGTTATTTTTTTGTTCACCTCAAGTCTATTATTACCGGAGGCAGTCTTTCAGGTTTCTCAGGTCACTGCCCGAAACATTCTGGAATACGCTTAATCCGAATTCCGGGATAACGGCCATTACATGGTCGAACACGTCAGCCTGGATGCCTTCATATAATACCCACTCCTTTATGGAAGAAAAGAAATACAGTTCGATGGGAATGCCTGTTTCGGTCGGTTGCAACTGCCGGACCATGCAGGTCAGTTCTTTGCTTACTGCGGGCAGGCTTCTCAGGTAGTTTACCAGATAGGCCCGGAAGACACCTATATTGGTCTGCCGCCGCCCGTTGACCAGGATAGACGCTTCGATCCGGTGTTCCTCGTTGTATGCCTTCAGCTCCTTTTCCTTTTCATCGATATAGTCTGTCAGCAAAGATATCTTGCGGAATTTGGCCAGCATTTCCGGAGTACAGAAACAAACGCTGTTCATATCGATATTGATAGAGCGTTTGATACGCCGTCCGGGAGATTCGGACATGCCGCGCCAGTTCTGGAAGGCATCGCTGACAAGGGCGTAGGGCGGTATAGTCGTAATGGTATTATCGAAATTCTTTACTTTAACGGCATTCAGCGTCACTTCGATAACCGTTCCGTCCGCACCATATTTGGCCATCGTGATCCAGTCGCCCGGACGGAGCATATCGTTGGCTGATAACTGTATGCCGGCAACAAATCCCAGGATCGTGTCTTTGAATACCAACATCAGGATAGCTGCCGAGGCGCCCAATCCGGCGAACAGCGTCGTTGGCGATTTCCCGATCAGGATGCTGATGATCAGTATAGAACCGATAAAGAAAACCGCTACCTGCAACAGCTGGATAAATCCTTTCAGTGGTTTGTTCTTAAGGGATTCTTTCCTGTTGTATATCTCGTGCACGACATTCAGAGATGCACTGATGAAACGCAGGGAAACGGCAATAATATAGATCTGGCATATCATTTGCAGGATTCCCAGGAGCTTGGGTGTTTCCTCTGGTGGGAAAGCCAACGGTAACAGCGCATATACCAGTATGGCCGGTATCATGTGCATCAGTTTGTTAATGATCTTGCGCTCAACGATCAGGTCGTCCCATTGGTTACGGGTCCGCTTTGCCAGGCGTTTGAACATATTCAGGAAAATGTAACGACAGGCATAATCGATCCCTACAGTTGCCAGGATTATGAGCAACAAGACAATTAGATTGTCTATCTCGGTTGCCGAGCTGCTGATAATACCCCATTCGATCAAATGATTGTTAACCCATTCTTGTATTGCGTGCATAAATAAATCATTATTAATTACCTGCAAAGCTACAAATTTCTGTCGTTATTCCGAATACTGATACACTTTCAGTTCGAACTTCGGGACCATGGCGAAGAAATGGTCGAAGATATCCGACTGGATGCGTTCGTATTCCTTCCAGACTTTGTTGCGGGAGAAGAAATAGATCTGGATGGGGACACCGTACTCGGTCGACTGCAACTGGCTGATGATTAAATCCAGATCGGTGTTGACAACCGGAAGGCTTGTCAGGTATTTCTCCACATAGGCACGGAACACTTGTGAATTGGTGGGCACGACGCCTTCATCCGGCTTATAATCGGCAAGTAGCGGAATCTTTTTGCGGAACGTGTCCAGCATTTCCGGCGTGCAGAACTTGATGGTGTTCAGGTCGAGGTAGATGGATTTCATCACCCGGCGGCCTCCCGATTCGGTCATCCCCCGCCAGTTCTGGAAGGAACCGTTGACGAGCGTGTAGGGAGGAATGGTGGAGATTGTGTTATCAAAGTTCTGGATCTTAACCGTGTTCAATGTGATCTCCAGTACGATGCCGTTTGCATTGGAGCCGGGAACTGTGATCCAGTCGCCCGGCCGCAACATATCATTGGCCGAGAGCTGTATGCCCGCCACAAACCCCAGTATCGAATCTTTGAATACCAGCATCAGGATGGCAGCCGAAGCTCCCAAGCCGGCAAGCAGCGTGGCTGGCGATTTGCCGATCAGGATGCTGATGATAACGATCCCGCCGATGAAAAAGACCAGCACCTGCAGGACCTGCATGAAGCCTTTTATCGGCCGATTCTTGCTCACAGGCCGCAGGTTATACATATCCAGAAAGACAAGGATAAAACCGTTGATAGCCAGCAAGAGGACAAACACAATATAGACAGCACATATTTTCTGGGAGATCAGCAGGAGCCCTTTCCCTCTGATAAAGGCGAGTGGAAGCAGGGCATATACCAAAATCCCCGGTATGGTATGAACCAGATGATGAACGACTTTACGCTTAATAAGCAGCGTGTCCCATTGGTAGTGTGTGTGCTGTGCCAGTTTTTTCATGCTGCCGACAAAGATCGCCTGGCAGAGGTAATCCAAGCCGACTGCCAGCATGACCAGCAGTACGGCTATGATTATCTCATCGAATGTATTTGCTATTTTGGGGTCGATGCCCCAACCGGTCAGGATGCTGTTCATCCAGCTACCTAAGTTTATCATATTGTGTTTTTATTGGGATAACAATTAATTATCCGTTTGGTTTATGACATGGGTGGATCAGAGATACTAAAAGTTCTGTAAAAGCGGGTTACCCTTACAGAACTTTTGTTCTCTGCAAAATTAATATGTATTAATCCTTAACTTTTCAAAGCCTCTTCCAGGCTGATAGCCAAAGCATCGGCGACGCCTTTGCCATAGGCGGGGTCGGCTTTGTAACAGTTACGGACGTGGCGTTGCTGGATGAACAGTTCGGCTCCTCCTATCTGACGGGCTGTGTTCTCGAACAACAGTTGTTGTTCGTCGGCAGGCATCAGGCGGAACAGGTCGCCGGGTTGGCTGTAGTAGTCGTCATCGTATTCACGTTCGTTGTAGTTGTAGATAGCGCCGTTGGCGGGGTAGGGCGGTTCCTTGTTTTCGGGTGAGTCTTTCCATTCGCCGTAGCTGTTGGGTTCGTATCCTTTGGTTGCTCCGTAATTGCCGTCTACACGCATGGCTCCGTCACGGTGATAGGCGTGGAACGGGCAGCGTGGTTTGTTTACCGGGATCTGTTCGGAGTTTACGCCCAGGCGGTAACGCTGTGCATCCCCGTAGGAGAAGAGGCGTCCTTGGAGCATCTTGTCGGGCGAGAAGCCGATGCCGTCGACGACATTGATCGGGTTGAAGGCGGCTTGTTCCACTTCGGCGAAATAGTTTTCCGGGTTACGGTTCAGTTCGAGGATACCTACGTCCTGCAAGGGGAAGTCTCCGTGTGGCCAGACCTTTGTCAGGTCGAACGGGTTGATACGGTAACTGTCTGCTTGTTCGGTCGTCATCAGCTGGATCTGGAATTTCCATTTCGGGAAGTCTCCTTTTTCAATGCTTTCGAACAGGTCACGTTGGTGTGACTCCCGATCTTTGGCAATGATGGCTTCTGCTTCCTGGTCGGTCAGGTTCTTGATACCCTGCATGGTTCTCAGGTGAAACTTCACCCAGATACGTTCGTTCTCGGCATTGATGAAACTGTACGTATGGCTTCCGAATCCGTGCATGTGGCGATAAGAGTAAGGGATGCCGCGCGGACTCATCGTGATGGTGATCTGGTGCAATGCTTCGGGAAGCAGTGTCCAGAAATCCCAGTTGTTGTTAGCACTACGCATGTTTGTCTTCGGATCGCGTTTGATGGCATGATTGAGGTCGGGGAACTTCAGCGGATCGCGCAGGAAGAACACCGGCGTGTTGTTTCCTACCAGGTCCCAGTTACCCTCTTCCGTATAGAACTTCATGGCAAAACCACGTATGTCACGTTCTGCATCGGCAGCTCCGCGTTCTCCGGCTACGGTCGAAAAACGGACAAAGCAATCCGTTTTCTTGCCTACTTCGCTAAAGATAGCGGCTTTCGTGTATTTGGTGATGTCGTGGGTGACCGTAAAGGTACCGTAAGCGCCGGAACCTTTGGCATGCATACGGCGTTCGGGGATTACTTCCCGGTCGAAATGTGCGAGTTTTTCGATCAACCAGGGATCTTGCAATAAGACCTGGCCACGCGGACCTACTGTCTGCGTGTTCTGATTGTCTGCTACGGGACGCCCGTTGGCAGCAGTTAGCTTTTTGTTATTCATACTGTTTTTTATTAATTCGTATTCTCTCAGTTTTACTTTATCCTTTTAAATAGAACTGCTTGTCTACAGATATTGTTTTTAACTATGATGTAAAAGTAAGATGTTCTTAAGCTCTTGTCAAATAGTTAATTTCAATACCTGTATAGACTTACTTTATTTCCGGCTGAACCTGTCCAGTACTTTCTCCTGGAAATCCTGCATCAGTTCGTAGAAGCTCGGGATAAACATGGTTGCAAAAATGGTGTTGACCGCCATACTGAACACGACGGCCGCACCCAATGACAGGCGGCTTCCCGCCCCGGCTCCCGTAGCAAACAGCAGGGGCATGACACCCAGCACGAAGGCAAACGAGGTCATCAGGATCGGGCGCAGGCGGACGTGGCCGGCTTCGAGGGCCGATTCGCGTATCGGATTGCCGGCTTTGTGGTAGTCACGGGCGAACTCGACGATCAAGATACCGTTCTTGGCTGAGAGGGCGATCAGCAGGATGATACCGATCTGCGTGTAAATACTGACCGGAACACCCATGACGAAACAGCCCAGGATTGCTCCCAACAGGGCGATCGGCAATCCTAAAATGGCGGCAATCGGGCTTGTCCAGCTTTCATACTGGGCGGAGAGAACCAGGAAGGCAACCAACAGGGCCATGGCAAAGACGAGCATCGTCGTAGAACCGGCTTTCGTCTCCTGATAGGCAACGGAGGTCCATTCGTATCCGAAATTATCGCCCAACTGTTCCTGTACCAGTTCTTCCATGGCCTGTATCGCTTCGCCGGAGCTGTATTCAGGGTTGGCGATGCAGGTGATGGAGGCGGATTTATACATATTATAAAGGTTGATCTGGTCTAACCCCAATTGTTCCTTTACTTCGGTGAAGGCAGAGAAGGGGACCATCTTCCCCGCGTTGTTCTCGATGCTCAGGTGCATGACGTCGTCTATGATCTTCTGTGCCTCTCCGTTGGCTTCGATCTTGACCTGGTAGATACGTCCGAACTCGACGAAGTCGTTGACGTAGGCAGCTCCCATGTAGTAGCTCAACGTAGAGAATACCTGGTTGAGCTGGAGGCCTGACAGCTGCACCTTGTCACGGTCGATCTCCAGTTTGTATTGGGGAACGTTCGCCTGGTACATGCTCGAGAGGCTGAGCAGTTGCGGTTTGTTGCGGTAGGTCTGCTGAAGGGTTTCGACGGCGCGTTGCATCTCCGTCGGGCCGAGGTTTTTACGGTCTTCCAGTTGCAGTTGCAGGCCGCCCGAAGCGCCCAGTCCGGGGATAGCGGGGGGAACCATTGCAAAGATCTGGGCTTCCTCGATGCCGTAGGCTTCGCGGTTGAAGCGGTTGACGACGGCTGAGGCTGTGTGCAATTTGCCTTTCCGCTCGTCCCAGTTCTTCAGGATCACGAAATAGGTTCCGGCATTGGAGAGTTCGCCGCCGCCCATGATGGAGAAGCCGTTTACACCGATATAGGTCTTGACTTCCGGGTAACCGTCGAGTATCTTGTCGATCTTTTTCCCGACCGCCTCCGTACGGTTCAGACTGGCGGCCGGGGGCAGCTGGGCTGATATCAGGAAATAGCCATCGTCTTCTTCGGGAATGAAAGTGGTAGGCCAGCGCATAAACATGATGATAGCGACGGCGGTTATGACTCCGAACACCAGCATAGTGACGACCGGGCGTTTCAGCATGCGGCCGACAATATCGTCGTACAGGCTTTGTGTTTTGCCGAATACCTTATTGAAGGCCTTGAATACAAAAAACTTCGGTTCTTTGTTGGCTTGCAGGAACAGGGCGCAGAGGGCGGGCGTAAGCGTCAGCGAGTTGAAACCGCTCAGGACGGTGGCGGCTGCGATTGTCAGTGCGAATTGCTTGTAGAGCTGTCCGGAAATGCCGCCGATAAAAGTGGTCGGGATGAACACCGCCAGCAATACCAGTACGACACCGACGATCGGGCCGACAATTTCACCCATGGCCTCTGTCACCGCCTCGCGTGCGGTGTATTTCCCCGTGTCCATCAGGCGTGACGAGTTTTCCACCACCACGATCGCATCGTCCACCACAATCGCTATCGCAAGAATCAGCCCGAACAGTGTCAGCGTGTTGATCGAGAATCCCAATGCAGACATCACAGCCAACGTCCCGATCAGGGAGACGGGAATGGTGATACAGGGGATGATGACCGCCCGGAAGTTTTGCAGGAAAAGGAAGATCACGAGGATCACAAGCGCGGTCGTTTCGAGGAAGGTGACGAGCACCTCGTCGATGGAAGCGTTGATGACCTGCGTCGTGTCTAATGTAACATCATAGGTGACGCCTTCCGGCAGGTTGGCGGCCAGTTGCTTCATCTTGTTTCGCACCCCTTTGGCCACTTCCAGGGAGTTGGAGCCGGGGAGCTGGTAGATGGCGATGGCTGCACTCGAATGGCCTTTCAAGCTGGAGGTGACGTTATAGGAAGAGCTGCCCAGTTCGATGTGGGCGACGTCTTTCAGCCGGAGGATCTTGCCGCCCTCTTCGGTACGGAGGATGATGTTGCCGAACTCTTCCGATGTGGTGAGACGACCTTTTACGGTCAGCGTATATTGAAACGGGTTGTCTGCTTTGGCGATCGGTTGTCCGACATAGCCGGCGGAGACCTGTGTGTTCTGCGTTGAGATGGCCTGGAAGATCATATCGGGAGTCAGGTTCCGGATACGCATGGCGTCAGGGTCGAGCCAGACGCGCATACTGTAGCTGCCTGCACCCATGACGCTGACAGAGCCTACACCCGGCAGGCGGGTCAGCTCGTCGGTCATGTTGAGGCTGGCGTAATTGCTCAGGTACAGCCCGTTGTAGATGGAATCTTTAGAACTCAAAGTCAGCATCATGACGATGTTCGACGATTGCTTCTTGGTCGTGATGCCTTGTACGATCACGACTTCCGGCAAGCTGCTTTGTGCGATGCTGACGCGATTCTGCACCATGACGGTCGCCATGTCGATGTCTGTCCCGACGGCAAACGTGATGGTCAGCGAATAGGCTCCCGAGCTGGATGAATTGGAGCTCATGTAGAGCATGCCGTCCACACCGTTCACCTGTTGTTCGATGGGCAATCCGACGGTCTGTGCGACCGTTTCCGCATCCGCACCCGGATAGACGGCCGAAACCTGTACGGTCGGAGGTGTGATCTCCGGATATTGTGCGATCGGCAATATATGTAGCGTGACCAATCCGGCTACCACCAGGATGAGTGCGAGGACGGTAGCGAATATGGGTCTGTTGATGAAGAATTTTACCATAGCTGTTTATTTTATAGGCTTAATACTCATACCGTCCCTTACTTTCAGCAGGGCTGTTGTCACATAGCGTTCGTCCGGGTGGATGCCGCTGATGACCTGCCGGAGGGTGTCGTTCACCAACTGTCCGGGTTCGATGTGGCGGTAGCGTACAATGTTCGAATCGTTGACGATATACAGGAATTTCCCCAACTGGTCGGTACCGATGGAGGCATCGCGCACCAGGACGGCATTCTTTTGTTCGCTGTAAGGCAGTGTGATGGTGACGTAGAGGCCGCTCTTCAGTTCGCCGTCCTCATTCTTCAGGTTGGCACGGACATTCAGCGTCCCGGTCGAGAGGTCGATGTTGGGGGAGAGGTAGTCCAGCGTGCCGGTGTAGGTCTGGCGTCCGTCCTGTCCGGCGCGTATGGTGACGTGGGTCGGCATTTTAATGTTGGGATCGTTCTGGGCGGCAATCAGTTTCATGCGCATGAACTGGTTGTCTTCGATGTTGAAATTGGCATACATCAGGTCGTCCTTATATAAGGTGGCCAATGTGACGGGTTGGGCAGCTCCGTTGATGTAGTTGCCAACGTCGTAGCTGGCCCGGGTCACGCGACCGTCGTAAGGAGCCCGTATGAAGCAATAGCTCAGGTTGGTCCGGGCTGTTTTCAGGGCGGCTTCGGCATTGCGTACGGAGGCTTCCATCTCGGCGGCCGTCGATTGTGCTTGTAAGACTTGTATCTGGCTGACGGCACCGCTTTTGGCGGCTTCTTTCATGCGTTCGTAGTTGCTTCGGGCATAATCTACCTGGGCTTTAGCCGTGTTGAGGGCGGCTTCCGCCTGTGTAACATTATTCTGGTAGACCTCCGGCTCGATCACGAATATCAGGTCGCCTTTTTTCACCTTGGCTCCCGGCACAAGTTCGGACGATTGCAGGTATCCGTTCACACGTGCAACAAGATTAACCATCCTGTCCGAACTCAGATATCCCGGATAATCCTTTGTCAACGTAATATCTTTTACAACCGGCATCGCCACGCTAATAGAAGGCGCCGGCGTTTCCGTCTGCTGTTTCTTCTCCTCACATCCCGCCAGCATCACCACCGCCAGCCCCACAATCCCTATTCTAAAATACGTCTTCATCTTCTTATTTTTTAATTCTTAATTTTTAATTTTCAATTTCCCAACCTCCCCCTAACGCCTGATAAAGCTGTATCAGGCTAAGGAGGGAAGAACCTTTCGCCTGTGTCAACTCGTTTTCGTAGGAAAGGAGGGAGCGTTGGGCATCCAGCACGTTTTGGAAGGGAGTCAATCCCTGCTTATAGAGATCGAGAGAGAGTTCCAGTGTCTGTTTCCCTTGGTTGACCACTTCCCGGAGGGCAACGATCTGTTTGATCGAGTTTCTGTAGGTATTCATTGCATTATCCACTTCCTGGACAGCCGTCAACACATCCTGGTTGAACTGGCGGATCGACTCGTCGAGTTGGGCTTTGGCAAGCCGTGTGGCCTGTGCCAGTTTACCTCCCTGGAAGAAGTTCCAGGAGATGGACGGAGCGATTTCGTATGTGAGACTGTTGTGGTTTGCCAATTTGTCGAAGTCGTGCGATGCAAACCCTACAGACCCGTTCACAAACACTTTCGGCCACCAGTCGGATTTGGATGCTCCGAGGGAGGCAGCTTGTGCATTCACCTGCCGCTCGGCTGAGCGGATATCCGGACGGCGAAGCAGAAGATTGGCCGGAATGCCGATACCGACCATTTCGATATATTCCGGCAGCGGTTTTTGCGTCTCCATAATTTTGCGGGCATCCTGGGGGTAGAGTCCCATCAATACGCCTAAGGCATTTGTGTATTGGATAATACCGGCTTCCAACATCGGAAGGGAGGCTTTTGTGTCGTAGTAGACGGATAAAGCCTGCGCTACGTCGAGCTTGGAGACGAGCCCCGTCTCATATCGTTTCTCTGTTATCCTGACGACTGCCAGTTGGGATTGGCAGTTCTTTTTTACCACTTCCACTTCCTGTTGCAGTTCCCGCAGGTTGATGTAGGCGGAGGCTACCTGTGCACAGAGGGACACCATCACGGCATTGTAGTCCTCTTTCGACGCAGCGAAGTTCTCTTTTTGTGCCTTTACACGGTTACGGATACTGCCGAATACGTCGATCTCCCAGTTCATCGAGAGGGTGGCATCACTATATTGGGTTGTTGTCTGCGGCAAGCTACTGGTGTTACCGCTGGTTTGCTGGCGGGTCCAGCCGGCCGAGAGTCCGAGGGTGGGCGAGTAGCTGCCTTGCTGGATACGGAGGTTCGCTTTAGCCATTGCAATACGGTCTGCCGCCATCAGTACGGAGTAGTTTTGCCGGACGGCTACTTCGATCAGCGAATCCAGTACGGGGTCGTTGAAATTCTTCCACCACTGGTCGTCTACCGGTAATGTCTGTTGGAAATTACTGTCGTCTTCCTGCCACGCCTCCGGCAATGCGTGATCCAGGTATTTGTGTTCCCCTTGTGCCTGTACCGTCACAGGCAAAATCAGAGAGAGCACAGCATAACACCATGTACGTATGTGCATAACTTTTTTGTTTAGATTTAGCCATTAAAGAACAGACTTATGGTAGAATTGTTTGTCTCTTTTTATTTCTTTCTGTTTATTTTATCCTCTTCCCTGTCTTGCCTGGTTGATTCAATACGCTGTCAAATAGTAAGCCCTTTCGTATTTCCGTCTCATAGTAATGGTTTTGGCAAATCATAACTATGACCTACCAAAACCATACATATGTGAATAAGTAATGTTGAAAGAAGATGGATTTCCAACAAATGCTTTATATATTTTATTTGAAGGAGCTAATCTTGGTTTCCGGGGGATTATTTGTCTTTCCTATATTATCATCGGATTCATCTTTTTGTATATAAATAGTTTGTGTAGGAAAAGCAAAGTTAAGCCCTACTTTATTAAAAGAAGCCAGTATTTCCATATTCATATTTGAAGTTACTCCTAAGATATCTCCTTGCTTTTCTATGAAGTAAATATACATGATGACCAATGCCGAGTCTGCATAATTTGTAAAAACGGCAGTGATATCTGATGGTTTGGAAGATACATTTTCTACTCTTTCCGGAATAGCTTTTAGAATTTCCAGCGCCTCTTTCATTTTTTCGGGAGTTGTGTCATATGTTAGTCCGATGTTTAACACAACACGGCGCATCGGTTCGGAAGAAATATTGATGATATTCGCATCTGTAATCTTGTAATTCGGGAAGGTAATAATACGTTTATCATAATCCATCATTTTTGTGCTTCGAACGCCTACATCGACAACCGTTCCTTCAAAGCTATCCACGCGAATCGTATCCCCTATACTGAACGGTTTGTCAGTTAAGATTGTGAAAGCACCGAAAATATTTTTTACGGTATCCTGTGCTGCTAAAGCGAATGCAATACCACCTATACCCAAAGTACCCAACAAGGCACTGATGTTCACTCCAATATTACTCAAAGCCATTACAAGTCCAATGATCCAGACAATAACTAAAATTGTTCTTTTGATGATCGGCATCATCTTGTTAACCTGGCCGTTAGGCTTTTTCTCCCAATAAAGCTCAAGTAAACCACTGAATAGCCGGGCGAAAATCCAAGTAATATTCAGAACAATCAAAATACTGTAAGTATTGTCTATAACCTTCACAAAGGAAGATGGATAAACCAGCCGGTGAATAGCTATCCAGATACCCAACAACATGATAGCAAATTTAATGGGCGACTCCAAAGAGTAATAAATAATATTGTCCAGATGGTTCGGTGTACGCACGATAAATGGCTTAAGAACCTTTTTGCTAAACAACGCAAATAGTTTTACAATTATAATTGCCCCTACAATTATAAGAATGGAAATACCCCAAGTTTCTAGCGTATTACCCCATAATTCTTTTTCTAACATTTTTAAAATGAATTTTAATTAAACATCTTGTTATCTAAAACGGTAAAACTCAACCTATCGGTCCATCCTTTTGTATTTCTATGATTTTGGTTGCTACGGCATATTCATCCGGGAATATTTTACCACCCATTTCGTTTGCCCATGCTTTGGTAAATTCTGCACCTGTGTAAATAATGATAGCAGAATAGTAAATCCAGGTAATGAACACAGCCATGAATGCTGCTGCCCCGTAAACTGTTCCTACATTCGCGATACTGATATAAAGGGATATTCCCCATTGTCCTATCAACAGCAAGATTGTCGTAACAGTTGCTCCGATAAAAATGTCTTTACTTTTTATTTTTGCATCCGGCAGTATTTTAAATATAAGCATGAATATGATGGTCGTAACACCTATATTCAGTATGAGACCCACTATTTTGACCAACGACTCTGCCACATCCGGGTAATTATTTATGAATCTGTCACTCAAATTCTCGATAATATTTGAAATAGTGAATGTGATCAAAAGGATGAAAGCGAATACAAGGATAATGGAGAAGGAGAGTAATCTGTTTTTTAAATATTTCAACCAACTCTTCTTGGGTACAGCCTTTATTCCCCATATCGTGTTCAGTGAACTTTGTATTTCTGCAAAAATGGTAGTCGCACCGAAAATAGAAACCCCCAGACTGACGACGGTGGCAAAGGTTGATGAATCGCTGTCAGCTGCATTCTCTATGATTGTGCGGAGGGTCTGCACCACGTCCGTTCCCAGGATCGGCTCCAGTTGGATATATAGTTGTCCGGTTAGATCCATGTGGAAAAACACTCCAAGAGTGATCAGCAGAGAAAGGAGAGGGATGGTCGAAAACAGTGTTGCATAGGCCAGCGATGCGCTCAGCCTGGGAACACTGTCATTCATAAATCCCTGAATCATATCCTTTACTATCTTAAATAGTAAGGATATTGTTAGCTTCTTTTTACTTTTCGATAAACTATTCATTTAACCGGAAATTTATTTCTTTATCCAAACAGCCAGATTGCAGGCTTCTACGGAAAAGTCACCATTCCCTTCTTCATCCAATGTTACTTCATCGGGTATACTTCCGGTTATTTCATGCCAGACTTCGCCTTTGTGTTCTTTTCCCAAACTCATTATCTTATTTCCAGCTTCATCATTGGACATTAAAAAGACCAGGCCAGAGTCAGGATGTTCTTCATCTCCTGTACGGATAAAACCGACGGTCGAAGGGTGATCGAAATATTCTATTTGTTCGCCGTAGGCGTATTTACGCCTTGCATCCAGCAGAATGTCGATGATTTTGGTATGGGGAGATTTTTCCCCCTTCATTCCATAGTAATCTCCGTAGAAAAGGCAGGGATAACCGTCTTTCATCAATAAAATCAGTCCGTAGGCCAGCGGTTTGAACCAATCTTCGATCTGTGATTCCAAAGAACTGCCGTGTTGCGAGTCGTGATTATCGACAAAGGTTACAGCTAATTCGCAATGGTGTTCGACCAAAGTATTCTTCAGAATATTTTGCATATTGTAATCCTTCTTTTCTAACGATGCCTGGAACATATTATAGTGTAACGGCACATCAAACAGATTAACTTTATGACCTACCGCTTCTACATAATTATCCAGTGTTTCCATGTCACCGTTCCAGTATTCTCCTACAGCATAAAAGTCATTACCTCTTTCACTTCGTACAGCATCGAGGAATTGGGCAATGAACTGGTCTTTCATGTGTTTGATCGCATCCAAACGCATTCCGTCGAGGTTCAGTTCATTGGAAACCCATTTTCCCCATCGGTTTAATTCGTTAACTACCTCCGGATGATCCAGATCAAGGTCGTTGCATAAAAGGAAATCGTAATTCCCATTTTCGCCGTCTACACCGTCGCTCCACGCTTTTCCTTCTCCTTGAATTTGAAAGATACCGCTACGCTTTTGGGAATCGTCGAACCCCGTTCCTGAGAAGTGATACCAATGCCACTTAAAATCCGAATATTTATCTTTACGACCGTGGAAGCTGTAACCGGTCCACCCCTGTATCTCAAACGGCTCTCCTAAAGCTGTATTTCTTTCGTTGGGATCGACTTCAACCACCATAAACTTTTCAGTAAAGTCACCTCCGGCTTTATGATTCAGAACTACATCAAGATAAACGGCTATATGATTTTTGTGCAGTTCGTCAATCATTTCTATCAGTTCATCTTTCGTGCCATATTTGGTGCGCACGGTCCCTTTTTGTTCAAATTCGCCAAGGTCATACAAATCGTAGGTTGCATAACCTTCATCCTGCTGTTCGTCAGCTTTGTATGCCGGTGGAATCCATACTGCCGTCACACCGATATCATGTAAATGCGAGGCATCCTCTTTTAATTGTTTCCATAACTTCCCGTCATTCGGGAGATTCCACTCAAAATACTGCATCATTACACCATTTTCCATAATCTAACTCTTTTTTAGTATTTAATAATACGAACGAAAATTATTTAATAATTCAATCCTTCTTTCTGGATCTGCTTTGATCATCTTTTGCATAAATCCGGCTAATTTTATGGAATTGATTTCGTAGAAACCTATTCGCATAAATATTGCTTTGATCCCATCTTTCTCATAAAGCTTGTCAAACCGGTGAAACCAGGTAGGCCGGACAGATGCGGGTTTATAGTCCCTCTCTACTAACATACGGATAAAGTATAGTCCTCTGTAATAGAACTCGTCAACTCGAAGAATGGCATCCCACTCGATTTCATCCCGGATAGTCGACATCTCTGTGATACCCTTCCCCGTCAGAATTATGTAAGGTTTTCTATCGAAATATGTACCGATACCAAAAATCAAACACAAAACGGAAAGGATAATGAAACTCCACCCGACTATGTTTTTGTCGGGAATTTGCAAGAATAACCAACCTGCTGTTACCAATAAAATACTGACAATGATGATTACGAATGCTTTATTTCTGGATTTATATATAACGATCCTGTTACCCATACTAAACTGTCTTACTTTATTGTCGGTATAATATTAGGGCTGAAGAAGCTGCAATTGTAACGGCTCCCCCCTGTATATTATCCAGACCGTCCATACTGATTTGTCCGTCACGGCATACAACTACCCATTCGCCTTCAGGGATGCTGATTTCCGCCTGATTCCGGTTACCGTTGTAAGCAACCAGGATTTCTTTCCATTCGTCGTTGTTGGCGTGTTCTCCTAAAGTGTAGGCTATTACACCGGAATCACCTGTATCCATAAAATGGAGCCATTGTTGTAATCCCTCTACCGTAGGAATACGGAATGCAGGGTGAGCTTTGCGAAGGGCTATCAATTCCCTGATATAGTTGAAGAGATCACGATTTCTGTCCTTTAATGACCAGTCGAGTTGGTTGATAGAGTCCGGTGATTTAAAACTGTTCGGCTCCCCTTGCTTATCCTGCATAACCTCTTCACCACTACGGATAAAAGGGATTCCCTGCGCTGTCAGTAACACGGTATGTATCAATTTGTCGATTGGCATGAGCTCGTCGGCTGCATGATCGCCATGAACAGATAGTTTCAGTTTATCCACCAATGTATATCCATCGTGACAAGCAACGAAATTAATCATTTGGGAAGGAGCACCGGCATAGGGACCATCGCAATAAAGCAATCCTCCGTAATCGACTTGCGGATGCTGTGTTCCTCCAACTATACCGTATTTAACCGGCTCGAAATGACCGTTAATGTTTCCGGATGCATATCCGGGTTCTTGCTCATCGAAAGTGCTTCCTTTCAATCCGTCGCGAAATTCATCGTTAAAAACGGCAATGCCTTCCATTTGTCCGACATGTTCCTTGACAGCCCGTTGTTCATACGGTAACGGAGAATCGGCTGCGACCCAGCCTTCACCGTAAATAAAGATGGTCGGATCGATTTTTGACAGTTCTTCTCTCAAACGATTCATTGTTTCGATATCGTGTATTCCCATCAGGTCGAAACGGAAGCCGTCAATATGGTATTCTTTAGTCCAGAATTTTACCGATTCAATAATGTAATGTCGGACCATTTCACGTTCTGACGCTGTTTCATTTCCGCATCCGGATGCATTTGAGTAAGAACCATCCGGATTCTGTCGGAAAAAGTATCCGGGAACTGTCAGGTTGAAATTTGAATGATCTGTTGAGGCCGTATGATTATAGACCACATCCAGTACGATTCGGAAACCATTTTGATGTAAACTTTTAACCATCTCTTTAAATTCGCGGATACGAACGACTGGGTTGGCAGGATCGGTGGAATAACTTCCATCCGGCACATTATAATTTTTAGGATCGTATCCCCAGTTGTAGTTATTATCCTCCAGACGTGTTTCATCCACTGTCGCAAAATCGAACGAAGGCAGGATATGGATATGTGTTACACCGAGTTCTTTCAGATGATCCAGGCCTGAAGCTTCACCTTCGGGTGTCTTAGTACCGGTCTCGGTAAGAGCCAGGAACTTTCCCTTATTTTTTATACCTGAATCAGGAGCAATACTGAAATCACGATGATGTAACTCGTAAAGAATAATGTCGGAATACATTTTTTGTTCAGGTGACTTATCTGAATCCCAGCCTTCCGGATTTGTCTCGCTCCAATCGATCACAGCGGCCCGATTACCATTGATACCTACAGCTTTTGCCCAAATACCAGGTGTTTCCTCCAACCATTCTTTACCTACTTTTATCTGGAATGTATAAAAAGAACCTTTCAAATCACGGTCTATGTTTATACGCCAGATGCCGTTGTCCTTTTTATTCATTTCTACCTGTTCTTCCGGTTCGCCACCGTCTCCGGACAGATATAGATTTAATCGCACCAGATCCGCAGTCGGTGCCCATAAAGTAAAAATGGATTGTTCGGGTGTATATACCAATTCCAGGTCATCACCATAGTAACACGGATACTGGTCATACTGGCCTGACTGTTCCGCAGACCAATGATTTTTTAAATTCTCCATACGAATAAATTTAATATTAGTTTAACCGATAATACAATAACATGTTTGAAAGATAATTCAACTTTTATGCCCTCGTATATTAAAACAATCAAAAAGCCTAAATTTCCGGCCTTAGCTGAAAAAATATGTATTTTATTCTTTCGAAATATAAGGCTCTATTATATGTATAAGAATAGTGGCGGTTGTTTCGAAATTAGACAATATGTGCTGATTTATTTTTCGATTATCGAAACTGAATTAATTAGTTAAATCTGTATATGTGTATAATGCTTGTTTTTGTGTGATTAAGTTGCATAATATAAAATTATTGTTAATTGGTATCTCTGTTTTCGAACCATTTTTTTATACGGCTTGTTTCTTTTACGTGTATGGTGATAAGTAGAGTTTAAAACCTGGCCAGGTACTCTTCGTTGCTTATTTATATTGTAATTTAGTATTCATCTTTAAATTTTTAATTATGAATTTTATTTGGTATATCCTTATAGGGATAGTGTCCGGCTTTATAGCCGGAAAGATTATGCGTGGAGGAGGTTTTGGGATCCTCGTTAATTTGTTAGTAGGCATTATCGGAGGTGTATTAGGTGGCTGGGTATTCGGCCTGTTAGGAATTGCTACTGCAGGTATCTTAGGAAGTCTTATAACTTCCGTTATAGGAGCTGTTTTGCTATTGTGGATTGTTTCTTTTTTCAGGAAACCTCACAATGCTGAGCTATAATTTATTGTTCATTTATTATTAATCGTTTTAAACATTTCAGATTATGGAAACTAATAATTCAAAATTTTGGATTGGACTGGGTTTAGGTTCAATCATCGGTGCAGTCGTATATCGTTTTTCTTATTCTTCATTGAGCAGGCAAGTAAAAGAAAAAGTTTATCATTCTCTCCACAGACTTCATGGAGGAGCAGAAGTTATGATGGATGAAGCAAAAGATAAAGTGCTGGATGCCGGTACAAAAGCTGCAGATAAAGTTGCCGATGGAACTTTTAAGGTTGCAGAAAAAGCTGATGAGATGAAGAATAAAGTACATTCTTATGCAGATTATGCAAAGAAATAGTTTTTATTAAATAGTATGATGTTTAATTTAAAATGTTGAGTTATGTTTTATCATGTAAAATATTTGCAGTATAACGCTCGTGTATCTGCTCCGGACCCACGTTTTGCACGCTTATTATTAGAACAATTCGGAGGTGCAAATGGTGAATTAAAAGCTGCAATGCAATATTTTGTTCAAGCTTTCAGTTGTCGCAATCCCTATCCTGAAAAATACGATATGTTGATGGATATTGCAACCGAAGAGTTAAGCCATTTAGAGATTGTAGGAGCCACGATTCAAATGTTGTTAGGGCCAGTTAACGGTGAGATGAAAGATGTAGTTGAAAATATGGAAATCAATAAAATGATGAATGGTAAGGCTGCAAAAGAAGATTTTATCCACCAAGCTTTTACGAATCCACAGTTTTTGGTAATGGCTCCGGGTAGTCCGATGCTAACCGATAGCAATGGTAACCCATGGAATGCTACTTACGTAACAGCCAATGCGGAACCTACTGTTGATTTGCGGTCAAATTTGGCAGCTGAATCTCGGGCAAAGATCATGTATGAATATCTTATTCCTTTCACTGATGATCCATACGTAAAGGAAACATTAGACTTTTTGATGACTCGTGAAGTTGCCCATTTCCAGCAATTTGAAGCTGCATTGGATACTATCAAGCCTAATTTCCCTCCAGGTGTTTTCCAGACAAATCCTAAATACAGCAATCTTTATTTTGATATGTCGATGAGTGAAGATGCGCGTGGACCATGGAATGAAGGTACGAGCTCTAAATTGAATGAAGAATGGTTATACATTAACAATCCTCAGGATTATGTTTCTTCTTCGGATGGTTTGACAGAGGTCACTCCTAAAGGGACAGAGCGTACGGAGAAAATGGTGAAAGAAATGGATAAGAAACTTGGCAAAGAGCGGAAAGATAAAATTCTTTCTAAAACTCCACAAAAAGATATGCAATGGAGTCATTATCATTCGGTTAAAAAGAATCGTGAAAAATGATCATTAAGAATTCTAATTGATTGGTTTAGATTGCTCTGATTCTTGTATGTTTTGCTATAACAAATAATATGAACTGGATCAGGGTAATCTTGCCTTAAGTTATTAATTAAAAATTTAAAAGTCATGGGATTAATTTGGTCAATTGTTATAGGTATCGCAGCCGGTGCAATTGCTGGCTGGATCATGAAAGGCAGGGGATTCGGTATGATTATTAATCTGATTGTCGGCCTTATCGGCGGTTTGTTAGGTGGTTGGATTTTTACTCTTTTGGGTTTGGCAATGTATGGTATCTTAGGTAGTTTACTATCTTCTGTTGTCGGAGCCGTTATTTTATTATGGGTTTTATCTTTATTTAAAAGAAAAGTTTAAGGTTTATATGGTAAAAGTTTTACAATTAAATTAAGTAATCATGAAAAAGTTTATAACTTTAGTAGTTTTATTGACTATCTCATTAAGCGCTTTTGCGCAAAAGGGTGATTTCTCATTATTGGGGAATTTTGGTTATCAAACAGATTTTAAGCGTGTTATGCTTGGTGCTCAAGGACGTTACAATTTGACGAATCACATACGTCTGGCTCCAGATCTGATGTTTTTCTTTCCTAAAAACAAAGTCACAGGGCTTGACATTGATGTGAACGCTCATTATGTCTTTAATCTGAATGCAGACAACCTGTCTCTTTATCCGTTAGCAGGTTTTAATCTGCAGAATAATTTTCAAGGTAAACAGACCATCAAAGGCGACGATGGCAAAGAAACCACTATCGACTCCCATAGTTCGACGAATTTTGGATTTAATCTGGGAGGCGGCCTTACTTATAATATAAATACACGCAATTTCCTGAATGTCGAATACAAATATGTATTTGGCAAAGACAACTCCTCCGTGATTGCTTTTGGTTGGGGTTACCGTTTTTAGTAATCAAATTTATATCGTTTTAAATAAATAGAAAAAGTTATGAATAAAATTATTATATCAATGGCGCTTTTAGGCGTTATGCAGATCTCTTATGCCCAGGAAAAAGAAGGTTACAGTACAGAGCCGGCACATAGTGCCACGTTTTTGAAGAATGGTTTTTGGGATAATTGGTTTATTGGAGCCGGTGCCGGTGCTAATATATATTTTGGTGACAATAACAAAGATGCCGATTTCTTCAATCGCTTTACAGTAACACCGGAATTTCAAATCGGTAAATGGATTAGTCCGTATTTAGGTACCCGTATCAAAGCTGCCGGTCTGACAAACCTGCATACATTCAATGATAACGCAACTATTATGTCGCGTAACCGATATGCCAGCTTCCAGGCAAACTTAATGTGGAGTATTACTGATTACTTCATGAAATATAGTTCTGATCGTGTTTATCAGCTGGTTCCTTACGTTGGATTCGGATGGGCTTTCGGCTGGGACTATAAGAATCAACCGGAATATGCAATGGGACATATTCGTGATAACAGTATGACACTGAATGCCGGTCTTATCAATAATTTCAGATTGTCAAACCGGGTTACTTTGTCGATTGAATTTGCTGCAACGGCATTGAAAAGCGAATTCAACCAAGTAAAAACCAGCGGTAATTATGATATATTAGGTACGGCTTCTGCCGGTTTGGTCTTTAATCTCGGAAAAGATGCTACTTTTTCGGAAGCAGAGTTAAGGAATCCGCTTGAGATCGATGCCTTAAATAGCAAGATCAATGAATTGTATGAGCAAAATCAGATTCTGGCACAGCGTCCGGTAAGTTGTCCGGAATGTCCACCAACAGAAGTTATTACTGAAAAGATTGTGGAAACCAATCCATTGATCAATAACGTAGTACTGTTTAAGATAAATCAGACAAAAGTCGATCCTTATCAAGGAGTGAACATTTATAACATTGCTCAATATCTGAAGGATAATCCACAGTTGAAAGTGAAAGTTATCGGTTATACGGATAGGAAGACCGGAACAGCTAAAATCAACGAAAAGTTGTCTGCTGAAAGAGCTCAGAATGTAGCCCGAATTTTGATTGACGAATATAACATCAGCCGCGATCGTGTGGTAGTGGAATGGGTAGGGGACCGTGAACCTCCATTCGATAAACCAGAATGGAATCGTGCAGTAATTCTTTATGTTGAATAATCCGTATATCTCAGAACCGTTGCCTGACTTGAAAAAAGGAGTACCTTCAGTAATCAGATAACCTCTTGCATACTCGCACCTTTTTAGGTACTCACTTGAATCTGATTTATTATGAGATCACAAAATGAGGGGAGATTTTCATCTCCCCTCTTTGCTTTTTCAGAGGAACAGGTATTCCTGGTATAGCTCTTGAGTTAATAAAAACGGTCACAGAAAAATACTCTGTGACCGTTTTTATAGTTTAAGAATGTGGTTGAGATTAGTGGAAATCCCTTAATGCTTTTTGCAACTCTTGGCGTGCAAAGAAAATACGGCTTTTCACTGTCCCTAATGGTACATTTAGCTTTTCTGCAATTTCGTTGTATTTATAGCCGCTCAAAAACATAGAGAAACAAATTTTATAATCTTCATTTAATTCGTTGATCGCTTTTGTAATCTCCTTAATTTGGTAGGCTTTATCCGGCGAGTCAAATCCGGATTCATTGACAATATCCAAATTATATAAATCTACGCTTGAATCAACAAATGTCTGGATACGTACTACCTTATGATAGTTGTTAATAAAAAGATTACGCATGACAGTTAAAACCCATCCTTTGAAATTAACGTTGTCAACGAATTTCTCCTGATTGTTTAAAACTTTCAGCGTTGTGTCCTGCAGTAAATCCAAGGCTTCTTCCCGGTTCGCGGTGAGCATGAGTGCAAAATTCATCATGTTTTCTTGTAAGCCTAATAATTTTTGTTGAAATTGTGTTCCATTCATATTCCTAACTTTTTGAATGTTGAAAAAAACGGTTATGTTCTGTGTCTTAATGCTTAATTGAATACAAAAATAGAAGAATACGATCAAAAAAGCTAATTCTTTTTAGAAGATTAATGTTTAAGGCTTGATCTTAATATTTTTGTGGTTAAAATTCTTGGTTGTGAACAGTATATTCAACTTTTTGATTATGATAGTATAAAATTTGCAAGCTAAATAACTCAAAGATTATGTTCGTTTGTTATGTGTAGTATATTAAATCGTATTATCCTTTATTTAAGCAGTAAATGTTAGGCTTGATGTGTTGGATTAATTTCTTATATTGTCTGTTATTGGTATAGATAATACCCGGTTAAGAAATCTGTTCCTTTTACATTGTTGTATGATAATCGTATATCCGTGTAGTACCTGTATCCAAGTCTGTCGGGCAAACCGTCTGATAGGCTTATAGTAATGGTTTTGTCAAATCATACCGATGATTTGACAAAACCATTACTATAACTTCAAATTCACATCATACCGCAGATTTACTTTTACTAAGATTTGAATTTCTTGTATTTACTAAAAAATATGAGGTGAAAACTAGCGGGATGAAGTGAACCGTGCCGGATTCGAACCGGCGACCTCTGCCCTGTCAAGGCAGCGCTCTAAACCAGCTGAGCTAACGGTTCGGGTTGGCAAATATATAAGAAAAGAATTGGATAAAAAACAATTCTTGCAAATTTTTCGAATATAAAAAAAGGATCTACCTCATTAAGGTCATGAATGCCTTTCGAGGTAGATCCTGAATAGAAACAGGTTGTATATATAGTTTGGCTAAATGTGACTTGATTTTGACTTATTCTCTGCCTCCGCCCAATGCCTGGTAGAGGTTTATGACACTCTGTATCTCAGCAAAGCGGTTTGCCGTTTGTGACAATTGTGCACTGAGCAATGATTGTCGGGCGGTCAAGACCTCCAGGTACGTTGTTGTTCCATGCTCCATCAGCAGGGAAGTACTTTCCAATGCCTTTTGAAGGGAAAGGATCTGTTTGTCGAACAAGATTGTTTTCTCCCTGCTTGTCTGGCAGGCGACCAGAGCATCGTTTACTTCGCTGCCGGCATTCAGAAGTGTCTGCTGGAAAGCCAGGCTGGTTTCTTCCTGCTGTGCTTTGGCTATACGGTATTGTGCCATAATTTGTCCTTTATTAAACAGTGGTTGTGTAAGTGATCCGACAGCCGAGGCCAGGAACTTTCCCGGGTTGACAATCATGCTTCCTGCCGAGTTTGTCCAGCCGGCGCTTCCGCTCAATACAATAGACGGGTAGAAAGCAGAGCGTGCCTGATTGGTTCCGTAAAAAGCCTGTTCTAATGAGCGTTCAGCTGCGCGGACATCAGGGCGATTGGCAAGCATCTGTATCGGGACGCCGACAGCCAGGTCGTCGGGGAATTGCTGTCCTTCCAGTTTGCCACGCTCGTAGGAGCGGGGAGTTTCGGCGAGCAGTAATGCAAGCCCGTTTTCCACCTTGTTAATCTGTTCTTTCAGGTCCAGGATGGAAGTCTGTACGTTGTAATAAACCGCTTCCATTTGGGAGGTCGCAGCCTCGTTAGCCAAGCCTGCATTCATCAGTGCACGGGTAGAGGCAACGGTCTCTTTCCAGGCTTCTGCCGTTTGTTGCGAGATGATCAGTTGTTCGTCCAGCATTAGCAACGTATAATAGGTGTTGGCTATTCCGGCGATCAACTGTGTCCTGACGGCCTGTTGGTAATCCTTGCTTTGTGCATACAAGGCTTTAGCCTGTTGCTTGGCATTACGCAGACGGCCGAAGATATCCAGTTCCCAACTGGCAGTGACTGGCAATGAATAGGTTTGAGTCGCCTTATGACCATCAAAGCTGCTTACCATTCCCTGAGGGGCTAAAGCGAATGAGGGCAAGAACGCGAGCTTGGCCGACATTAAAGCAGCTTCAGCTTCATCAATGCGCAGATGTGCCGATTGCAGGTCGGTATTGTTTTGTAATCCCTGTTCAATGAGGGTTTGCAGTTGCGGGTCTGTAAAGAGCTCCCGCCAGTCCATATTGCCGAGACTAACCGTATCGTCTACTGCTACCTCTTCGCCGTACAAATTGTCGGGAGCGGTAGTGGCCGGTTGATATTTATTGTATATCCCGCAACTGCTCAGTAGAACAGTTGCGGTTGTTAACAGGATTATCTTTTTCATATTTCACTATTATTTTCTTTGTTAAATTCACCGCGTTCGGTCAGGCTTTTTTCCTTTTCCAAGGCAACTTGCACATCGGCTTCTTCTGTCATCGGTTTACGGATCTTTTCCTGCAAGAACTCGAAAATGATGTAGAATACCGGTACTACAAACAGTAAGGCCAGTGTTCCAATAGCCATACCGCCGACAACACCTGTTCCTAAAGAACTGTTACCATTGGCACCTGCACCTGTGGAGAACATCAACGGAAGCATACCGAAGATCATCGTGAGCACGGTCATCAGGATCGGTCTGAAACGAGCCTGTGCGGCCGAGTAGGCTGATTCGACGATGCCCATTCCTTTACGACGGCGTTCGATTGCAAATTCTGTAATCAGGATCGCTGTCTTCGATAGAAGTCCGATCAACATGATCACACCTGTTTGCAGGTAAATATTGTTTTCCAGTCCGAATATTTTGGCGAACAGGAAGCTACCCATCAGTCCGAACGGCACCGAGAAGATGACGGCGAACGGTACCAGGAAACTTTCATACAAACAGGAAAGGATCAGGAATATGAGCACGATACAGACAGCATAAATGAAGAGTGTCTTCAATCCGCTGTTTCCGGCTTCTTCACGTGCCATACCGCCGTATTCGTAACCGTATCCGGTCGGAAGGACCTGTTCGGCAACTTCTTTAATTGCATTTTGTACTTCACCGGAGGAATATCCGTCAGCCGGGTTGACATTGGCAGTGATACAACTGTACAGATTGAAACGGTTGGCCACTTCTGCTCCCTGAACTTTTTTCAGGGTGACGAATTGGCTGATCGGTGCCATTTCCGCCCCGTTCCTGACGAACATATTGTTTAACGAATGCTCATCCAGGCGGTATTCAGGAGAGGCTTGCATCATCACGCGGTAGACTTTACCAAACTGGTTATAGTTGGAGATATACGCACCGCCGCAATAGCTGCCCAAGGCATCGAGTACCGTTGCCGGCGAAATGCCTGCACGTTTACATTTGGCTGCATCCACATCCACTGTAACCTGCGGGAAATTCATAGCGTATGAGGTGTAAGCCATTTCAACCTCCGGACGCTGGTTCAGGGCGCCCAGGAACTTCATTGCGTTCCCGTAGAAAACCTCCATATCGCCACCGGTCTTATCCTGAAGGTTCAGCTCGATGGAGTTACCCATACCGTACCCCGGAATCATACCCGGTTGGAAACAGAAGATTTGTGCTTCCTTAATCCCGTGGAACTGCGCGTTAAGGCGTGACATCACTGCATTGGCTGTATGTTCGCTACCTTTCCGGTCGTCCCAGTTTTTCAGACGGATGATGATCGTACCATACGAAGTTCCCTGTCCTGCAATCAGTCCGTATCCGGTGATTTTTGCATAATGTTCCACTTCGGGTGTCTCTTTGATAATACCTTCCACCTTGTTCATCACTTTGGTTGTTTCCTCCAGTGTGCTACCGGGTGAAACGCTTACGTTAATCATCATAACGCCCTGGTCTTCCTGGGGTACAAGTCCCGTTTTAGTAGTGTTCATGAAATAGGCGAGCAATACGATCGTAGCAACCAATGCTGTCCATACCATCCAACGATGGTGGATAAAGAAGAGCACACCTTTCTTATATTTGCCCAACATGGCGTTGAACGACGCATTGTATGCTGCACGCACCCGTCCGTTGATGCTTTTCTCACTCTTTGTCCCATCCGAAGGTTTCATCAACAGGGCGCATAAGGCCGGACAGAGTGTCAAGGCGCAAATACAGGACAATCCTACGGCTGTAGCCATCGTTACGCCGAACTGCGTATAGAAGATACCGGAAGTACCGCCCATAAAGGTAACAGGTACGAATACCGCCATGAACACACAGGTACAGGAGATAACGGCCATAGTCACATCGCTCATTGCATCTTTGGTGGCCTGATAAGGTGATTTATAGCCGGCATCGAATTTCGCCTGCACGGCTTCCACCACGACGATGGCGTCATCCACCACCGTACCGATAGCCAGTACCAGGGCGAACATCGTCAGAATGTTGATACTGAAACCGGCAGCCATCAGGCAGGCAAATGTGCCGACCAGCGAAACAATGATGGAAATGGACGGTATCAGTGTACTCTTGAAATCTTGCAGGAAGAAGTAGACGACCAAAATTACAAGAATAATGGCAATAAACAGGGTCTCGACCACATTGTGGATGGATGCGAACAGGAAGTCGTTCGAACTCATCAGTGTGACAAACTCAGTTCCTTCCGGCAACTTTTCAGACATCTCGTCCAGCAGATTCGTTATCTTTTCATTGACGGTAGTTGCATTGGCTCCTGCCACCTGGAAAGCGATGAATGTTACGGCCGGTTTGCTGTCCATCTCTCCATGGAATGCATAGGACAGAGCACCCAGTTCCACATCGGCAATGTCCTGCAGTTTCAGGACGGAACCGTCTGCGCTTGACCGAATGACTGTATTCTTGAATTCTTCCACGCTTTTTAATCTTCCACGATATTTCATCGTAAACTGGAAGACATTTTTCGAGTTCTCACCCAGCGAACCGGTAGGCGCTTCAATGTTCTGTTCGCCCAATACCGCTGTTACATCCGACGGGACCAGTCCGTATTGCGCCATTAGCTCCGGTTTCAGCCAGATACGCATACTGTATGTATTACCCAACTCCATCACGTCACCCACACCTTCGATACGCTTAATCTCCGGGATGACGTTAATGTCCAGATAGTTGGCGAGGAATGTCTCATCGTATCGCCCGTCTGTGCAGGCGAGTGTATTAATCTGCAGGAAACTGGTCTGGCGTTTCTGTGTAGCCACGCCGATTCTCGTTACTTCGGCCGGCAACAAGCCCTGAGCCTTCGATACGCGATTCTGCACGTTGACCGCAGCCATATCCGGGTCTGTTCCCTGTTTGAAGTACACCTGGATAACAGCCGAACCTGCATTACTTGCCGTAGAAGTAATGTACATCATGTTTTCCACACCATTGATACTTTCTTCCAGTGGCATGATTACACTGTTCATCACAGCCTCGGCATCTGCACCTGTATAATTGGCAGTTACGTATACCGTAGGAGGTGCGATGTCCGGATATTGCTCTACCGGTAAGGTAAAGAGCGAGATTAGTCCGATAATCAAAATCAGCACGGAAATGGATATAGCCATAACCGGCCGTTTTATAAATATATTTCCTTTCATATTCGATCATTTATTTAACTTGTGTACCTTCACGTAATAGACCGGCACCTTCCGATACTATTTCATCACCTGCTTTCAACCCGTCAAGCACGACGTATTCGCGACCGTTATTCACTTCGGCGACCGTTATCAAGGTGGAAACGGCTTTACCGTCCACTACTTTATACACAATTGTTTTATCCTGTAGCTGTACGGTTGCTCCCTGTGGGATAACAATACAGTTTTTATAGGTATTCGGGATAATCACATTCCCCGATGCTCCGCTATGAAGCAGGCGTGATTCGTTAGGGAATACGGCGCGGACACCGACTGTTCCTGTCTGCCGGTCGATTACTCCGCTGATCGATTCTATTTTTCCTTTTATATCATATATGGATTTGTCGTTGAGCTGGAGTTCCACTTCCGGCATATTAGCTAATGCTTCGTCCATAGTCCCGTACTGCCGGGTCATACCTAATAGCTGATTTTCCGTCATTGAAAAATAGACGTACATTTCCGAATTATCGGAAACAGTTGTCAGCGGTTGGGGTATGGAAGGGCTGACCAATGCACCGACACGGTAAGGGAGCATGCCGATAACTCCGTCACTCGGGCTTTTTACCTCTGTGTAGGACAAGTTGTTACGAGCATTGATTTCCTGTGCTTCAGCCTGTGATAACTGTGCTTTGGCTGTCAGGTAGGTGTTCTGATTTGTTTTCAGATTGAATTCCGAAACGACTTTTTGAGCATATAGCTCTTTCGCACTGTTGTAAGTCAGTTCAGCCGTAGCCAGTCCGGCTTTTGCTGCTTCCACATTTGCGATAGCTGTCTTTAATGCCGCTTTGTAAGGGACCTGATCGATGATGAAAAGTACTTGTCCCCGGCGGACTTTCTGCCCTTCCGATACGCAAAGTTTTTCAATAATTCCAGATACTTGCGGATAAATGTCAATGTCCTGGCGCCCGCGAATTGTCGCCGAATAGGCAGTCGAAAGTTCCTTATCAGTAGGAGTTACTTTCATAATTGCATAATTAGCGTTCATCTGTACATCCGGTGTTTGTTTGCAGGATGTAAAACATAATACACAACCGATAATCCCTATCAGTCGTACCCATTTCTCACTTACTTTTGCCATTTTTTTACTGTTTAAATGATGAGGCGAAGGTAGGTGAAAACAGAACAGTGACTATTATTTATTTTTCGCTAAAGGTGTTCTATTTTCGTGATTTATTGTTTGATGTTATATAATTTCCTATTTTAGGGGTAAAATAGGATATAAATGGCGAAGAATAAAACACTTCTGTTATGATCATATTTCACATCTTTGTCATCATAAATAATATAAGTATGAAAAAAGGAACAATTAAGACAATCAGTATTGACGATTTTAAGGCCAATAGTCATATTATTGATTATGTGGATGATGACTTCGTTGTGATAAATAGTTTGGAAGATCTTCCCAACAGTAATGATACGGTGAGATTGAATTGCTTCCTTGTCATATTTTGTATTGAAGGATGTGTGCAGTTAGAAATGAATACTAAGACTTATATGCTTGAGGCTAATCACATGATGCTCTGTTTACCCACTGCTGTTTTAGGTCATACACTGATCACTCCCAAGCATAAAATAAGTATTATGGGGTTCTCAACACGCTTTCTTCAAAGGACAGTAAAAATGGACAAAGAAACATGGAATACTATTTCCTATGTATATAATAATCCTGTTAAATATGTAGAGGAAAGTGATAATTTCGTTTTCAAATTATATACGGATTTAATTATAGAGAAGATAAATCAAGCGCCCCAATTGTATTATGGTAAAGAGATCATGCAATATCTGTTTTCCGCTCTTTTTTGTGAGATGATAGCCGATCTGAAAATGAGTGTTGATCATCCGGAAGAGGCAAAGAAATTAAAGGACGGGATGAAGCAGGCAGATTATATTTTTAAGAGGTTTATGGAGAAACTATCAATGGACAACGGATCTCACCGTTCTGTGCAATATTATGCGAATGAGCTCTTTTATACGCCTAAATATCTGTCGAAAGTGGTCAAGCAGGTGTGTGGAAGAGGACCGCTGGATTTGATCAACGAACATACTATAGAGCTTATAAAATATCAGTTAAAGCATTCGGAGAAGTCAATCAAGGAAATAGCGGAAGAATTCAATTTTTCCAATATATCCTTTCTGGGGAAATATGTAAAAGCTCATTTGGGTATGTCTCCGTTGAATTATAGAAATTCGGAGGAAAATTGAACAGTTATCAGGGGACGCAGAGTACGCAGACGGGCGCAGAGTGACGCAGACTTATTTTTATAACAAATATTATCTGCGTTATTCTGCGCCCGTCTGTGTAATCTGCGTCCTCTAAATTTATTGGAGATATTCGACTAATTTAGCCGGCAGGTAGAATGTATTGTTTTTATCAACATATACGATAACGGAGTTCAGGCGAACTTCTTCCTGGCCTTTTTTGCCGAGCGTCACGATGTTGCTGAACGGAGTAATATTGACCTGCTTCTTCTTGTTCTTTACCACCAACGAGGGGGAACCTTTTTCGTCTTTTGCCGGGATAATTTCGCATTTGAAATCTTTGAAGACCTCTGTGTGAGGAACGAAGTTTTGGGCAGTCAGATCTTCCAGCGTATTGTGTGTCATGCCGAACAATGCACAAAGATAATGGTTCAACTCGATGTTGGTGTGCATCCCGATCGGCAGGCTGCCGCGATCCGGATGATAAGCAGCCAGGAACACTTCTTCTCCGGTATGGCCGCCTGTTGTAAATCCAAAGCATGTTTTGGATGTCAGCAGTTTGGACATAAAGGATGTCAGAGAACCGCTGTAAAGAGAACCTTTACCATCTGTCGAACGTTCACTTTCCGGAATCGGGCTGTTCTTGTAGTCTTTGCAGTGGTTTAAGGCATCCAACTCTTCGGGTGTCAGTTCAAAACCGGCATATTCGCGGAAGATATTCTGTACTTCAGAATTTGGCAAACTGTTTACTTTTTTTGCAAATCCTTCGGCTGTCAGCTTATAAAGAGAGAACTGGTGGAACAACTGGTCTTTCGATAGTTTGTCATAGCCTGTACAGTCGCGACGGCCGATGCTGATACCGCTGTTGCCGTGGTCCGGAACCATGATGACGGCTGTTTCACCATTCTGGCGGGCAAATTCCAAAGCGGCACCGCAAGCACGGTCGTAAGCCAGGAAATCGGTTGCCATACCGACCGGATCGTTGGCGTGTGCGGCCCAGTCCACTTTGCTGCCTTCTACCATCAGGAAGAAACCGTTCGGGTTTTGTGATAGCTTTTCAATCGCTTTGCGTGTCATCTCTTCGAGAGAAGGCTGTTCGGCCGGGTTGCGGTCGATGTCGTAGGCCATTTCTTTGTCGCCGAATAAAGCCCACATATTATTGCCTTTATAACTGCGCATACCGTTGATGTCGTTTTTGAAGACGCCGTAGCCGTTCCCTTTCAGATAAGCTTCGCTCTCTTCGGGGAGCAGGGAAACACCGCCGCCGATCACGACATTCAGGTCGTTGTGAGCCATCTGCGGAGCGATCCATTCATATTTGCCGCGATTGTAACTGTGAGCGGAACAGTCGGCCGGCGTTGCATGAGGAAATTCGCAGGTGAAAACCAGACCGGTCGATCTGCCCTGGAGCATCTTGGCTGCCTCGAGGACAGTTGTCAGCGGCTGGAAAGCGCGTGCCGGGTCGGTCGGGTAGATATCGTTATCTCCGTCGTTTTCCGGATAAGTGGAGACATAGCCTGTGCGGCTCGGCTGTCCGGTCATGTAGCAGGACGTTGTAGGAGCGGAGTCGCCGATCGGAGCATTGGATGAATGCGTGCGGACCGTGCCGCACAGATACGGGTCGATGTTCAGTTTCGGCTTGTCGGGGTTGCTGTACCATTGCAGCCAGCGTGCCATAGAGACAGTCGCCAGCGATGTTCCGTCCGGTATCAGCAGAATGACATTCTTTACCGGTTTTACGTTTTCTACATCCTGGGCTTTTGCCGGCATGAAGATGACGGCCAGCAGCAGGAGAAGTGTAATTGTTCTTTTCATGTTCTTGCGATTTTATAGTTGTATGATATCCTCTTTAAACTGCGTAATCTTTTCCAGTCCGGTTTCCGTAACCAGGAAACTGTTTTCGATACCGACCGCGCCGACACTCGGTATCACGTACTTCGGTTCGAGCGCGAATACCATATTCGGTTCGAGCAGTTCTTTCGAACGGGGCGTCAGGACCGGAAGTTCGTTTATCTGGATTCCGATGCCGTGGCCTACGAACTTCGCTTGCTGCCGGGTTCCCATAAAATAGGCGCCGAGGCCTTCGTTTTCGGTAATCTTGGCAGCTATGTTATAAAGTTCGGCACAAGGTGTTCCCGGACGGGCGATATTCTCGATCTCGCTCTGGATGAGCAAGGCTGTCTGGTGTGCCCGGTAAGCCAGGTCGGTCAGGCGGCCGACGGAGAAGACACGTGTCATATCCGTCATGTAAGCCGTATAGTTTCCAGCCATATCCACCATAATGGCTGTTCCGTCTTTCAGAACCGTTCCGTTTGCACCCAGCGGGCAGGACGCATCCATTCCGCCGCCGCCCAAGGCGAAGTCGAAAGGAGAGGGGCTTTCGGCGTTATCTCCCGCCAGAATGCTTCCCATAAAGATGTCCATATTGGCACCGAAGGCGCGGAATATACCAATGGAGCCGTTCTTGCGCATTCGTTTTTCTATCTCGTACTGGAACTCGAGGTCTGTCATTCCCGAACGGAAACATTCGGGGATTTCGGCGTATGTCTTGGCGTGTTGCCGGGCAGAGATACGGAACATTTCGATCTCGTGCGGTGTCTTTATCTGGCGCAGATTACGCATCAGTGCAGTGGCGTTTGCCGTCTCTTTCGGGTTAAAGATCGCTTGCAGGCGCATATAGTCATTGTAGGTCAGCTCGTCTGCTTCGAGCAGGAGCATCTCCGGCATCTTCAGGCCGTGAGCGGCAAACAGTTCAGCCATTTGTTCCGGTTTGCGGATATATTCCACCTGGTCGCCGCCCAGACCGTTCGGGCGTTTCACGAAGAACCAGGGAGCGCCTTCTGCCGGGAGGTAGAAGTATCCGCTATAGATACGTCCGGTTGTATAATACAGGTTTACATCTACGGTGAGCAGGCATCCGTCAGCGTTCATCTTTTGCATCGCCTGCTGTATGCGATCCCATTTCAGCTTAAGATCGCCAATCAATTCTTTTTGTATCATTTCCAACTCTTAATTTTTATCCGGCATCAAAGATATTAAATTAATGCCGGGATTGGAATGATTCTTTGGATTAAATCTCCGTTAAATTTAGAATTGTTCGAGCACCTGTATCCGCTTTTCGATCGGTGGATGGGTGGCGAAAAGGCCGCTCAATCCGCTTAATGCGCTTTTGGCCTGTTTACCCGGATGCTGGATAAAAAGCTGGGCTACGTCTTCGCGGTGGACAGCTTCGATATCCGGGTCTGCCGATATTTTGCGGAGTGCACTGGCCAGGGCGAGCGGGTTTTTAGTCATCTCGGCCGAGCCTGCGTCGGCCAGGTATTCCCGTTTACGGGAGATGGCGAAGCGCATCAGCATTGAAAAGAAGTAACCGATGGCGGCTACAAAAAGAATCAGGATCATAAGGAGTGCCGCCCCGTTTTTATCATCTCTTTTCCTTCCTATGGAAGAATAATAGGCCGAGCGCATGGCTACCTGCGCCAGCATAGCGAAGATACCGACAAAGACGATGGAGATAATAAGCAGGCGTACGTCGTGATTGCGGATATGCGACAGTTCGTGGGCAATGACGGCTTCCAGTTCCTGGTCGTCGAGTTTCTCGATAATCCCTCGTGAAAGGCTGATCGTGTAGGTGCGTTCATTAATCCCGCTGGCAAAAGCGTTGAGGGAGTCGTCGTTGATGATATTGATCTGCGGCATCTTCATTCCCTGGCTCATGCAAAGATTCTCAACGAGGTTATACACCCGTTTGTTCTCTTTTCGAGACATCGGTTGCGAACCGGTTGCCGAATTGATAATGCTGGTATTCGCAAAGTAGGCAATGACGAACCAGAGCAGCACGCCACCCAAAACATAAGGGGCGATCTGCACGAACATTCCTGTTGCCAGTTGCACCGGTGTGATATCCGGCCGGTTACTTACCTCGGAAAGCATCACGAACAGGTAGCAAAACATAAATGTCAGCACGCATACCAGTACCGGGAAAAGACAAAGCAGGAGCAGGGAACGTAAGTTGTTCCTGCTCTGCTGGGTTTGTATACCTACGTATTGCATCCTTAGAATTTGATTTTTGGTGCTTCCTCGAGTGTTGCGCGTTGTTCGCCCAAGTCGAACATGATTTCTTTCTTGAAACCGAACATACCGGCGATCAGGTTCGACGGGAATGTCTCGACTGCGTTATTCAGTTCTTTCGTCGCCGAATTGAAATAGCGGCGTACGGCTGCCAGTTTGTTTTCCAGATCGGAGATTTCTTCCTGCAACTGAAGGAAGTTCTGGTTAGCCTTCAGGTCCGGATAGGCTTCGAGTGTGATCTTCAATCCGGCAAGTGCGGAAGACAGCGCATTTTCAGCCACGATCTTGTCGTCGATCGTCTTGGCGCCGATTGCTCCGTTACGGGCATTGATCACGCGCTCGAGAGTCTCTTTCTCGTGTGCGGCATAACCTTTGACCGTCTCGACCAACTGAGGGATCAGGTCATGGCGCTGTTTAAGCTGCACGTCGATATCGGCAAATGCATTTTCACGATTGTTCCGGAGTTTCACTAACGAGTTATACAAAGAAGCGATCCAGATTCCTAAGATCACGATAACCGCTATTAGAATGATTGCTGTCATAAGTCTTTACTGTTTATGTTATGGGTGCAAACATACGAAATTATTCAGATAATCCTCAATCTGTTGTTAAAAGTTTGCTTTCGCCTCGTTTTATGCTTATTTTTGTATAAATTCAAATAAAGATAATACTATGTTAGAAAAGTTCGATTATTCTCAAGTCCCACATGATTTTGCACATTGCTTTAATAGCGGTTGTAAACATTCCGGCAACTGTCTGCGTTATCAAATCACCTCTTATATCCCGAAAGAATGTTGGTCTGTCAGGGTTATTAACCCTGCGCAGACTGTTCCCGATGGCGATTGTCCGGGTTTTATGAGCAGCCAGAAGTTGAAATATGCCTATGGCATGAGCCATTTGCTGGACGATCTTCCATACCGGAAAGCAAAGGAAGTGAGGGCTGTTATGAGGGAACATTATGGAAAGACCTACTTTTACCGCTTGAAACGCATGGAGCGCTGTTTTACACCCGAAGACCAGCAATATGTCGGCAGCTTGTTCCAGCGCTTCGGCATAGAGAGGGAACCGACGTTCGACAGATATGAAGAAGAATATAACTGGGATAGATAAAAAGTTTCTCCCTAATGAAACTTTTGTTCCTTTAAGGTGAAACTTTAGTTCCATGCCGGAGAAACTTTAGTTTCACCCTTGAGAAATAGGTGAAACTTTTTAGTGTATTTTAAGATATCTGCCTCGAAAAATCCAGTCTTAAGTGACGAAAAACCTTAATAGATAGTCGAAAATCATTGTATGTCTTGAAAATTATTGACTAATTAAATTAGTCATATTTGATGGAGGTCATGATTTTTCGTTATCTTTGCGGCCAATTCTGTAAGTCTAAAGAGATAGATCTTTACAGAAGGACATATTTTTAAAAGAGCGTTTTAAGATATTATCCTTGTCATAGAAAATCGCCAATTTTCAAAACGGAACAAGTGTAATAACAACAGAAAACGCTCACGCCTGTGGTATATAAACTTCTATGCAGATAGTTGTTATATCATATCGGCGTGGGGCTGTTGTTTATTTGTTCCGTGGGTGTTTGGCGATACCTCTATGACAGATAAAATATTAAACAGTTCCCACGCTTTTTTTATCCAATTAATGGAAATCTTATCTGTCGGGGAATTGGGATAAGGGTATGATCTAACTTTTATGCTGTTTAACTCAATTGAATTTCTTGTCTTTCTCCCATTGGTTTTTCTGGGGTATTGGTTCGTTTTTAAGCCGTTGAAGTGGCAAAATCTGTTTATTATAGCTGTTAGCTATCTTTTTTATGGATGGTGGGACTGGCGTTTTTTATTATTGATAGCACTTACTTCATTCTGTAGCTATTTAAGTGGCCTTTACCTGGAGCGCTATGAAGGAGATCGTAAGAGACAGAAGTGGATCAGTGCAAGTAATATCACACTGAATCTCTTAATTCTATGTCTTTTTAAGTACTTTAATTTCTTTTCTGAGAATCTGGCTACGTTGTTCCAGGCTTTTGGTTTGCAATTGGATTTCGTTACATTGAATATTCTTTTGCCTGTGGGGATCAGTTTTTATACTTTTCAGGCATTGAGCTATACAATAGATGTATATCAGCATAAGATAAAAGCGACGCATGATCCGGTAGCCTTTTTTGCATTTATCAGCTTCTTTCCTCAGTTAGTAGCCGGTCCGATTGAGAGGGCTACCAATTTGTTGCCTCAATTCTCCCAGCCCCGCCGGTTTGATTACGATAAGGCGGTCGATGGAATGCGCCAGATGCTTTGGGGATTCTTTAAGAAGATGGTGGTTGCAGACAACTGTGCTTTGTTTGCCAACGGTATATTCGAGAATTATCAGACAATGAGTGGGAGCGCTTTGTTTATGGGAGCTCTTTTCTTCACGATACAGATCTATGGCGATTTTTCCGGTTATTCGGATATCGCGATCGGATGTGCCCGGTTGTTTGGCATTAATCTGATGCAAAACTTTAATTATCCTTACTTCTCAAGAGATATAGCCGAGTTTTGGCGTAGATGGCATATCTCGTTGACAACCTGGTTTCGTGATTATATCTACATTCCGTTGGGCGGAAGTCGTGTCGGTAAATGGAAGGGTTTTCGCAATACGATGATAATCTTTCTGGTTAGTGGTTTCTGGCATGGGGCGAACTGGACGTTTATAGCTTGGGGTGCCTATCATGCATTTTTATTTCTTCCGTTGTTCTTATCAGGTAAGAACCGTAAATACCGGAATACAGTGGCTGAAGGTAAACTGTTGCCTTCTTTTAAGGAGGTGCTTCAAATGGGAACGACTTTTTTATTGGTTGTCATTGGCTGGGTTTTCTTCCGTGCAGAGACTATAACACAGACGTTTGGGTATTTGCGGGGGATGTGTGACAGGTCGCTGTTGACGGTGCCGAAAATGCCTGGTATTGGGATTACACAAATACAAGCTGCAATCACTTTACTTTTTATGAGTATACTAATTATTATAGAATGGATTCATCGAAATAAGCAATTTGGATTACAAATTGTATTATATAATAATATTGTATTAAGATGGTCTATTTATTTAGTATTGTGCTTTTTAATACATCTGTATTCGGAAAATCATTCTCAGTTTATTTACTTCCAATTTTAATGTTATGAAAAGATTTTTATTAAATGTGTCACTTGTATCTGTGGTGTATGTTTTAGTGCAAACTTGCTTTTTTGTATTATTTAGTATCCCTCCGACTATTAGTAGCTCTTACTCGTTGGATAAGAAATTGTTTTATTTGTATACCCGAAATTTTGAAAAAAGAATTTCAACTATTGCTGTTGGTTCATCTATGACATTGAATAATTTACATTCTGAGACATTGGTGCAATATGTAGGAAATGATTTTTTTAATATATCATCTTGGGGGCAATCTATAGAAACAACATTTTACTTAAGTAAATTTTATATTGAAAATTATGTACCAACTACTTTTATTCTTGTTTCTTCGTTTCCTGATTTTAGTGATGATGGTGAAAATCATAATTATGAACTACCTACTTATGAGGACTTGGATGTGTTGTTAAATAAGAAGATGGGATACTTATATTTAAACTTAAAAAAAGATCCAATAAGAGTTACTCTTGAAAATGTAAGGACAAAAGACAGTACTCTTATTACATCATTGAATTTTGATATTAAAGGAGGGGTTAAATTAAATGTTCCAAAAGAAAAAATAGAACCCGGTAGATGGAATGAAAAATTCTCTTTCCCTAAAAAGAATACAAAATATCAATATGAATGTTTGGCCTCATTTTGCTCTTATTTAGAAGAAAAGAAAGTCCAATTTATTTTTATTCAACCTCCATATCGTAAAGGTTATGTTTCAACAGATGTAGATATGGCTAATGCTAATCATCATTATATGATTTGTGATAGTATTGTTAAAGCTCATCACTATCTATATTTGAATTATACGAATAGAGTTGAATTTGAAAATGATGATCTTTTTGCAGATCAAATTCATTTACAGGAAAGTGGTAGTGCGATTTTGACGAATTTAGTAATTAGTGATTTAAAAGCAAACGGTATATCTTTTGGATATTGATTTTTAAGTTTAGAATGTTGCGTTCTAAAATTGATTTAATCTTGCTTATGCAGGAAAAAGACCTATATTTGTATCTTCAATCGATAAGGTCAACTCAAAAGACAAATTACAAATATATGGAAAAACAAAAACAATCCCGGCGATTGCTGTCGCTGGATGCCCTGAGAGGGTTTGACATGTTCTTTATTATGGGAGGGGCTTCCCTTTTTGTTGCGTTGGCAACGTTGTTTCCGAATCCTTTTTTTCAGGCGATTGCCGGCCAGATGCACCATGTGAAGTGGGACGGGCTGACACACCATGACACGATATTTCCGTTGTTTTTGTTTATTGCCGGTATCTCGTTCCCGTTTTCGTTGGAGAAACAGCGGGGACAGGGAAAGACGGATGCCGATATTTATAAGAAGATCGTTCGCCGGGGACTGACATTGGTTCTGTTCGGCTTTATCTATAATGGGTTGTTGAATTTTGATTTTGAGCACCAGCGCTATGCCAGCGTTCTCGGACGTATCGGTTTGGCGTGGATGTTTGGCGCGTTGATATTTGTCAATACCCGGACGATTACGCGTGTCTGGATTACGGCGGCTATCCTGGTCGGATATTGGTTGTTGCTCGCTTTTGTTCCCGCACCGGATGGAAATGGGGCCGGTGTGTTTACCATGGAAGGTTCGCTGGTTGGCTATGTGGACCGCATACTGTTACCCGGACGCTTGCATCTAACGGTGCATGATCCGGAGGGAATCCTTTCGACTGTGCCGGCTATCGCTACGGCTTTATTGGGGATGTTTACGGGCGAATTTATCAAGCTGCAACGGGAAGGGCTGACGGATAAGAAGAAAGTAGGCGGGCTGGTCGTTGCCGGTGCTGTGTTGCTGGCGGTTGGTTTGTTGTGGGGGCTTTTCTTCCCGATCAATAAGAATCTGTGGACAAGCTCTTTTGTTTGCGTGGTCGGAGCTTATTCGGTCTGGATGTTCGCGTTGTTTTTCTATATTGTCGATGTGTTGAATTTCCGCAAATGGACACTTTTCTTTACGGTGATCGGGACGAACTCGATTACGATCTATCTGGTACAGGAGTTTGTGAATTTCTCCTTTACATCTGATGCTTTGTTTGGCGGGATCGCAAGGCTGATGCCCGAAGCAGCCCAACCATTGGTTGTCTCAATCGGCTATATAGCTGTTTGTTGGGGATTCTTGTATTTCCTGTATCGTCAACGGATCTTCTTAAAGGTGTAATCTTATAAATTATAATACTTATGAAACCTGTTACTAATCGCCTGGAGTCACTCGATGTGTTGCGTGGCTTCGACTTATTCTGCCTGGTAGCGCTGGAGGGAATTTTGCATCCGTTGGGACGTGCGATCGATGCGTCGTGGTATAACTCTTTTTTGTGGGGATTTTCGCATGTGAAGTGGGAAGGATTCTCTTCGTGGGATTTGGTGATGCCGCTCTTCATGTTTATGGCAGGTGTGTCGATGCCGTTTGCACTGTCCCGTTATAAGGCGATGCCAGACAAATGGGCGGTTTACAGGCGTATCGTTAAGCGGGTGGTCCTGCTTTGGATTTTTGGTATGATGTGCCAGGGAAATCTGCTGGGGCTTGATCCGGATCGCATTTATCTTTATTCGAACACGTTGCAGGCGATTGCGATGGGCTATTTGATTGCGGCGATGCTGTTCCTGCATGTGCGTCTGTCTGTACAGATCGGGACGGCTGTAGCCTTGTTGTTGGTCTATTGGGGAGCGATGCAGTTCATTTCGGTTGATGGTTACGGTGGTGGTAACTATACGCCGGACGGAAATCTAGCGGAATGGATAGACCGTACGGTTTTAGGACGGTTCCGTGATGGAGCCGTGATGGAGAACGGGAAGGTCGTGTTTGCCGAGTCTTACCGGTATACTTGGATATTGAGTAGCTTGAACTTTGGCGTAACGGTGCTGACCGGTCTTTTTGCCGGACATATCCTGAAGAGCGGGATGGAGAAGAAACGCAAATGGCAGTGGCTGTTGGGCATCGGTGCGGCAATGGTAGTACTGGGCTGGTTGTGGGGATTGCAGTTGCCGGTCATCAAGAAGATCTGGACAAGTTCGATGGTGTTGGTTAGTAGCGGTTATTGTTTCCTGTTGATGGGATTGTTCTATTACTGGATCGATTATAAGGGACACCGGAAGAATATTACCTGGCTGAAGGTGTACGGTATGAATTCGATAGTGGCATATATGTTGGCCAACGTGATTAGTTTCAGGTGTATAGGCACATCCCTCTTTCACGGATTGGAGCAATATATCGGGAATTATTATTCACCTTTGATTGCGGCGTCGAATGCATTGATTATTTATGTAATTTTGTGGCTGCTTTATAAGCGCAATATATTTTTAAAAGTATAAATGGTAAATGTTTTTATCTAAAAATTAAACACAAAACAGATGGAATCTATTAAGCAAATATACCGGATCGGTCACGGGCCATCCAGTAGCCATACGATGGGGCCGATGCGGGCGGCCCGGATGTTTCTGGAACGTAATGGCGGTGCGACGCGGTTTAACGTCACGCTCTATGGCAGCTTGGCGGCTACAGGCAAAGGGCACATGACGGATGCTGCAATCCTCGAGGTGCTGACTCCGGTGGCTAAGACAAATATAATATGGGAACCGAAAGTGTTCCTGCCTTTTCATCCGAACGGCATGTTGTTCGAATCGTTCAACGAGATGGATGAAAAGCTGGATAGCTGGACAATATACAGTATCGGAGGCGGTACGTTAGCAAACGAAACCTATAACGAACTGACGCAAGGACAGGTTTACGAAATGCATACGATCCGGGATATACAAGCCTGGTGCGAAAAGACCGGCCATTCCTATTGGGAGTATGTCGAACAGTGCGAAGGACCGGAGATCTGGGATTACCTGGCTGATGTTTGGAACGTGATGCAAGAGGCTGTCCATAATGGGCTTGAAGCCGAGGGTATCTTGCCCGGTGGCTTGGGAATCCGTAGGAAAGCATCCGACTATATGATCCGTGCCAAAGGTTTCGGCAGCAGTATCAAGAGCCGTGGAATGGTCTATGCTTATGCCTTGGCCGTTTCCGAGGAGAATGCTTGCGGGGGGCAGATCGTGACGGCGCCGACTTGCGGTTCATGCGGAGTCATGCCGGCTGTCCTGTATCACCTGAAAGACTCCCGTGACTTTCGCGATTCCCGCATCTTGCGTGCGTTGGCGACGGCCGGATTGTTTGGGAATGTTGTCCGTACGAACGCATCTGTTTCAGGTGCCGAAGTGGGATGCCAAGGAGAAGTGGGAGTTGCCTGCGCAATGGCGGCAGCGGCTGCCAGCCAGTTGTTCGGCGGGACACCTGCGCAGATCGAGTATGCTGCCGAGATGGGGCTGGAACACCACTTGGGACTGACCTGCGACCCGGTTTGCGGTCTGGTGCAGATTCCCTGTATCGAACGGAATGCCTTTGCAGCTGCCCGTGCGTTGGATGCCAATACCTTCTCAAACTTCTCCGATGGTAAGCACCGGGTAAGTTTTGACCAGGTAGTAGAGGTGATGCGTCAGACCGGCAATGACCTGCCGAGCCTTTATAAGGAGACATCCGAGGGCGGCCTGGCTAAGAATATGGAACATTAATATATGAGATATGAAGAAAAATAGTTTGTTTGTGTTTTTATGTGCAGCCGCTTTAGTGGCTTGCGGACAGCCGAAGCAACAGCAGGCTGTCGCAGATGATGTGTTGACCAGTGGTAATCCGGTGTTTGAAGGTTGGTATGCCGATCCCGAAGGAATCATTTACGACGATACCTATTGGATATTCCCGACCTGGAGCGATGTGTATGAGAATCAAACCTTTTTTGACTGTTTTTCTTCCAAAGACCTGGTGAACTGGACGAAACATTCCTCCGTGCTCGATTCGTCTGCCGTGAAGTGGGCGAAGAAGGCGATGTGGGCTCCGTCCATTATCCGCAAAGACGGCAAATATTATTTCTTCTTCGGCGCCAACGATGTGCATGAAGGCGAAATCGGCGGGATCGGGGTTGCCGTCAGCGACCGTCCGGACGGGCCGTACAAGGATTTGCTGGGTAAGCCGCTTATAAACGAGATCGTGAACGGGGCACAGCCGATCGACCAGTTCGTTTTCCACGATGACGATGGTAGCTACTATATGTATTACGGCGGATGGGGACATTGTAACGTCGTCCGGCTGAACAATGACTTTACCGGGCTTGTGCCGTTTGAAGACGGGACTGTTTACAGGGAAGTGACGCCTGAAAACTATGTCGAAGGTCCGTTTATGTTCAAGAAGAATGGCAAATACTATTTTATGTGGAGCGAAGGCGGTTGGGGCGGACCAGACTATTCCGTCGCCTACGCGATAGCCGATTCTCCTTTCGGCCCGTTCAAGCGCATTGCCAAGATTCTCCAGCAAGACCCGGAGATTGCGACCAGTGCCGGGCACCATTCCGTTATGCACGTGCCGGGTTCGGAAGACTATTACATCGTTTATCACCGCCGTCCGCTTAACGATACGGCTCGTGACCACCGTGTAACCTGTATCGACCGGATGACGTTTGATGAGAACGGATTCATAAATCCTGTTAAAATGACTTTCGAGGGAGTTTCCGCCCGTACAATAAAGAAGTAATCGTTATCTAATCTCTAAAAGATATTAAAAACAGGAGCGTGACTATTGCGCTCCTGTTTTTTTGCATTACTTTTGACACATGTGTCAGACATGTAAGACGAAATATTTAATAACATTATAGTGATGAATACAGAAGAACTTCAGGACATGGAAAGCCGGATCATAGAAGCGGCTAAACAGGTGTTTGTAAGAAAAGGGTATGAAGCGACCAAAATGGGCGATGTAGCCCTTGAAGTCGGAATCAGCCGTACGGCTCTGCACTATTACTTCCGAACGAAGGAAATGCTTTTCGATGCTATTTTCGGGCAGTTGATGAATGCATTGCTGCCGAATATCGAAAAGATTATGGACGAACCGACTTCCTGTTTGGAAAAGATGCCGAAGATCATCGATCAGTATATGGCGATGATCCAGGCCAACCCGTTGTTCCCGATCTTCGTGGTAAGTGAGTTCAATCGCGATCCGGAGCATTTGTACCGGACGATCATGAAAGATCCGGAACGCGTCAAGCCGCTGTTGCAGCTACAGGAACAGATGACGGACGAGATGGAAAGAGGGCTGCTGAAAAAGGTGCCGCTTATCTATACGGCGTCGACGCTGTTGAGTCTGGTCATCTTTCCGATACTGGTACGGAATCCGTTGACAGATGTTTTCATGGACGGTGATCCCCGGAAGTTTGAAGTCTTCCTGCGGGAACGGAAAGCGTTTATTGCGGATGCAATGATCCGGTTGTTTACCCCGGACCAACCCCGGACAACTAACGAATGAAAGGAGAAATGAATATGAAACGAATCATTCCGAATAACTGGAAACAGGCAGCTTTGCTGCTTCTTTGCCTGCCGTTTATCCCGGGTGGGGCAAAGGCGCAGGAAACGGTTACGTTAAGCCAGTGCTATGAATGGGCACATGCGAACTATCCGCAGATCCGGCAGTATAAACTGATCGAGCAGACAGAGCAATACAACCTGTCCAACGCCGCAAAAGGTTGGTTGCCGCAACTATCGGTCAATGCAAAAGCCTCGTATCAAAGCGATGTGACGAAGCTGCCGTTCGATGCCGATAAACTGTCGGCCCTGATCCCCGGCTTCGAGATTCCGACGATGAGCAAAGACCAGTACCAGGTTCTTGCCGAAGTGAACCAGACGATCTGGGACGGCGGTGCCATCCGTTCCACCCGTAAGCTGACGGAGGCGCAGGCCGTTGCCGACCGCGAACAGTTGAAGAGCGATCTCTACACCCTGAACGACCGGGTCAACCAGCTTTATTTCGGCTGCCTCCTGCAGGATGAACTGATCCGCCAGAACGGTCTGCTCCAAAAAGAGTTGCAGATCAATATCGACCGCATCTCCGCCATGATGGACAACGGCGTTGCCAACCTGTCCGACCGCGAGAGTATGGAAGTGGAACTGCTGAATGCCCGCCAGAAAGAGATCGAGCTGAAGGCGGCACGTTCGGCCTACGGAAGCATGCTGGCAGCGCTGACCGGCCGGCCGGAAGGGAAGGCGTTTATCCTGGAGGAACCTTCGCTGCCAGGTAGTACGACGCTGTCTCCCATCATCAACCGCCCCGAATTGCAGGCGTTGGATGCGAGGAGCAACTTCCTCGAATTGCAGAACAAGCAGTTGACAGCCGGCCTGATGCCGCGTATCGGCGCTTTTGTGCAGGGCGGTTACGGGCGTCCCGGTTTGAATATGCTGGAAGATGGCTTCAGTGCGTTTTATGTGGCCGGTGTCCGTCTGAGCTGGAATATGGGAAAGCTGTACACGCTGAAGAACGACCGCCGGAAAATAGAAACCAGCCGGCAGGTCATCGAAGTGCAACGGGAGACATTCCTCTTTAATACCCGCCTCCAGCTGACGCAGCAGAACAGCGAGATCCGGAAAATGACCGACCTGATGAAAGCCGACGACGAAATCATCCGCCTCCGCACCAGCATCAAAAAGGCCGCCGAAGTCAAACTGGCAAACGGCGTGATCTCCGTCACCGACCTGATCCGCGAGATCAACTCCGAAGACCTCGCCCGCCAGGCAGCGGCCGCACATCGCGTCCAGCAGTTGCAGGCTATCTATAATTATATGTATACGACGAATGAATAATATAAAAGATGATTTATGGGTGTATTTCGTGCTTATGGCTATAGCGCCGGGAGTATCTGTTTCCCCTCTTGAGAGGGGATAAGGGGTGTGTTATCTT
>URZO01000001.1 GCA_900552465.1 uncultured Parabacteroides sp. | reverse complement strand
CCCAGCCCCCGATCCGCCACAAAGAACGGCGCGGACGTTCGGACACCTTTGCTTCGATCTGTTCCCAGCACCCGCTGTCGACAGGCAGCCGGTGATCTTTCAGTTTTTGCTTCACCTTCAAACTGAACAGGTCTAATTGCTCTTTATGTTCTGTTTCTGCTGACATTGTCCTGCGTTATTAATGATTGAACCATTTCCTGTAATGTCTTCCGCGCCCGTGTAAACTGCGAACGGGAAGTGATCTCCTGGATATGAAGCATAGTGGCTATTTCCTTATGCGAATATCCTTCGATGGCATACAGGTTGAAGACTGTCCGGTAGCCGTTGGACAGCCGGGAGATACATTCCAGCAGATCATCTGCCGAAAGGCGATCCAAGACGGATGCATCTGCGTCTTCAACCTGTTCGCCGTATTCATCAATCGGGGCACTCAACCGGAGAGCATCGTATTTACGGAGATATTCGAGTGCCGTCGTCACAAAGATCCTTCGAACCCAGCCTCCAAACGAGCCTGTCGCCGAATAGGTCTGTATCTTGGTGAATACTTTGACAAATCCATCCTGAAGCAAGTCACGAGCCGTTTCCCTGTCACGGACGTACCGGGCACATACGCTCATCATGGCAGGGGCATACAGCTCATATAATTCTTTACGAGCCGATGTTTCGCCACGCTTACATCCGTCGATCAACTGTTGTTCGTCCATAAATACTTGCTACTCTCTGATTGTATGATGAAACAGGTTTCCGAATAGTTGCACCAATATCGATTATTTATACACAAATATCTAAATTTATTTTTATCTTCGCATTATTAAAAGAGTTGATGTATGAAGCGGGGAATAAGTTTAATCATATTGTTGTTGTGCGCATTCTCTATGCAGGCACAATCGGACCTGACCTGGATCAGAACCGGCGAAGGCAGAATAGTGGCAGTGCCAAAACGGGCGGTATTCGACCTGAACCTGCCCAAGTTTGCATACAGGAACTTTACGCCTTCGGACAGGCAGCTGATCGAAGCGAAACTACGTGAGTTCATACCCGACTTGCCTGCCGTATCGATTTTTGACCAGGAACGTCCGATGGATATGATCATTTCATCTACAGCCTACCAACCTTTTTTTAATCCCTACACTCCGATGCTGAGACGGGTTTCGCCGATGGCACTCGATTTTCATGAAGTATCGGTTGTCCCCGTTAGCGAGCATTTGGCATTTATCACGAGCGGTCAACAATATACATGGCCGGGCGTAGGCGGTCTGACTCGCATAAACACGGAATTGTTATGGACTCATGAGCGCTTCTCCCTCTCCGGGGGCGCTTTTGGCGGACGCTATTTTACGCCCTTCAACCCTTCCCCGAAATTTATGGGTGGCTTCAATGCAATGGCCAGTTACGACCTGACGGACTGGATGACAGTCAGGGGATGGGGGCAATACACCTTCTATGACTCCAAAGAGAAAAACAATCCGCACTTGATGTTGAACCCGTTCTACAACCACACGAATGTTGGCGGAGCGTTCGAATTTAAAGTAAACGACAGCGGCTTCAGAGTGGGTGTAGGAATCAACTACGAATACAATCCGATTCGCGGAAAGATGGAACGCCAGTTCATGTTCTATCCGGCTGGTAAGATCGGTACCTTCCGGATCGGTAACTGAAAAGAAATATAATTAAACAAATAAACACACTGTCAACATGAGAAAAGAAAATCTCAGAGCAGCATTCCTGTTGCTCTTGATACTGGTTTTCGGGCTGTCGTCCTGCCAGAAAACGGAAACATTCAAAGTCCTGCAATTCAATATCTGGCAAGAAGGGACTGTCGTAAAAGGCGGTTTCGCTGCACTGGCGGATGAGATTGTCCGCAGCGATGCCGATTTCGTTACTTTGAGTGAAGTTCGTAATTACCACAATACCCGCTTTTGCGACCGGATCGTGGAAGCATTGAAGGAAAGAGGGGAGACTTATTACTCCTTCTATACGGAAGATTCGGGATTGCTCAGTCGCTATCCGATTTCGGACAGTACGACAATTTTCCCTCTGAACGACGACAGGGGAAGCATGTACCGCCTTGTCACGAAAAAAGGGAATCAGGAATTTGCCGTTTATACCACCCACCTGGATTACCGCAACTGCGCTTACTATGACGTGCGCGGTTATAACGGAAATACCTGGGAGAAAGAGGAGGCGGTGACAGACGTAGACTCTATCCTGGCCTTGAACCGGGCATCCGTACGTGACGACGCCATTGCTAAATTTTTGATCGAAGCCCAAAAAGACCGCGAAGCAGGCCGTATCGTTATCTTGGGTGGCGATTTCAACGAGCCTTCTCACCTCGATTGGACGGAAGCGACAAAAGATATGTTCGACCACCACGGAGCTGTCGTTCCCTGGGACTGTTCCATGATGTTGGCTAAAGCCGGTTTCAAAGATTCGTATCGCGAAATGTATCCGGACCCGGTCCGGTATCCGGGATTCACTTACCCGGCCGATTGTAAGGACGTAGAGCTCAAACACCTGCTCTGGGCACCGGAAGCGGACGAGCGCGACCGTATAGACTTCATTATGTACGCACCATTTGAAGGCCTGTCTCTCACAAACGTCAACATCATCGGCCCGAAAGGCGATATCCTCCGGGGTGAAAGAGTAACGGAAGAAACTTCCGATCCGATCACCGAACCCATTGCGATCTGGCCGACCGACCACAAAGCCGTACTGGCAACCTTCACCCTGGCAAAATAATACAAATACAAAAAACAGAGACTTATGACAAAACGACTTCATCTTATCTACATCCTGCTGCTGACCTTATTCTTTCCGGTTATCAGCAACGGACAAAACGCAGAGAAAGAAAGGATGCGGGTTATCTCGTATAATATATGGAATGGATTCGAGAAAGATGCTTCCCGACGGGAAAACTTTATCAACTGGGTGAAAGGACAGCAACCGGATATCCTGGCGGTGACCGAGTTAGTCGGATTTACCGAAAAAGACCTCGGAGAGTTAGCTTCCCGATACGGTCATCCGTATTACGCCATCGCTAAGGAAGAAGGATATCCCGTAGGCATCACCTCCAACGAACCGATTACGGTTGTCAGGAAGCAGGTGGAAGGATTCTGGCATGGTATGCTGCACGTAAAAACTCATGGATTGGATATAATCGTTACCCATCTCAGCCCGCATGATTGGAAGTTCCGCCTGAAAGAAGCCGGAATGCTGACGAAATATATTCAGGACAATCAACTGGACAACTGTATGATCATGGGTGATTTCAATGCCTATTCCCCCTTCGATGCAGATTGGCTGGAAACGCATGCACAACTGATCGGGAATATGCAGAAGTGGGATGCCGAACAGGAAACATACCGGAATATGCGCGACGGACGTTTCGACTACTCCGTCTTGTCGGAGTTCCTGTCGACCGGACTTACCGATATCTGCCGCATGTATGTTCCGGCGGATAAACGAACCACCTTTCCAACTGCGTTTCTTTACGGATGGCAACATGGCGACACCCGCTTGCACGGAATAGGAGAACGGTTGGATTACATCCTGGTTTCTCCGTCCCTTGTCTCCCGTTGTGTCCATGCACGGATTCACAATGGGATAGAGACGGAAGGGATTTCCGACCACTATCCGATAAGCGTGGATTTACGGAAATGAGCCAGATCGCTACAGCAACCGGAGAATCGTATCATGTATAGCTCCGTTGCTTGCCACGACCTGCTGGGCGGAGGGCCAGGTGTTACCGCCGGAGAAGTCTGTCAGTTTGCCGCCGGCCTGCATCAGGATCAGACCGCCTGCAGCAACATCCCAGGGGCCGAGATAGGCTTCGACACGCGCTTCAAAGCGGCCGCAGGCGACGTAGCAGAGTTCTGCGGCTGCGGCTCCCATCAACCGGATTCCGCCGGCAAAGCCATATAGCTTGTCTACCAACTTTTCGGCCACTGCACGATAGCGGTCCGAATCGTAGGGGAAACCGAGGGCGATAAAAGCCTTGTCGAGCACGGCGATATCAGTCACGTGGATCTCTTCGCCGTCCAGATAAGCTTTACTCCCTTTCCAAGCATAGAAACATTCGTCACGGCAGACTTCATAAACGACGCCCAGCAAAAGTTCCTCCTTGTTGCGTAAAGCGATGCTGACGCAATAGGGAGCCATATTATGAATATAATTGGAGGTTCCGTCCAGCGGGTCGACCAGCCAACAATATTCTTCACCGGCCAGACTGCCCGTACCTTCTTCGGCAATGAAGCCGGAGCCCGGCAGCAGAGCGGAAAGCTGTTCGATCAGCCGGCGTTCCGACTCTTTGTCCACATACGAGACGTAGTTATGCGCACTCTTTTCTTCTACCCGCTCCCGGTCGAACTTACGCCGTTCATCCCGAAGGAAAGCGCCGGCCGTGCGGGCAATTTGCTGTACTTCCGTACAAAGATTTTCCAGATTCAACATGACTTTATGTTTTATTCCGGGACAAATGTAAGACGTTTATTGGTTTTCCTTTATTTTTCTTCTATTTTTGTTAACGGAATGTCAAACAAAACATCCCTTTTAACCGTTATGCATATAACGGATACACACAAGAAAGATACATGAGACGCTGGATTAAGTGGATAGGGATCGTATGTTTAATACCAATTGTATTAGTCATACTGATATCCATTCTTTTATATATACCTCCTTTTCAGAATTTCGCTGTGCGGTTAGCCACCAAATATGCCAGTGAAGCTACCGGTATGGGTATCGGTATTGGACAGATACGCCTTTCTTTCCCGCTGAACCTAACTGTACGGGATGTACAGGTAGTAGCCCCGCCCGATACGTTATTATTACTGGAAAGCTTCCAGGTCAACATCCGTCCGATGCCTTTATTGAAAAAAGAAGTGATAGCGGATGCGATCGACCTGCAAAGAGTAAAAGTAAACAGCGGCAAACTGATCGAGGGGATGGAGATTAAAGGCGTATTAGGCAAGTTTTACGCACAAGTCGACCTTATCGACCTTGGCAAAGAGACGGCAAGGCTGAACAAGATAGACCTCTCGGACACCGCTATCACCCTGCTGATGAACGACACGACGGCGAAAGAAGACACCACATCGACTGCTGTCAACTGGAAGCTGTTGCTGGACGAAATCAACCTCGACCGCGTATCCTTCGCCATGCAGATGCCGGACGATTCACTGCGTCTATCCACCTATATAGACAAAGCCGGTCTGACCGAAGGATCGGTAGATCTGGGATTGGCGCGATACAGTGCCGCCCGCTTCCTCTTGTCCGGCTCCTCTTTGGGCTATGACGGCAGCTACGGCGACCCGACACCGGGTTTCGATCCGTCACACATAGCGCTCAGCAATGTAAATATAAAAATAGACTCTCTTCTGTATGGAGGAAGAGATATCTGCGCACAGATCAAAGAGTTTTCGGCAAACGACCGTTCCGGTCTGGTGCTCAGTTCGCTGACCGGCAATATCCGCAGCGACAGTACGACGATACAAGTGCCGGGACTTCTCCTGAAAACCCCTTATTCGGATATCCGCCTGCTGGCAACCGTCCCTTGGAGCACGTTCGACGAAAAGCCGAACGGCAGCCTGCATACCTTACTGACAGCTTCTGTCGGTAAGGAAGACCTGTTCATCTTTGCCGGTCCGCTGCCGGAAGACCTGAAACAAGCCTACCCGAAAGAAAGCATCAGCCTGACCGCCGGTGTGGAAGGAAACCTCGCTGCTTTGCGCCTGCGCCAGTTGAAAGGGAAACTGCCGGGCGTATTCGATCTGAATGCAACAGGAGAGATAAAGGCTGTGACGGATAGTATCCACCGGAACGGAAAATTACAGTTGAGGGCAGAAACCGGGAATCTCGACTTTATCCTAGGCATGCTGCCCGCTTCCGAACGCTCCCGCTATAACCTCCCGACCATGAAGCTGACGGGAGAGGCTGCTCTACAAAACCAGGAGTACAAGGCCGATCTCTTGCTGACACAGGATCAGGGAAAAGTAAAACTGACGGCCCGCTACAATCCGGTACGCGAATCATACGAAGCAGACCTACGGGTCGACAGCCTGAAACCGACGAACTTTCTACCTAAAGACTCCCTTTACCAGCTGACGGCCACTATCCGTGCGGAAGGAAAAGGGTATGATCCTTTTCTCGCAGCAACCTGGGCGAAGCTGGATGGAAAGATCAGCAATATCGAATATGGGACGTATGCCGTCTCGGACGTCAAGCTGGACGGTTCGTTGGAAAAGAATCTGTTGAAGTTCGACCTGATTAGCCATTATCCGCTGGCCAATATGGATATGTCGCTGAACGCCACCCTTCATAAGAAAAAGGTGGAAGCCATGCTGATCGCCGATGTGCAAAACTTCGACCTGTACGGCATGCACCTGATGAACGATTCGCTCGCCACCTCTTTCCAGCTCTTTGCCGAAGCGGAAACAGATATGGGTAAGAACAACCTGCTGGATGTCACCCTCGGTAACTGGGAACTGGATAGTCCGAGAGGCAAATTCCACCCGAAGACACTGACGCTGCATGCCCGCAGCGACAAAGACACGACCCGTGTCTCCTTCCATGCCGGCGATCTCGGGATCATGCTGACAGGTAATGCGGATATCGAGACGATGGTGGACAAGTTCACCAAGATAAACGAAGGGCTGACCCGGCAACTGGAACGCGATTCGATGATCGACATTCCTGCCTTCCAGCCGCTCCTTCCGGATATGAACCTGAAGATCACGGCAGGCAAGGATAATCCGATTTACAATATCCTGCAACAATATTATGTCACCTTCGACGACCTGAACATCGAAGCTAGCACTTCGCCGGAACAAGGTTTCTTCCTCGATGCCGACCTTGCCAATCTGATGCAAGACACGACACGCATCGACACGATCTGCTTCATCATACATCAGGATTCATTGGGCTTACTCTATGACACCCGTGTCATCAAGACGAAGTACAGGAAACAACAACCCTTTACAGCCGGACTGAAAGGACAAATACGGAACACGTTCGCCGATGCCGAACTGCGCTATACGGACGGACAGGGTAAGACCGGCATCCTGCTGGGAGCACGCATCGACAAGGAACAGGATGGTTTTCGCCTGCATCTCTTCCCCGAAGATCCGATCCTGGCATTTCGCCCCTTCAAACTGAACACGGACAACTACGTTCTCTACAAGGATATCAAGAATATTACGGCCAACGTCCGGCTGACGGGAGAAAACAATGCTTCCCTCTGGATCCATTCGCTTGCCGGGGAAGACGGGATGCAGGAGATACACGCCGAACTGAACCAGATCGACCTGGATGCCATTACCAAAGGTTTCCCGGATCTACCCTCCATGCGGGGAATGTTCAGCGCCGACTTGCAATACGCACCGTCCGACAGTAGCTTTATGGTGGTGGCAGACGCCCACATCGACAGCCTTTTCTACGAAGACGGGCGGGTTGGCGAACTGATGTTCAACACCGTTTACCTGCCGCTGAGCGACAAGGAACACCAGGTCGACATGCACCTTTTCCGTGACCGGGAAGAAATAGCGGCTATCAACGCTTATTACAGGATGGGAAAGACAGACTATCTGGACGGGAATATGGACATCACGGCATTGCCGTTGGATATGGTAAACCCCTTCATTCCGGATAATATGGCGAAACTGACGGGAGACCTGCAAGGGAAACTGGCCATTACCGGAAGTACCTCTGCGCCTGAAGTCAACGGGTATATACGGATGGACAGTTCTTCCGTCTTTGTTACGGCCGTCGGCACTTCCTTCCGCTTCGACAAGCAGGAAATCAAGATAAAGGATAACCTCATCAGTTTCAACCAGTACAATATCTATGCTTCGGGGACGAACCCATTCGTTATCGACGGGACGATCGACATTCATAATCCTTCCCGGATGATGGCGAACCTGAAACTGTCGGCCAACGACATGCAGTTGCTGAATGTGAAACGTAACAAGGAAAGCATGGTCTACGGCAAACTGCTCGTCAACCTCAACTCAACGGTCAAAGGGCCGCTCGACGCTTTGGTTATGCGGGGTGACTTGCAACTGTTGGGAGGGACAAATGTCACCTATGTGTTGCAAGACTCTCCACTTACGGCGCAAGACCGGCTGGCAGACCTCGTCACCTTTACCGACTTTTCCGATACGCTGATGATGCACCGTCACCGGACGGAAGCTCCTCTTCCTGTCGGCAGCTTGGATATGCTGATGACGATCCGCATCGACCAGGCCGTACGCCTGAACGCGGACATTACGCCGGACCAGTCGAGCCGCGTAGAGCTGGAAGGCGGCGGTGACCTGTCGTTCCAATATACGACACAGGGCGAAATGATCCTGAACGGACGCTATACGCTTTCGGGCGGTATGGTGAAATACGCCATGCCGATCATTCCGCTGAAAGAGTTTACGATACAGGACGGCAGCTATGTCCAGTGGAGTGGCAACCCGATGGACCCGATGCTGAACCTGACGGCTACCGAACGGATGCGGGCTTCGGTCACACAGGACGACGGCAGCTCGCGCCTCGTAACCTTCAACGTCGGTGTGGCAATCAAGCAGACACTGGAGAACTTGCAACTGCAATTCATCCTCTCCGCTCCGGAAGACCAGTCCATGCAGCAGGAGCTGGATAAGATGGACGAAGGACAACGGTCGCAGATCGCCGTCACGATGCTCGTCACTGGTATGTACCTCAACATGAGCGATGTCGGCGGCGGAGGCAAAAAGCCGAGCCTCGACATGGGAGCCGCGCTGAACAGCTTCCTGCAAAGCGAAATCAACAACATTGCCGGTAGTGCCCTCAAATCGGTCGACATCACCTTGGGCATGGAGCAGTACGACCAGAACGGAACCGGGTCAGGCGGTGAACGTACGGACTTCTCCTTCCGTTTTGCGAAACGGTTCTACAACGACAGGATCAGCATCATACTGGGCGGACGCGTTTCCACCGGTCAGGATGTCAACGCCGGACAGTCGCAGCAGTTCATCGACAATGTCTCGATCGAATACCGCCTCGACGGCAGCGGAACGCGTTACATCAAGCTCTTCCACGACAAGAACTACGAGAGCCTGTTGGAAGGTGAGATTACGGAAACAGGCGCCGGTATCGTCCTCCGTAAAAAGATGCTTCACCTCCGTGAACTCTTTATCTTCAAAAAGAACAAACCCAAGCCGGTAGCGGAAGAGAAACAAACAGAAGAAAAGAAATGAGACAAAGGAATTACATATATATAACGGTTATCGCCCTTACAGGGTTTTTACTGGCATCCTGTTCCACCACCAAGAACTTGCCGGAGGGGGAAGTGTTGTATACGGGGATTAAGAAGATTGAGGTGACGGATGAAGACAAGAGCAAAGAAGGGGAAGAGGCGCTTACGGAAGTGGAGGCTGCCCTGGCCTATCCGCCCAACAATGCGCTGTTGGGGAGTTCGTCTATCCGTGTTCCCTTTCCGTTCGGGCTGTGGGTATATAATGCATTTGTCAACAAGAAAGGAAAGATCGGAAAATGGATATTCGACAAGCTGGCCGCCAAGCCTGTTTTCATCAATACCGTGAATCCGGAAGTCAGGACAAAGGTTGCCTATAACCTGCTGCGCGAATACGGCTACTTCAACGGCACGACCGCTTACGAAGTGGAGTCAGACCCCAAAAACCCGAGAAAGGCAAAGATCAACTACCAGGTGACGATGAATAATGCCTATACATACGACAGCATCGCCTACGTCCGCCTGCGCCACCGCATCGACACGTTGATACAACGGAACATCGGCGAACGGCTCTTGCACGACGGCGACAACTTCAACGTCACGAAGCTCGAAGCCGAACGGCAGCGTATCTCTTCCCTGCTCCGCAACAACGGATACTACTATTTCCGTCCTGAGTTTATCAACTACCAGGCCGATACGATCATGAATCCCGGAAAGGTGGCGCTCCGCATCTCCACCAAACCGGGACTGCCCCGCAACGTCTTGCGGCCCTGGAAGATCGGCGACATATCGGTCAACCTGAACGGGTATAACAGCGAGCAACCGACAGATTCTGTCAAATACAAGGATATGACCATCTATTACGAAGGGAAACTGCGTGTCCGCCCTGCCGTCTTATATAACCGGCTGAAATTCCGCCCCGGCGACATCTATTCGCAGCTACAGCAGGAAAAGACACAGACCAACTTCTCCCGCCTGGGCATCTTCCGTTATTCGGAAATGCAATACACGCCACGCGATACGTCCCGCCGTTGTGACACGCTGAACCTGCAAATCAATACGGTCTACGACCTGCCGTTGGACGGCGAACTGGAGTTGAACGTCACGACCAAAAGCAATGACCAGACAGGTCCCGGAGCGATCTTCAGCGTCACGAAACGGAATGTATTCGGAGGTGGGGAAACATTCGGCGTCAGTATGCGCGGTTCCTACGAATGGCAGACCGGCAAACGGGTGGCGGGCAACAGTTCGACCATCAACAGCTGGGAGTTCGGCGTCAGCGGGACACTGACCTTCCCGCAGGTGCTCTTCCCCAGCCTGTTCAAGGGAGATATGAAATATCCGTCCAGCACCTCTTTCCGTATCTATGCGGACCAGTTGAACCGTGCCAAGTTCTTCAAGATGCTGGCCTTCGGCGGAAGCGCCTCGTACGACTTCCAACCTTCGGCTACCAGCCACCACTCGGTGACGCCGTTCAAGCTGACTTACTCGTTGCTGCAACATACGACGCACGAATTCGACTCGATCATCGACGTAAACAAAGCATTAGGACGAAGCCTTGAAAACCAGTTTATCCCGGCTATGGGCTACACGTATACTTATGACGATTCGCCCATCGCCACGAAAAGAAATCATCTTTGGTGGCAGTCGTCCGTCACACAGGCAGGCCTCATCTTGGACGCAGCTTATGCCATTGCCGGCAAGGACTTCAATAAGCGTGACAAAACCTTACTGGGGAACCGTTTTGCCCAGTTTATAAAGGTTACCAGCGAAATTCGTTATAACTATGATTTAGGCCATAAGCAACATCTGGTCGGCCGTCTGATGGGAGGAGTCGCCTATAGCTATGGTAACTCCATCACAACTCCATACAGCGAACAGTTCTATATCGGCGGCGCCAACAGTATCCGGGCTTTCACGATCCGAAGCATCGGGCCGGGCAGTTATCACCCGACGGACTCGAAATACGGATATCTGGATCAGACGGGAGACATCAAGTTCGAGGCTAACTTGGAATACCGTTTCCCGATCCTGGGCGATCTGCACGGAGCAACTTTCCTCGATTCCGGAAATGTATGGCTGCTCCGCTATGACAAAAGCCGCCCCGGCGGACAACTGAAATGGGGACGTTTCCTGAAAGACCTGGCCTTAGGCACGGGTATCGGTCTGCGCTACGACCTGACATTTCTGGTCATCCGCCTGGATTGGGGTATTGGCCTGCACGTTCCCTACGACACCGGCAAAAAAGGATATTACAACATCCCGAACTTCAAAGACGGCATGGGCGTCCATCTGGCGATCGGCTATCCATTCTAAAAATTACCCCACTTTCTCCCATAGCCGCATAAACTCCAACGTGTTCATGGTGGCAGTCAGGACAAAGAAGCCGATGACGGTCCAGTCCAGTATCCGGTACATGCGGACCGGGAGGCGGTTGTACAGCCAGCCTAACAGCATCGGGACGGCAAACATCCAGTGACCGCCGAACAGGATGGCTTCGTTCATTCCATAGCGGATGATGAAGTGGATTACAAAGTCGATGCTCAGGTACATAAGTAATAGCTGTACATATTTGTTTCGCAGGTTGAGCAGGGCAGAGGTTGCCACCAGCACTAACAGGAGCACGATAACCGCATTGTTCCAGCTATGCAGGTACTCGCTGGGGCGCAGTACCACCTCATGGCCGACCTGTTGTTGTGTCAGAGGCGTACTCATGATCGTGTTTCCCCAGAGATCGATCAAAGCCTGTTTGCTGAACGTCTCGTCGTGGATGAAATATTGTCCGAGTTGCTGTGTCGTCTCGATAGGGGAAGGCCCTTCGGGTGTGAACAGCTTTGCTTTAAGCGTATAAAAGCCCATGATGACAGCTACACAAACCACGAAAGGCAACATCACTTTAAAGCCCGTCCGTATCTTATGCAGAAAAGGCGTTTTGTTCAGGAATACCGCCATTGCCGGTTTGGCCGCGTTTGTAATCGTGATTCCTCCGCAGAGGAAAGAGAGGAAGAGGATGGTCCGTCCCTTTATATATCCCCTCAGCTTGTATTCCCTGGAAAGCATTAACAGGGAAAAGACGAGCAGGAAGAAAGAGAACGGATAAGTTTCGGTTGTAAACGACAAAACGACGGTCGTAAAGAAACATCCCGTAAACCCGGTGAGCAGTAAAGCGCGGCGGGTAGAGATCTGGACGATTTGTTTCAGGTAGCGATAAATCAGTACTAGGCCACCGGTTATCAACAGGTTCATCAGCACGAGGCAGATAATACCGCCGGTTTTCTCTTTGAACAGGCTTGTCAACAGGATTATCAACAGGGTTTTCAACAAGTGGAACAGGCTGAAGAACGGATGACTGACGTCGAACGCCCCTCCATGTGTATGTAGGTGGAACAGGTTGTCATAGCCTAAATAGCTACCGGCTCCTCCGTTCGGAACATCTATCAGCTCCGTGTAAAAGAGCATGTAATAACCGATTACCCCATAAAGAAGAAAGAAGAAAAGGAAGAGTCCGGCCTCTGTCCAACTGGGTGGAAACAGGGTTCGCTTTGTCTCTCTCCATTCGATTCGGAGCGCACGTAGCAGGACGGACAGGCAGGATGGTATCGTCATCTTTGTTGTTTATTAAATGGTTTATAATGGGGGACGTCGGCAATAGCAAGCAACTCTTTGTCGCCGCTACTGTCGCCATACACATATAAAGTATCGGTAATAACATCCGGATATAGCTTGCGAAGTCTGCGGACTTTTTCGGTCCCCTTGCAATTGGGAGTGGAAAAGTGTCCGGTCAGCACACCGTCTTTTACCTCTAATTCAGTTCCTTCCACTTGCCGGATTCCGACTGTTTCCGCCCAGGGGCGTATCCAGTCCGGTGCGGAGGCGCTGATGATGACGACCTTGTTGCCCTCTTCCTGGTGCTTGCGGATCTCTTTCAGAGCTGCGGGATAAACCAACTCCGGTATGTGGGCGGCATATTGCAGGCAAGCCTGGTGGAAGTCCTCCGCGCTCATTCCGCGAAGGAAGGACGAGATGACCAGTTCTTTGGCCCGGTGAGTGGAGAGGATGCCTGTTACGGCCGCTATCTTCAGCATGACAATCAGGGGGAGGCGGAGGATGAAAGCCGTCCGCCCGAACGTCCGCTGTAGGAAGTCCGGAAGGGAGTCGCGTGAGATGATCGTTCCGTCGAAGTCGAATACAGCTATCGGCATATCAGTAAATAAGTAAAGCGAATACGACGAACCAACCCGCGACGGTCACTTGCAAGGTCCGGTCTTGCAACAAGATATCGGTCGGGTTACAATTACTCTTTTCCACCAGGATGATTTGCAGGTAACGCATGATGCCGGCAAGGACAAATGGGATCGTGACATACAGATACTCGCTGCTCCTCGCTGTCACTTCCGGCGAAAGGGTGTACAGGATATAGGTCACGGCAATAATGGAGGAGAGGAACGACAGGACTACATTCAGGTAGTCGATCGTATAGCCGGTGATATTCTTTCGGGAAACCTGCCCCGTCTCCATGAAATTAAGCAAATCGTCCCTTCTCTTGGCAAAGGCGAGGAAGAGAGAGAGGATGAAAGTCATAATAATCAGCCAGTGGGACAACTCGATGTCTCCCGCCACCGCACCAGCCTCTAAACGGATGATGAAACCGCAGGCGACAATCATGACGTCTATGATCTGTACCTGTTTGAGGTAAAGCGTATAGGCCAGGTTCAGGAGGATATATCCTCCCGCCAGCAACCAGATAAGGTTGCTCCTGATGTGTATGAAGCTGAAACAGACGGCGCTTATGCCATACAGGAGGAGCATGAGCCCGACAGCCTCTGCCGGCGATACCTTGCGGGCGGCAATCGGACGGAACCGTTTGGCGGGGTGCAGGCGGTCTTCCTCCGCATCCATTAAGTCATTGAACACATAGACGCCGCTGGTGAGCATACAGAAGCCGACGAACAGGAGTACAACGTTTTGCAGCCTGTCCAAAGCCCCTATCTCCTGTGCAAAGAACATAGGGAGAAACAAGATGATGTTTTTTACCCATTGGGCGGGGCGCATCAAAAGAAATAATGCACTAACTTTGCCTGTCGATTGTATATCTTTCATACTCAAAAGGCAAAAGTAGGAATTTTATTCGAGCATACAATAATCTTTGGATTATTCAGTTTATAATACAGTCGGCGAAGGACAGCCGGCAGGTTTCAATTAAATTAAAACGTATGATAAGTAAATTCAGAATCGGGACACTCGTTATAATGCTTGGTCTTTTCGTCTCCGCTACACTGCGGGCTCAAGGCGATGAAATTAAATATTCACCTATAGAAATGGCCGTGCCTTCCTTGATTATCGCTCCTGATGCACGTGGTGGTGCGATGGGTGATAACGGGGTTTCCACGCTGCCGGACATCGGTTCACAATATTGGAATGCCGCTAAATATGCTTTTATGTATAGCAAGGCGGGGATAAACTTGTCTTATACTCCCTGGTTACGTAAGTTGGTCAACGACGTGGCGTTGGTGAATATGTCCGGTTACTATAAAATAGGCGATAATGACTTGCAGGCGATCGGTGCCTCTTTACGCTATTTCTCCTTAGGTGAAGTGCCGCAATATGAAAATCTTGGCGACCAGCCTATTTATGCGAATCCGTATGAGATGGCGTTCGACGTAAGTTATAGCCGTAAGTTGTCGGAAAATTATTCAATGGCGGTTGCCTTGCGTTATATCCGCTCCGATATGGGTGTCGATCCGAATGAGTTGAAGCATGCCGGTAATGCGTTTGCAGCCGATATCTCCGGATATTTGGAGAAATATGTGATGATGGGCAGCGCGGAAGCTTTGTGGAGTTTCGGTTTCAACCTGTCGAATATCGGTAGTAAGATTTCGTATGATGAAGGGACAAATAATATGTTTCTTCCGGCCAAGCTGGCGTTGGGTACCGGTCTGCTTTATCCTATCGACGAGTATAACCGCATCGGCGTATATCTGGATTTGAGTAAATATATGGTTCCTTCCGTTCCGCAGAGGAAAGAAGGAGAGTCGGAAGACGAATTTACGACTCGCCGGGACGATTATAAAGCCTTATCCAGCATCTCCGGTATGTTCAAATCGTTTAGCGATTCTCCTAACGGCTTTAAAGGTGAGTTGCAGGAGGTGATGGTTTCCGTCGGTGCCGAATACAGTTATAATGAACAATTCTTCGTACGTGGCGGTTATTTTTACGAGAATGCGAATGTGGGTAACCGTAAGTATTTCTCGGTCGGCGCCGGTTTCCGTATGAGCGTCTTCCAGTTGGATGCCGCCTATCTGATCAGTACCGTTCCGCAGAACCCGTTGGACCAGACACTTCGTTTCTCCCTGTCCTTCGATATGGACGGGATTAAGAATCTGTTTCGGTAATTCAAAATCGAGAATTGAAAGTCATGAAGATACGGGTAGGTTTCGGATATGATGTGCATGCGTTGGTGCCGGACCGCGATTTGTGGTTGGGCGGAGTGAAGATCGAACATACGCTGGGCCTGCAGGGCCATAGCGATGCGGACGTGTTGATCCATGCTATTTGCGATGCCCTTTTGGGGGCGGCTAATATGCGTGATATCGGTTACCACTTCCCCGATACGGCTGGCGAATATAAGGATATAGACAGCAAGATTCTTCTTTATGATACGATGGAGTTGCTTCGTGATGCCGGATATACGTTAGGCAATATAGATGCGACAGTTGCGGCCGAACGTCCGAAGCTGAATCCGCATATCCCCGAGATGAAGCGGGTGATGGCGCAAGTCCTGCAAGTGGATGTCGAAGATATATCCATTAAGGCGACCACCACCGAGAAGTTAGGCTTCACCGGCCGGCAGGAAGGAATTGCCGCTTATGCTACAGTCTTGATTCAGAAGTAACAGGGTCTGCTTCTGTCACAGGCTCGCAGGGGATTGTAAACCAGAAAGTGCTTCCTTCCCCTTCTTTTGACTTTACCCCGATTTCTCCTTCCAGACAATCTGTGATAGTTTTGCAAATGAACAGGCCGAGTCCCGTTCCCTGAATAAAGGTGTCGAACTTGGCGAACCGTTCGAACACGTGCGGAATATTTTCTTCTGCAATGCCTTTCCCCGTATCTGTTACATAGAAACGCAATCCTCCTTTCGTTTCCTCATAGCCCATTGTGATGGAACCATTGAACGTAAACTTGCAGGCATTTGTCAGGAAATTGCTCATAACCTGTATCAGCCGGTTCTTCTCCGAATGGATGAAGTAAGGCTTTTCCGGAAGGACGCACTTTAGCTCCACACCCGGTTTAGTCCTGTCACGGAACACCTGCATCAGGTGATTGAGCATCTCGGAAACATTTATATCACTATAGATGAAGTCCAGTTTGCCCGCTTCTATCTTGGACAGGTCGAGGATGTCGTTGATAAGCTGCAGGAGCAACTCGTTGTTTGTCTCTATCGTTTTACAGAACTCCTCCCGGTTTTCATCCGGACATTCTCCTTGCGCGATCAGATTGGAGAAGCCGACGATTGCGTTCAGCGGTGTGCGTATCTCGTGGCTCATATTCGCCAGGAAAGCTGTTTTCAGGCGGTTGGCCTCTTCTATCTTTTCTTTCTCCCGTTGTTCTTCTTCTGTTTTCCGTTTCTGGATCAGCAGCCGGATGCGCAGGAAGGCTATAGACATCAACAGGATAAGGATGACAATCCCGCAGATAATCTGGACTTTGTATTTCTCCAGGAATGTGGGAGGCTGTTCGAAGTAGACTGCATTCTGGGGATAGCGTGACGGGTCGATCCCATGCCTGTACAGATGCTGGTAATTCAGATATGTCCTGGGAGTCCCGGCTATATGTTCGTGTGTGTTATCTATCTTTTTGCCTTTCAGCATTTCCTGCAGGTAGGTGATGACAGTCTTGTTGAAGTCTTCAACCGAGATATAATGCCCTCCGGCAAAGTTACCTCCCTCTATGTCGAGGTCATTGATAACGTAGACGGGAGGGTTGGAAAAGCTGTTTGTCATTTTTTGCACGTTGTCGATTAGGTAATGGTTTTCTCCTTTCTGGCTTGCCGCATACCAGGAGTAATAGATAATGCCGGCATCTTTGTTGCTGTAGGTCGTGAGCGTATCCAACAGATGTTCCGTCGAAAGCTGTGGCCATGAGAGTACGTCTAACTGAAGGTCCGGGAATTGCTGTTCCAATACGCTTTGCACTTCCTGGCGCGTCAGGATGCTGATATAGCGGTTGTCGTTCACAAACACGACTTTTTTCAATTCGGGCTGCATCTTTTGCATCATTTCGATTGTCTCCCGGATATAAAGCGGCTGGCTCAGTGTTATAGCATTGTACCCTTTTATGATTGTAGATGTCGGGACCATAGCCTCCTGGGGGCCGAGCTTGCGCTCCACCATATCTTTTATGTTTCGTGGAACCATGCCTCGCGAATAGCAAACCAGACTGGGGACGCCTTTCCATTCGTTATCGAACAGAGGGCGTATGACGAGCCAGGCCGGGTCACCGATACAGACAACTGCTCTGGGAGGGACCGGATATTCTTTCCGCAGGTGAACCAACTTCTCCAGAATCTCTGTCGTGTCCCTGATTATCGGTATCTGTAGTTCTTCTCCCCTGACTTGTATCCCTTCTCCGGTAAGCAGGGTTTGAATGGTTTCGTAGGTCTGATGTGTCCAGGTTTCATTAAAGTTGATAGAATGTACCACCAGCACATAATCTTCATCTGTATGCTGGGCGGACCGTGCCTGCCTGCATATCAGAAGAATAAGAAATGTGAATAAATACCCTGTTATTCTCATATTTGATTGGCAAAATGATAAAGGTGCTTGAAAATCATAAAGTTTATGCAAATATAGGTATTATTGTTTGTAATCTTGTTTATCCCGGTGTTAATTTGTAGATTTGAACCCATAAAGAAAAGAGTAAATATGAAGACTAACGACTGGAAAGAACGTCTGGGGATCATGTATTCCACCAACCCGGATTTTCAATATAACACAGGTGATGAAGAGGAAGAAGACACACTTCCGAAAGAGAAACAGCAGTTGCGTATTTCTTTAGATAAAAGGAACCGGGGCGGGAAAGCCGTGACACTGGTAACCGGTTTTCGCGGAACGACTTCCGATTTGGAAGCGCTCGGTAAATTCCTGAAAGTGAAATGCGGCGTCGGCGGTTCCGCCAAGGAAGGGGAAATCATTGTACAGGGTGACTTGCGTCCCAAAGTATTGGAAATATTGCAAAAGGAAGGCTACGTAAAGAGCCGTATAATCTGAACCGTATGCTGACTGTCTACAGAGCTTCGGCGGGAGCCGGGAAAACACATAAACTGACTGGGGAATACCTGACCCTGCTGTTTACCGGGCCGGGTGCTTTCCGCCGCATCCTTGCCGTGACCTTTACGAATAAGGCGACGGACGAGATGAAGACCCGTATCATCGATGAACTGTATAACCTGGCCTCCGGCAAGAAATCGGATTATGTGGAATTGCTCGGCTCGACCTATTCGCTCACGGAGACGCAGGTCCGGAAGCAGGCTGCAAAGATACTGATCGATATCCTGCACGACTATTCCGCCTTTAATATCAGCACGATCGACCGCTTTTTCCAGCAGACCATGCGTGCCTTTACCCGCGAGATAGGCTTGCAGGGAGGATATGGCATCGAGATGGACCAGGAACTGGTCCTGACTACGGCTATCGACAACCTGCTGTCGGATTTGGAAAAGCCCGAGAGCAAGGATCTGTTAGGCTGGTTGCTCCGGTTTGCGGAAGACAAGATAGAGAACGGCGGGGAGTGGAACCTCCGTAAAGACATCATGTCCCTGAGCCGGGAAGTTTTTAAGGAGAGCTATAAGGCTTTCAGTGAAGAAGTCGGCCGGGATATAGAAGATAAGAAAGCACTGGATGACTATAAGAACGCTCTCTACGGCATCATCCGTTCTGTGGAGACTGCCGCTAAAGAATTGGGGGAACGCGGTTTGGCGATCCTGACTAAATACGCACTCAAACCGACGGACTTCAAGGGAGGGAGCCGTTCGCCCCTGACCCTTTTCGACCGTTTGGCGCAAGGGGAAATGAAGGAACCGTCAGCTACCTTTATCGGCCTGGCGGATAACCTGGACGGATGCTTTACGAAGACGACCCCGCTCGGCGCCCGGCAAATCATCGGATGTGCTTTTGATGACGGACTGAACGATTGCATAAAAGGCATTGTCGCCTTGTTCGGAGATCTGACTGCCTATAATACGGCCCGTGAGATTGTGCGCTATTACTACACATTGGGAATCCTGACGGATGTCTCCCGCCAGATTGCGGCTTACCGGGAAGAAAAGAACGTGATGCTGATAGCCGACACGACCGAATTGCTGAACAAGGTGATCGGTGGGAGCGATGCCCCTTTCATCTATGAAAAGACCGGTACGCACGTCGACCATTATATGATAGACGAGTTCCAGGATACCAGCGGGATGCAGTGGAATAACTTCCGTCCGCTGATTGAAGAAAGCTTGGCACATAACCGGGATAACCTGATCGTGGGAGACGTGAAGCAGAGTATCTACCGTTTCCGCAATTCCGATTGGAAGCTACTCGACGAACAGGTACAGGCCGACTTCTCGCCCGAAGAGGTCCGCGAAGAGACCTTGAAAGATAACTGGCGCAGTTGCCGGAATATCGTGATGTTCAACAATGCCCTTTTCACGACATTGCCCGGCGTGCTTCAGGGAATGTATAACGAAGCCCTTTCCGCCTCTTCCCTGACGGAAGAACAGCGGGCGGCCTATTTTACCAAGATCATGTCCGCCTACGACAATAGTTTCCAACAGGTCCCTCCGCCTTTCCGGGAGAAAGAGGGGCATGTGCGGATTGAATTCCTCTCCGGTGATGACGAAAAAGACTGGAAGGAAGAGGCGCTGGAACGTCTGCCGGGCGTACTTGAAAAACTGCAGGACAACGGATATGCCCTGAAAGATATCGCCATTCTCGTCCGTACCAACCAGGAAGGGGCGCAGGTGGCGGATACGTTGCTGACATATAAGGAAGAACATCCTTCCGACCATTATAACTACGATATTATCTCCGATGAGGCCCTGTTTGTAAGTGGTTCGACGGCGGTCCGCTTCTTAGTCTCCCTGTTGCGCTACCTGAAGAATCCGGACGACAGGACGAACGAACAGATCGCCTTGTACTCCTATTGGATACTGAACGCAGTTCCCACACCCGATGCGGGGCCGCAAGCGAACAGCATCGAATGCGGAAGTCGCGCAAAGACCTTTCCTCCGGAGATCGCATCGGCCCTGCAGGGACTTTCCCGCCAGTCGCTGTATGGGATAACAGAGGGGCTGTTCCGCCTCTTCTCCGCCGACTTTCCGGAGAACGAACAGGTTTTTGTACAGGCTTTCTTAGATATGGTTTCCGAATATACCCAGAAAGAGAGCGCAGACCTGAGCCGTTTCCTGAAATGGTGGGATGAGACAGGTTGCCGGAAAACGATTGCCACGCCTGACGGACAGAACGCGGTCCGCATCCTGACGGTCCATAAGTCGAAGGGATTGGGCTTTAAGGTCGTGATCATACCTTTCGGCGACTGGGAAATCGACCATAAGCCGACGAAGCCGGTGATCCTCTGGTGTCATCCGGAGGAGAAGCCGTTCAACCGCCTGCATCTGGTCCCTGTGCGTTACAGCCAGTCGTTGGCGAAGACAATCTTTGCTGCTGATTACTTTAAAGAACGGTTGCACGCCTTTATTGACAATCTGAACACGTTATATGTCGCCTTTACCCGCTCGAAAGAAGAGTTGGTCGTATTCTCCCCGCGTCCGAAGAAGATCAAGGAAGAGACGGGCGAGGTGGAAAAGATATCCTCTTTGACGGATGCCCTCTGGGCAGGCCTGCATACGGAGGTCTCCGATACCCGGGCAGGCGAGAGACTGATCTCGTTGCCGGCATCTTTTGATACCGGAAGAGGCGTGTTCGAGTTGGGTGACTGGTGGCGTCCGGTTGCCAAGACCGAGGAGACAGGCATGCAGGAGGTCGGAATGAGCCGCATGAACTCGATCTCTCCGGATGACCGTTTGCAATTGCGCCTGCACGGAAAAGGCTTCTTTTTCGATAATGCCCGCAGAAAGCATGGTGCCCTGATGCATGAGGTGTTGAGCCGTATCCGTACGCGGAAGGATATCCCCCAGGCTGTTGAACGCTATCGCCAGGAAGGCGTGATCGACCGGACGGAAGCGGCGGCGCTTGTCTCCCGTCTGGAAGAGTTGTTGAACATGCCGGATGCCGCACCCTGGTATGACGGGACGGCCCGCGTGCTGAACGAAGTCGACATCCTGTTCGGAAACGGGCTGTCGAAGCGTCCGGACCGTGTGATGATTACCGATGACCGGGTTATTGTTGTCGACTATAAATTCGGGGAACATCCAGACCAACGCTATCATAGCCAGATCCGGAACTATCTGAAGCTGATCCGGCAGATGGGATATAAGGAGGTGGAAGGTTTCCTCTGGTATGTCGAATTAAGCAAAATAGAAGCTGTGAAAGGGTGATATATTTTTGTTATTCGGTAAAAATGAATATTTTTGCAGATTCTTACGATAAAATACACGATTAGATTACAGAATGAAAGTACATAAAGAAGGAACAGGTCTGTTGTTAACGCTCTTCACGATATTCTTTATTGTGGACGTTGCGCTGTATCATACTGTCAACAAGGGATGGGTCTTTTACGGCACAACCTTTGTCACCACTGTCCTGTTCTTATTGGTACTTAACTTCTTTCGCAGCCCGTTCCGCCGCTTCCCCTACGATTCGGAAGGCTTGGTGATTGCTCCCGCCGACGGGACGATCGTGGCGATTGAAGAAGTGAAGGAGAACGAGATTCTGCACAAGGAATGCCTGCAAATCTCGATATTCATGTCCGTCTTTAACGTGCATGCCAACTGGTTTCCCGTAAATGGGACAGTTAAGCACGTATCGCATCAGAACGGACGTTTCATGGCGGCCTACCTGCCGAAAAGCAGTACGGAGAACGAACGTTCGGCCGTTGTGATTACGACCCGCAACGGGATAGACGTCCTGGCGCGGCAGATTGCGGGAGCGATGGCGCGACGCATTGTAACTTATGCCAAAGTCGGCGACAAATGCCACGTCGACGAACAGATGGGATTTATCAAGTTTGGTTCCCGTGTGGATGTCTACCTGCCTGTAGGGACGGAAGTTCTGGTTGAAATGGATCAGAAGGTTACCGGTAACCAGACTCCGATAGCCCGCTTGGGAAAATAAAAGAAGTAAATGAGCATCAAACAAAGTATACCTAATTTAGTGACCTGTTGCAGTCTTGTATCAGGTTGCATCGCCTGTGTGATGGCGTTGAAAGGCAACCTGCCGATGGCGACCCTGTGGGTTGTCGTGGCGGCTGTTTTTGATTTTTGCGACGGTTTTGCCGCCCGTTCCCTGCATGCCTATTCTCCGATGGGAAAGGAACTGGATTCTCTTTCCGACATGGTTAGTTTCGGGGTCGCCCCCGGGATGATTGCCTACTGGCTGTTGGAGCAGGCTTGTATGACGGCTCCCGCTTTGGGAAGTGCCGCCCCATATATCCCGTACCTGGCCTTAGTGATACCGGTCTTTTCCGGGTTGCGCCTTGCCAAATTCAATATCGACGAAAGGCAAACGACCTCTTTCATCGGTATGCCGGTGCCGGCACATGCCCTTTTCTGGGCTTCTATCGGATATGCGTTTCGTGCTTCCATTCCGGTGGACAGCATCGGGTTCATTGCCGGGATAATCGTTCTGGCAATCTTGTTCTCTTTGTTGTTGGTATCGGAGGTCCCGATGTTCTCTTTAAAGGTCAAATCGTTAAAGTGGAAAGGCAACGAGCTTCGCTACATCCTGGTAGGCGGCGCGGTGGTCTTTGTGGCTCTTTTTGGCGTTCTGGGTATTGCCGGAACGATTATACTCTATATCGCCTTGTCTTTTTTTAACAAAAGAAGATAAACAAGAATTCGTATCTTTGTGTTTGTGTAATAAAACCAACTAAGTGACGGAGTATGTTTAAATTTTTGTTTGTAATGTTCTTCTTCTTTATCCTGTTAGTATTCCTGATGGGATTCTCAATCTTGCGTACGTTCAAAAATATTCTGTTTGGCAGCGGAAGCAGCGGAAAAAAAGGGGGTCAACGTCGGCAAACAAGCAGCTCTTCTTCCTCTTCCGCCCGTAGCAGCAGTGCAAACTCTGCCTACGAAGAATCCATGTCCCGCAAAAAGATATTCGCCAAAGACGAGGGTGAGTATGTGGATTATGAGGAGGTGAAATGAATCCCAAAATATCCATCCGCTTTTTTGCAGATCGCGAGGTTCGTGCTATATGGGACGACGAACGTGAGAAATGGTATTTTAGTGTTATTGATATTGTCAGTGCTTTAAACGGGCAGGACGATTATACCAAAGCCCGTAACTATTGGAAATATCTTAAGAACAAATTAAAAAAAGAGAACAGTCAGTTGGTTAGTGACGCTCACCAACTGAAATTAACCGCGCCTGATGGAAAGAAATATTTGACAGATACGTTTGATAGTGATGGCGTGATCTCTCTTGCCAAGCAATTCCCCAATAACAAAGCCCTGAAGTTTCTTGATTGGTTCACATATAGCGATAACAGCAGTGACGGACAGAGTAAGAAAAAAGCATATTCCTTTTTTGAAAGTAACCTGGTCAGGGAATCGGAAATCGGGACGGTGAAAAGCCTGCAGCAAATCCATGCCTATATTTTTGGGGGAATATATGACTTTGCGGGAAAAATAAGGCAAAAGAATATATCGAAAGGTGGTTTTCAGTTTGCAGTGGCGCACTTTTTAGGTAATACATTAAAGCAAATTGAACAAATGCCTGAGAACACATTCGACGAGATAGTCGATAAATATGTGGAAATGAATATAGCTCATCCATTTATGGAAGGGAATGGCCGGAGCACGCGTATCTGGTTAGATCTGATTTTCAAGAAACACCTGAAACAGTGTGTGGATTGGAGCAAGATTAATAAAACTGATTACATGGACGCAATGGTAAGAAGTTCTATAGACAGCAGCGTACTGAAACAATTACTGAAGAATGCTTTGACAGATAAGATCAACGACCGTGAAATCTTTATGAAAGGGATTGATTATTCGTATTATTATGAAGAAAACGAATAATATGCCTTTTTAGCGCTTTTGCCGGAAAAAGCGCTTCATCTCTTCCGCGCATTCTTCTTCGAGGATGCCCGTTTTTACTATGGCTTTAGGATGGAAGGCTTTCGGGGCGTATTGCCGGAAGCCTCTTTTTTCGTCTGTCGCTCCGTAGACGATTGTGCTTAGTTGCGCCCACCCGATGGCTCCGGCACACATGACGCAAGGCTCCACGGTCACATACAGGCTGCATCCCGTTAGATATTTGGCACCTAAGACACCTACGGCGGCCGTTATCGCCAGCATCTCGGCATGGGCGGTGGGATCGTTGAGGCGTTCCGTCTGGTTATGCGCACGGGCTATGATCTGGTTGTTGCATACGATGACGGCGCCGACCGGAACTTCACCTTCGGCTGCTGCGGCGCGGGCTTCTATCAGCGCCTGCTTCATGAAATATTCGTCGTTGAAAGGATTGATCATCTTCTCATTTCGTTTTCGTTGAAGAGGGTAGGATAGTCCTCTTCCAGTGTCTTGAGTATGTGGGACAGGATCGTCTCGCGGTACCAGCGGGACTTGTTGATAATCTTATACCTGGCAAGATAACGCTCCACAGCCTTCTGCTCATCGTCGTTGAGCATAAAAGTAACCTTGTGCACACGCGGGTGGTTCGGTTGAGGGGGCGAATATTTACGTTTCAATGCCATTGTTCTGCAAATGTAAGATTGAAAGCTCAAATAAAAAAGAAAAACGTTATATTTGTGCAAATTACACAGGATGGCAAAACGGAACGAAACAGGGAAAGACGGGGAAGCCGTTGCGCGTGTTTTTCTGGAAAAGCATGATTATACGATTGTCCATACGAATTGGCATTGGCATCATTATGAGTTGGATATCGTTGCCATGAAAGACGGCGAACTGGTTGTCGTGGAGGTCAAGACCCGCTCGGATGATTATCTTCTGGCGCCGGAGGAGGCTGTGGATAACGGCAAAATCCGCCGTATCGTGACAGCAGCCGATGCCTATGTCCGCTTTTTCAATCTCGGGTTGCCGGTCCGTTTCGATATTATTACCGTAATAAAAAGAGGCGAGGACTATGAAATCGACCATATCGAAGACGCGTTTTATGCTCCTTGCCGCTAATACAGAAGATATATGAATATAGAAGAAGCCCGGGAATATTGTCTGTCGCTGAAGAATGCGACGGAATGTTTCCCTTTTGACGATGTCTCGTTAGTGTTTAAGGTGGAAGGGAAGATGTTCCTGCTCCTGCCGTTGGATGCGAGTGAACCGTGCGTGTCGCTGAAATGCAGTACCGACTACACCGAGGAACTGCGCGAACGCTATACGGCTGTGGAAGGCGCCTACCATTTTAATAAGAAATACTGGAACACGATCTATCTCGACCGCGATATGCCGGATGAGGAGATCAAGCACTGGATCCGCCATTCCTACCGTGAAGTAATAGCTAAATTGCCGAAGAAAACAAGAGAGCTCTACAATGAATAAAGAGAACGAAACTCCGCAGATTATCCGGCTGGATGAGACCCATTCGACGAATAACTACCTGCGCGAACTGCTTGTCGGGGAGGCACTGCCGGAGGGCAGCCTTGTCATTGCCGACTTCCAGACTGCCGGAAAGGGGCAGGTGGGGAACTCATGGGAATCGGAAGCCGGGAAAAACCTGATGTTCAGTCTCCTGCTGTATCCCGATTTCCTCCCCACAAACCGCCAGTTCCTGATTTCCCAGATCGCTTCCCTGAGCGTCAAGGAGACGTTAGACGGCTATGTCGACTCCGTCACGGTGAAATGGCCGAACGATATTTATTGGAAAGACCGTAAGATATGCGGCATGCTGATCGAGAATGATTTGTCGGGACAACATCTGTATTGTTCGGTTATCGGCATCGGCCTCAATATCAATCAGGAGGTTTTCCGGAGCAATGCCCCCAACCCCGTATCGCTCACCCGGATTACCGGGAAGACGTACAACCGCGAAGAGCTCCTGAACCGTTTCCTGCGTATCTTCTTCAATTATTACTGCCTGTTGCTGCAAGAGAAAGAGGAAGAGATCCGCGCCGCCTATATGGCCGCCTTATATCGTGGTGACGGCTATTATCCCTATGCCGACGAAAACGGCCGCTTCGAAGCCCGTATCCATGCAATAGAGCCGACCGGCCACCTGATCCTCCAACTGCGTGACGGGGAGCGGAGGAGGTATGCTTTTAAGGAGGTGACGACGGTTATTTAGCGTGTCTTGACGGGACAATCCCGCCAAGACACAGTTACTACGGAGTCTTCTTCTTTCCAACCCCTAACAGAAACTCGATCAGTGACACCACGAACTCCAAAATAGACCTTACTTTACTCATACGCATTCTGTTTTTAATTAATGATTGATAATTGAATCTGGCGCGCGATTGCTGCCAGCATCTTCTGATATGCCGCCCGGTTATCGCCGTTCACCTCGCTGATGTAGCGGCTGTAGGCAATCTCCTGGGCATAGGCGGCAGGATGGAAACTGACTGCTGCCGCCTGTGGATAGACGGTGAAGATGAGGCGGGCGAAATCCAGAAAACTATGCTCCGGTGTGTCATAGCGGCGAAACAACAGCCCGCCGTTTCCCAGATCCGTCTTCCCGCCATGCCAGTAAGCATTCGTCACCCCATATCCCATGATCCCGAAGAAATTATGATACTTCACCGCCAGCGTGCTCTCACCCCAACCCGATTCGATCGCCGCCTGCGCCAGGATCACCACCGGATTCATCCCATACAGTTCACCCGCCATGCGCGCCATCTCCCCATACCCCTTCACAAACTCTCCCTTCCCCATAATCTTAAATTTTCAATTCTCAATTCTCAAAGTTCTCCCGGTCTCTCCTCTTCCCCCGAATCGCCCGCTTTGACCGGTTCAAGCGTCAGGCGTTCACCTTTCACCGTCTGTGTCAGGTTGCGCAACAGAGCACCCGGCCGGAAACAGAGGCGGGGCCGGCGAAGCTGCGAGGCCTGGAAAGCATCCGTCGTCACACTGCCGGAACTGCCCAATAGATACTGGAAATTACCCAACTCGCCGAACTGCACCACTTCGCCGCGTTCCAGCGATTTCGACATGAACTTGGTCATACGGTCTATCACCAGTTTGACATCGCCGCTCGAAGCCGTCGAACTCTCCGCAATCAACTCGCAAAGCTCGTCGAAGGTACAGGTGCGCGTGGCTCGTGTCTGGGCGTAATAGAGCTTTTCCTTCCCTGCTTCCACATTCTTACTCATGTTCTTTCGCAAAACCAAATGATACTTTACTCCCATAAATCTTACTTTTTAGATGATTAATAGATTGTCTTGTAATTAATTACAATGTAAAGATACGCCATCCTTCCCCCTCCTTTGAAGACACGGGTGACGGAGCGTGACATTCCCGGTTTTTATTACCGATTATCACCTGAAACAGTTGATAATCCGCCCTTTATTTCGTATATTTGATTCATTAAAACACAAGAAAAATGACAACAACAACCTTTCGTATCCATGCCTACGGGGTAGGCGAACTGGCCGGCCTGTACAACCCCCATCTTTCCCACCGTGGCGCCATCATGCAGCTCTGGCGCTGGATCAACTACCAGGGCGCCTTAAAAGAAAAACTAACCGCCTTAGGCTACCGTCCGGGAATGCGCTGCTTCACCCCCAAAATGGTCGCCTGCATCGTGGAGCATTTGGGGGAACCGTAAAATAATGTGCCAATGGGGGAATGTGCCAATATGCCAATGATAAGAGCGCTCCCGTCCCATATTTTCGCGGACAGGGGCGGTTTTTTTTCGGACGGGAATGGGGGACGGGTGCCAGATGGTGCCGGATAAAAAGCGTTTTCCGTAACTTTTGTTTTTTTAGTGATTGACGTGTGCTATGGATAGAGCAACTGTCATGTCGCGTTAAATTAAAAGTTTACAGAAATGCATTTTATCTGGCACCATCTGGCACCCGAAAACTAAAACGGGAGAGTGGGGAAGATGACTTCTATAGGCGTATCTTGTTTACAGTCTGATTGTTGTGCGTTTTTGTCTGTCGCCTCGTTTTCACTTGGAGGGTTGGAAGATATTCCCATTTGATGCGCTTTTACCTGGTCAAAAGTGAGCTCAACGACCGAATAAAGGCGTTTCCCATGACGTCTTATCTGCTCAAATCCATCCTTTTTCAGTATTTTTCCCAGATTGATGACGTTCATACTTGTAATCGAGAGCCGTGTAAACAGGGCTAATTTGGCCAGTATTTCGCTGCTTGAGAGGTATGAGGGTGCTTCGAAACGAACCGGTTTGCGGAAGTAGGTGTAGAAAAGTTCTTCTTCGGGGCTGCTCTGTTGGAAGGCTTCGTTGTTGAGGTTGATTTCGGTGATCTCGGTGCCGGAAAACCAGAATTTGAAGCCGCTGCGATAGAGGGCCAGCGCCTGCGAATAGATGCCGGCATGGTCGACGGGCGTGGCGTAGTCGATGCCCTGCGCCTCGAAGCAGAGGAAACGGCGCGAGCCGGTGCGGTCGGTCAGCACCTGGCTGTCGTTGACCGTGGCGAGGAAAGAGGCGCGGCGGGTGTAGGTCTCTGCATTACGGGCATAGGAACGACGTTCGTACACGGAGTCTTTCGTGATCATTGCTTTGAGGCGGTTCAGCTCCATGCGGCTCTGTCCCGACAGCTCGTCGAGGATGATCAGGAAGCAGTCCGAGAGCAACAGCGGGGCGTCTTTCGACGACGGGTCGATATTACCCGAATAGACATAACCCAAGAGGGACGGGGGGACGAGGTGGCGGCACCAGGTTGTCTTCCCGATCCCCTGCGCGCCGCTGAGCAGCAGGACGGAGTGGTTCTCCTGCTTTTCGCTGACGGCACAAGCGACTGTCGCCACCAGCCACTTGCGGAGGCACATCAGCCAGTAGTCGGGGCGATCCGTGGTCACCGTCGCCGCCAACCGCGCGATGTGGTCCGACACGCCGTCCCACGCGGGGAGTCCTTTGAAATAGGCTGTAAACGGGTTATACTCGCGGCTGAAATCGGAAAGGATCACGCTGTGGAGATCTTTCTGCAGGCATTGTATCCCTTCGAGATGCATGGCACACCAGACGGAGTTCTCCCAGTAGTCCGTCACCGGGGCGAAGTCTTTCGTCCCCTTCCTCTTCCGCCATTCCACAAAGCTCCGCACGACGTTGTAGCGCAGTGTGTAATGGTCGGTGAGGTAACGGTAGATGTTCTCGACTTTCCTGTCCTGCCGCGCCGTCTTCTTCTCTTCTTGCCCCTTCTCTTCCTGGTGCGAGTATGCACTGTCGAGGGCTTGCCCGATCTCCTCTCCGGGCAGGTCGGGGAAACTGCGGTTGCAATAGGCCGCCGTCTCTTCCTGCGAAATGCCCAGACGGTTACAGTGGCAGCCGAACTGGTAGACATAGTTATTCCGGTTACCGTCCTCGTACTTGCCTTTGCGCGAAGTACGGGAACGTGCGTTTGCAAACAGGCGGGGCAGTCTTTCCCCGGCAGGGGCTTCTTCCGTGGGGATGGCTTGTGCGGCACTTAGGACCACCGGCCCTTTGCGGGGGGTGACGGGGTCCAGCAGGGGCATGTCGTCCGGCAACTGTCCGGTGTCGTTCAGCCAGTCCGAGAAACGGGGCGAGATGAACAACCCGCTGTCGTCCGAGACGAAGCACAGACGCCCGGCATCGCTCCCCGAAGCGTCGATTCCGACGTTCAGGAGCGTTTCGTACCACGCTTTCATCGTATCGTAGATGACGCGGTGGTTTTCGGGGACAGGTTCTATACGGACCGCCGCATAGACAATCACTTTCAACCCCGCCCCACCGGGACTGAGGAAGCAGGCGACGGTGTAAAGGGCCGCTTCGATCAATGCCCTCAGGCGTTCGATCTCGGCCGCCGACAGACCGTCGAGGTCCAGGATCAGCAAAGGGTTGTAGCCGGTCAGGCATTCTTTGAGGCGTTTGCCGTTGTAGAGGGCTGAAACGGTAAAGGCAGGCAGCCCTTTCTTGATCCGTTCGGCCGTCGTCTTGTCGCCATCGGCCAGACATTGACGGAGTTTGCGGACATCGGGGGCGTACCTGCCTGCCTTGATTTCGGTTAACACGGCTACCAGGGCCCTATCTCCCCGGTAATTCTTAAACATAATAAAGACGCTAATTTGTACCATAATGGCATGTTTTGTGTGATGAATGCCGACTCGTTCGGCATTTGTTCAAATGTAGGGATAATGAACTGAGCGGCTCACATCTTTTTCGCTTTATTAGTAAAAAGTGTACCGTTGGTTATTCCTCTGAAATGTGGCGTTTTGCGGCATCCAATAAACTGGTAAATTTCAGGTAATCTTTTCCCTCTTCGGGGCAGACTTTGATCACCTCGTCGAGGGCGCGAAGAAAGGCTTCGCGGTTGTGTTTGCCGTCTACCTTGCAATGTTTGCTTTTGATCAGCGGTGCGAGGAGTTCCAGAAACTGGTGTGTCGACCCGTGGAAGACCACCCGGTCTTTCCACTCCATATCTTCCTCCAGGGTCACGTGGTCCAGGATGCGGTTCACTTGGTTACAGCGTTTTGCCAACTCGTGCGACAGCTTTTCTGCTTGCACGGATATCTCTCCCAATTCTTGCAACATCCGGTTCAACCCGGCGGCTTCAATTTTTTTTTCATACTGATTGATTGTTTGTTTGTGATTGATTTGTTGTTGTTTTTAACAGAAGAGCAAATAATGATTTGACGGGGTATCAGTAAACGAGGCAAGCCTCGTGCCGCAGGCTCTCTTTTGCCGTTCGTTTCAACGAACGGTATTAAAGATTGGAGGCAAAGCCTCTTCCTCTGTGGGCTTCAGCCCCTTTAATAAACAGCGACCTATAGATATTTTAAAGGGGTTAAAACCCACAGAGGAATCCGTCAAAGCCGGGCATTTATTCATCCGTTCGTTGAAACGAACGGCAAAAGAGAGCCTGCGGCATGGGACATTGCCCCATTAAATGAACACAACCATAAACCACCATTTACCCCCCAACAACTGCCCATCAAAGCAATGCGTTCACCATCTGCCGGTGTATCTGTACGCCCTGGTGGTTGTTGTCCATTCCGGCGGCGATGCTAAAACAGGTTTCTGCTTTTTCCTTATTGCCGAGACCGAGGTGCCCGAGGCCCATCAGGTAGTGGCAATGGATGCGGTTCTTCTTGTCCATGTCATCCTCCCAGATCTGAAGATCGGGAAGGGAGACAGCGAAATAATCCATCTTAAAGGTATTGAACAGATGCTTTTCCCCAAAGTCGATCAGGCGGTTGAAGCGGCTGCGGGCTTCCTCCTCACGTCCTAACTTACGGAGCGCCAGTCCCTGATAGAAAATCTTATCCGGTTTCTGGTCGTTGTAATACATGGCAGCCGCCGGCTGACTATTACCGATACTTGCCGCCAGGAACAGGTCACGCGCTTCCTCCTCACGCCCCATTGCTTGCAGGGCACAGGCTTTATAATAATTGAAATCGTTCTCTTGGGCTCCATAGAGCTTCCCTTCTCCCAGGTTATGGGGATAGACGAAACATTCTTCGATCAGTGTTAATGCTTTTTCGTTCTCCCCTGCTTTCAGGCAGGCTTTCACCAGCTCGACACGCGCCAGCTGATATTGGGCGGGCACTTTCCCCTCGCCTCCTTCCCAAGGATGGAAGCGACGGGCGTCGATCATGCGGATCGCCTCCTCGTAGCGTCCCAGTTGATTGAGCAGGGTGACATATTCCAGATAGAGGTCGTCACGGGAGAAAGCAACCTTTTTATGCTGATCCAGCAATGCCAGCCGATCGGCATGGGGACGGTTCAGGCGTTTGTACAGCTGATCCAGCTCCATCAAAATGCGGGCATCCCGTACATCCAGCCTGAAGGCTCTTTCGAGCAACTCTACAGCCTCTTGCTGCTTGCCTGACTTATTGAAATAGGCCAGCGACAGGTTGCGTAGGACTGTCGGGAAAGTATCATCCAGTTCGATCGATTTCTCCCATTCGGCAATCGCCTCCGGATACTGGCGTTTGTCGTACCACAGGTTTCCCAGGTAATAATGCGCTTTGGGAGTCGTTTCGGTAAAGCGGGTCACGGCCTGCAACGCGAGGATCGCTTCGAGGGCATTCGGGAAACAGCAGTCGGCCGGTTGATGTTCGGCGATGCAGATCGCCATTTCCGCATCCCTCATACGACCTGATGAAATCAGGAACCAACTCTTATAATAATAGAGCATGGTGCGTCCCGACGTCACCGCTTTGCAAGCCACCTCAACCACCTTCAAGGCTTCTTCCCAACAGCCGGCGGAAGCATAATCGAGAGCCAACTCCTCATAGTTATGACCTTCCGGACGCATCCGGACGATCAGGTCGTCCAGCACCTCTTTCTTCTCCGTCAGCAAATATTCTTCAAAGCTGCAACCGAAGTTGAAGCGGTCGATGGCCAGTGATTCCCGGATCAGGGCAAGCGCTTCATCCGTGCGTCCGAGATGACGGAGGACAACCGCTTTCAGATGGCGGCCGCGCAGGTTATGCCAGTTACGGAGCAGGGATTTATCTATCTCGTACAACGCATCTTCCCAGTTCCCTTTTGCGGCGGAGAGTTGTGCCAGCGAATAATATCCGGCATCCTGCCAGGCGGCATTCCAACAGGCTTTATAGAAAGACGCATACGCCTCATCCGCCTTGCCTTGATATTTCAGGGAGAGCCCGAGGTTATACAACGGCTCGCCGTCATAGGGATTCGGATTCCTTTCGGTCAGCGTCTTCACCGCCCGGCGCAGATAGGGCTCGGCTTTGGCGAACTGCCCCTTGCGGATCAGCCACAGGCCCATCGCATTGTTGTTCCGGACATCGCTGGGGTCACGACGGAGCGCCTCTTCATAATAATCGGTAGCGGAATAGGTCGCATGACGGTATTGTTCAAGATGAAGACCGGTCAGATAGAGCTGTTCCGTCGTCCTAATCTCTTTCGGGTCGAGGGCGGCTTTTGCCGGTTCGGGAACTTCCTTGATTTCATCGGGCTCCTGCTCCCAAGAGAAGAGTAGTTTACCCTTAAGGGTATAGACCGCTACCCTTAAGCCTGTAAATTCTACCCTTGGGAGTAATTCTTCCAGGATTGCTTCCGGAGTGACGTCGCGGACGACATCGAGTAGCGTTTCTCCGGCTTTGGTGACTACGACATGCAATCCTTTTTGTACCGAAGTGGCAAAGATCTTCAGACGGAGCGTTTCCCCTTCCGGTTCGATATTCATCAGCAGGTCGGAGGAGGCGTTCTTGACAACTCCCAACTCCCGGTAGGGCATAAAATACTGTGTAAAGGTCTTTTCCTCGTAGGGTTGCAGCCAGGTGAAATCGGGCTGGTTGTCGGTATAGACGCCGGTCATCAGTTCGATATAAGGGCCGTCGGCATCCGTCAGGTTACGGTCCCAGGCCTGCCCGAAATCACCGTTTCCCCAGGTCCATTGCTTCTTACCGGGGGAGATGTGGTGGTTGGCGACATGCAGGACACCGGCACGGGTATCGTTCTCGTAACCGCCGACAAAGTCATAGTTGGAACGGATAGCCATGTAGGAGGTCGGAACCGGGATATTCTTATAACGGGAGATGTCGACACCTGCCGAATAGTCCATCTTATAATAGGTCCCGGTCGCAACCGGATAGCGGGAGACATCGCGTTTGCCATGATCGAACACGGCGTTGACATCGCCGGGGAAGACAGACTGGTAATGCTCGTTGACCGCCACCGCCGGGTTCGCCCACCAGAGGAACGTTTGCGGCAGGGGGGTCGGGTTATAGACCTTGCCCTGTATTTCCAGCACGGCACGCCCGGGGCGCAGGGTAAAGCCCGCCATCCCTTTCTGGTGGAACATCCGCTCACGTTCGCTTACCCAGACAACCACGCTGCCGTCGGGGCACTTCTCGATCGAATAGTCCACCGGGAGGAAGGTGCTGGGACGGTGATGCTGCGGCCAGTTGAACTCGATGCCTCCGGAGATCCAGGGGCCGGTCAGCCCAACCAGCGCCGGTTTGATCACATGGTTATAATAGATGAAATGACGCTGCTTGATCTTATCGTAGGCCATCTGTACGCGTCCGCCCAACTCCGGCAGGATCATCACCTTTATGTATTCATTTTCCAGATACACGGCGTGATAAGACTTATCCTCGCAGGTATCTTCAATCTTTTCAATCACAGGATACGGATATACCACCCCGCTGCTTCCCTGGTAAACACGTTTCTCGAGGAACATCGGGTTCTTCTCCGGTTTACCAATGCCGTAGGTAGGGAGAAGGATATCTTCCTCCCAGACTTTTACATTCTCTGCCATATTCTAAGTTATTTCGTTAATTCTTTTTCAAGTTCTTCCAATGTCTTCCCTTTGGTCTCCGGAAGCCGCACCCGTATAAAGAGGAAACCTGCCAGACAGATTCCGCCGTACAGCCAGAAGGTGCCCGAAGCGCCGACCGCCTCATTCAAAAGCGGGAAGGTATAGGTGAGCAGGAAGCAGGCCACCCAAAGGAAGAAGGTGGAGAGCGCCATCGCCATCCCGCGTATGCGGACCGGGAATATCTCGGAAAGGACCACCCAGACCACCGGAGCCAGCGACATCGCATAGCAGGCGATCGCCAGCACGACCAGCAACAACATCGGCCAGCCGCTTATCCCTAAGAAATAGCAGGTTCCGAGGATCGCATAGATCACCGCCAACCCTGCCGAACCGACAAACATCAACGTACGCCGCCCCCATTTGTCCACCGTATAGATCGCGACAAACGTAAACACCACGTTCGTCACGCCCGTCACCACGATATTCATCAGGACATCCGACACGGCGTAACCGGCAGCCGAGAAGATCTCGTGCGCATAATTGAAGATCACATTGATACCGCACCACTGCTGGAAGACGGCCAATACGATCCCGATCACCAACACACCGCGCACGCCGGGTTGCAGCAAGGCTCCCCAGTTGGCTTTCTCTTTCTTATCTCCGCTTAACTGTCCCAGCTCGGAAAGCGTTTGCCGGGCATAGTCCGCTCCGCCTACACGCGCCAGGATTTTTCCGGCCTCGGCCGTCCGTCCGGTCGTAGCTAACCAGCGGGGACTTTCCGGAATCACAAAGGAAAGGATGAAGAATAATCCGGCGGGGATCAGCTCGGCCCAGAACATCCAGCGCCAGGCCCATTCGATACTCCCGGCACTGAGCGTTTCCCCGCCGGCCGTAAAGTGCTCCCCGATCTGCCAGTTCGCCAATTGGGCCATCAGGATACCTAACACGATCGTCAACTGGTTGAGGGAAACGAACTTTCCGCGGACGGAAGCGGGAGACACCTCGGCTATATAAACCGGAGATACATTGGAGGCAATACCGATACCGAAACCTCCTATAATACGGTAGACGACAAACCAGAGGAAGCTGTCCACCGCCCCGGTCCCCACAGCCGAAGCGACAAAAAGGAAAGACGCCGCAACCAGCATCTTCTTACGCCCGTAGCGATCGCTCCACGCCCCGGACAGCAAGGCTCCTACCAGGCAACCGATCAACGCACTGCTCATCGCCCACCCGCGCAGAGCGGCCGAACCTTCCAGCTGGAAAAAGGGTTCATAAAAGATTTTAGCTCCTCCGATCACGACCCAGTCGTAACCAAACAGCAATCCTCCCATCGCCGAGACGAGGCAGATCAGTAATAAATAGGCTGTCGTTTGCTTCATGATAATTAGTTATTAAGATATAATGCAAAGTAAAGGACTTCCGCATAAATGGAAAATAGATAAAAAGTCTATGATAATGGACAATCTTCCGATTTTAATCGTATGTTTGCAGAGTTCTTAAATCGACCAGCCATGATCAAAAGAAAAGACGGTTTCAGCGGTGAACGGGCACTTGTCCTTCCACAATCCATTATTCATGAGATGGAAGAAGACCCTGTCTCTTCCATCCTGCATATCACTGACATCGGATACTACCCGAAAGCCTGGCACCACTTCCGCGAACGCGAGGAACCGATCTCCCAGTTTGTCTTTATATACTGCACGGAAGGTTCCGGCTGGTACCGGACGGAAGGACAGGAACACCCCGTGACTGCCAACCAATACTTCATCCTTCCGGCAGGGAAACCGCATGCCTACGGAGCAAATGAAGCAGATCCCTGGACAATCTACTGGATACACTTCAAGGGGAAACTGGCTTCGCACTTCGCACGGCAATATACCCGCCCGGTAGAGGTCAAGCCGGGCGTACACTCGCGCATCAGCAACCGTATCGACATGTTCGAGGAGATATTCCGGACACTCGAAATGGGCTACAGCCACGAGAACCTGCTGTATGCATCCTCCATCTTCTACCACTATCTCGGGACACTCCGTTACCTGCAACAATACCGGGACGCCGCCCACAACGAAACGGAGAAGAACGACATCGTCACGGCTGCTATCCATTTCATGAAGGAAAACATCGAAAAGAAACTGACCTTACAGGAGATCGCCGACCACACGGGCTATTCCACCTCCCACTTCTCCGCCCTGTTCAGCCAGCGGACAGGCTATGCCCCCCTCGCCTATTTCAACCAGCTGAAGATCCAGCAGGCCTGTCAACTACTGGACTTCACGGATATGAAGGTAAACCAGATCTGCTATAAGATCGGCATCGAGGACACGTATTACTTCTCCCGCCTCTTCAGCAAGGTGATGGGGATGCCGCCGAGGGAGTATAAGAAGATGAAGAAAGGATGACTATTCCGTCATATACCGGAAACTGTATTCCCCATTATACGACCAGACCTGCTTTCCTTCCGGGACGGAGACTTTTCCCTGCTTGCTGCCGTCGGGAGCCACATCCACAGAGACGGACAGGTAGGTGTATTCTCCTTTCTCGTAGTTATACGTTTCACCGTCATCGTCATACAGGCGAAAAGTGCCGGGCCTGGAACCGTAATGACGGATTTCGAGCGGTAGTTTTGTCCCGTCGAGCTTCGTCACAGGCGGAGCAAGCGGGATGATTCCGCCGTCTTTTACATAGACAGGGATGCGGTCGAGGCCGGGAGAGACAGTGATCACCTCGCCCTCGCCAGCCAGTTTTCCGGTATAGAAGTCATACCATTTGCCCTGGGGGAGAATGACCTTCCGCTCGGTTTCACCGGCAAAGAGAGGAGCCACCAGAAGGTTCTCACCGACCATAAACTGATCCTTTGTTTCGCGTTTGATTGCCATTGCATAGGGATTATCCGTACCATCCAGCTTGCCCTGCTCGATCTGTTCACCGGCAGAATAGCCGGCTTCAAGATTCATGGCGCGCATGGGAGGCGTTCCTTCGAAAGCATAAGCGGCAAAGGCGGTATAGAGATACGGGATCAGACGCATGCGGAGCAGGGAGATTTCATTCACCTGTTTCTCCGCATCGGCAAACGACCAGGGCTTCGTCCCGTCCGCCCAGGCGTTCAGCATGGCAAGCGGAGAGAAACAGACAGTCTGCATGCGGCGCAGCCATTCTTCGGATGTCTTGGAAGCACGGACTTCAGGCGTCCAGAGCACGCCGATAAACGAGCTGTTGATGAGCGCCGTGATAAAATCGCGGTGGTTATAATAATCGTTATAAAGGACATACGGGAAAGAAGAGGTACCGGCATTACCGGAACGGACAAGACCATAGGTACGCTCATTCCTGTCACGATACATCTCCGTCGTCATGTGCTGCATCAGAGAGCCATAGACCTGCCGCATCTGCTCGGCCGGCGTGCCGGAAGGGAATGTGGCGACATCCGGCCACAGCCAGTTGTCGTAGCCGTCGTTCTCATCCATTTTATAACCACTGACGCCGAGATCCGTATGCTGTTTCTCGAAGTGGTTCCGCATGATACGGCGGGCCTCAGGCATCGTATAGTCCGGCACCAAACCGTTCCATTCGGTATGGGAAGCAGTGTAAGGCTCAATCGCATCGCGTATCCCGCATTCGGGAGAGACGCCCGGATTGATCCAGAGATTCGTACGGATATGTTTCTGCAACAGTTCCTGCACAAAGCGGCCGGGTTCGGGGAAGCGGCCGGCATCCCACTCATAGGTACAAGGATAAGCACGGCTCATCCAGCCGGGTTCCAGGCCGATCACGGTCAGTGGGAAGCCCCGTTGCTCGAACTCCGCTATTTCGTCTTCTACCTGCCGGTCAGTCGAAAGGGTCGGGACACGGTGCCAGAACCCTAACCCCATTTCGGAGGCAGCACGCCGCCTCCATTGAAAAGGTTGAAACGGCGTACGACATCCAGCATATCCTTCCCGGCAAAAAGGACGATCTCGACACCTCCGGCCGGAACCAGAAATTCCAGGTTGTCGGAATAGGGCTGTGCACTCCAATCGGGATCGGTATTACGGTCCTGCACCTTCGGCGGATTCTTCGTATCCTTGCGGACACCCGTTCCGACATACGCCTTGATATAGCGGGCAGAGTTGATAAACGCCCCGTAGCCTTTGCTGGAAACGAAGAAAGGGACAGGCGCATGCGTACGTCCGTTATCCTTGCCGCCGTAATGATCGACATGCAGTTCAAGGATACGGCCGCGCTGTTCGACCGTTTTGAAGTTCAGGCCGAGGCCGAAGATCTTTTCATCCTTATCGAGCGGGAAACGGATATATGTTTTGCCGTCCACCTGCTGGAACCGGATCTCACTACGGTCGACAGGCAGATCAGCCTTCGGCATCGCATCGATAGCCTCCCATTTCGGGTGCAGGCCAAGCTCGCTCAGGAGATTCAGCTTTTCAGGTTTACCGACCGAAACCTGCCAGACACCGGAGGCAGCCTCCTTCCACTCGGGAAGTGATTTATCACCGGGCCCCTGCATACAGGCGACAAGGGACAGAAGCGCGACTACGCTGCAATAGTGGATATGTTTCATAACTTTTACCAATAATATTCATCTATAATTCCCTGCATCCGGGGCGTAGCCTCGTCCGTATCGCCGACCTCACGGCGAAGTTGCAGGAGTTCGCGTTTCATCCGCTCGATCTCGCCGGCATAGGCGGGGGAGTTATAAACGTTGTGGTCTTCGTGCGGGTCGGCCAGCAGGTCGTAGAATTCCCAGGAAGGGGTGACAGGCGTCTTCTCCGAACCGGTCGCGTTCAAGGGGTCGCCATAGAGGAACATCAGCTTGTAGCGGTGGTTACGGATGCCCATGTGCGCCGGACGGATCTTATGATGCGTCCAATAGCGGTAGTACATGGACTGGCGCCAGTCGCGCGGCGTCTCGCCCCGCAGGTTGTCGCGGAAGCTGCGGCCTTCGCTGCAGGACGGGGCGTTGACACCGGCATAGTCGGTCAACGTAGAGGCAAAGTCGGTATTGAGGATGATGTCGGCGTTACGCGTCCCGGCGGGGATTTCTTCCGGATAGCGGATCACGAAAGGCATGTGCAGCGGTTCTTCGAACATCATACGTTTATCAAAGAAGCCGTGTTCACCGAGGAAATAGCCCTGGTCGGAAACATAGACCACGATCGTATTCCGCGACAACCCCTCTTCATCGAGGAAACGGAGCAGGCGGCCGATGTTATCGTCGATCGCAGCCCCGCAACGCAGGTAGTCCCGGATCATCTTCTGATAGGTCTTGCGGCGCGCCTCCTCCTTCCCCATTCCCTGGATGGAGAACGGCAGTTCGGGATATCGGCACCACCACGAAGCCGGGTCTTTCGAAGCCGTCTCCCAGCGCCACGCCATGTTCTCGAGCTGCTGACCGGGGAAGGTGCGGCCGGATTTCTCCGGTCCGAATTCCATCATATTGGCCGGTTCGGGAAACGTAACGTCGTCATAGAGATGTGCCAGCCGTTCGGGGAAATCCCAAGGCTCGTGCGTCGCCTTGAAATGGCAGCACATCATAAAAGGGCGGTCCTTCTCGCGCGAACGGATCCATTGGATCGTCTTGTCGGTCACCAGGTCGGTCGAGAAGCCTTTCTCCGGCTTGCCGCTCTTGCCCTGGTCGTCGTCCACCCAGCCGTCGGCGGTTTTAAAGAGCGGGTCCCAGTATTCGCCCTGGTCGTGGAAGACGCTGAAATAGTCGAAGCCGGAGGGCTGTCGTTTCAGGTGCCATTTGCCGATCAGCGCGGTCTGGTAGCCGCCTTGCTGCATCTGCCTGGCAATATTGTCGGTCATCGGGTCGAGGCCGTCCTCGAGGGTGTAGACGCCGTTATGGTGGCTATAGGCTCCCGTCAGGATCGCGGCACGGCTGGGCGCGGAGATCGAGTTCGTGCAGAAGCAATTGTCGAGCACACATCCTTCGGCCGCCAGCCGGCGTATATTCTCGTTCTTCACATATTCGCCCAGGATTCCCCCGTATATTCCCCATGCCTGCGAGGTATGGTCGTCGGAAAGGATAAAGAGGATATTCGGCCGTCCGGCAGCGGCTTCCTTCTTCTCCCCCGCCACCACCGGAGAGGCGGCTGCCAGCAAACCGGCACCGATGATCAGGTTACTGAATGTTTTCATGGTATGCAATGTTTTCTATTATATAGAAGCAAAAGTAACAAAATTCCGTACATAGAGACACAAGCCTGCTATGATATCCAGTCATAAAAAAGGGAAACAGCGTGTCAGACGCTGTTTCCCTTCTTCTTATCTGCTAAATTGCTTATCTTTCTTATTTCACGAGCTTCAGCTCCTCGATCAACCGCGGGCATTTTCCCCATTTGTCGATCATGTACAGGACGTAGCGGATGTCTACGCTGATCGTGCGCTGGAGGTCCGGTTCGAAGGCGATGTCGCCGCTCATGGCTTCCCAGTTGCCGTCGAAGGCGAGGCCGATCAGGCGGGCGTTCTTGTCAAACACCGGGCTGCCGGAGTTACCGCCGGTGATGTCGTTGTTGGAAAGGAAACAGAGCTGCAACTCACCGTCCTTGTTGGCATACTGGCCGAAGTCTTTGCTGCAGATCAGGTCGAGGATTTCCGGTTGCACCCAGAACTCGTCGCTTTCGGGATTTTCTTTTTCAAAGATACCTTTTTCGGTCGTATAATAGTTGTACCAGGCTGCGTCGTACGGACGGTAGCCGCCTACGGAGCCGTAGCTCACGCGCATCGTGAAGTTGGCATCCGAAGAGAGGGCCTTTTCAGGATACATCTCTTTCAGGCCGGCAAAATAGAGGCGTTCGCCTTTGGCAATATCGTAATAGGAATCGCCCGTGAGCTGCTGCAATTCGAAGAGGGAGATCAGGACGGAAAGACTCAGTTCGGCGGCCGGGTCTTTCTTCAGTTTCGCATATTTCTTCTGATCCTTCAGCATTTCGGCGATGTTGTCGTACGACAGGATAGCGGTCTTCTTGAACAGGTCGGCGGCATACTTCTTGTAATCACCTTTATATTTCTTGTCGATCTTCTTGTAGATGTCCGGGAGGTTTCCGGCCGGGACACGCTCTTTAGCGATCTGCATCATCGCGGCCAATACTTTCTGGTCGAGGCTGGCATCGTAATCCTTGAAGAAGGGCTTGATGTTGTCTTCCAGGAAGACGTCGATGTCTTCGGGAGTCGAGCCTTTCACGTCCACGCTCTGGATCATGCGGGCCAGTTTGACGATCTCGGCGCCGCTCAGGAAGGCTTCACCCAGGTAGGTGGAGATCTTCTTATATTCGCTGGAAGAGGTATAGCCTTTTTCCAACAGGTTCAGGACGTCGCCATAGACTTCCTTGCGCTTCGCATCCTGTGCCACCCAGGCGGCGAAAGCGGCTTCTTCCTCGCGCTTGCGGTCGATCACTTTCAGGTTGGCGAGGCCCTTGTTCATACCGATCGAGTTTTTCCAGTAGTTGGAACTGCCGGCGTATTTGGAGGCGTATTTGATACGTACTTCGTCGCTCTTCAGCATCGCGTCTTTCCAGATCGCCTGCTTGATGCCGCGCACTTCAATGCGGGGCTTGTTGCTGTCCTCGATGCGCTGCTCGACGCCCCATGAACAGAGGTAGCGGTCCGTGCTGCCGGGGAAACCGATCGTCATGGCGTAGTCTTTGTCCTGGTAACCTTGCAGGGAGACTTCGGCTACGTATTTGGGCTGGTAGGGTTTGTTGTCCTTGCTATAGGCAGCCGGCTTGTTGTCGGCACCTGCATATACGCGGAAGACGGAGAAGTCGCCCGTATGGCGCGGCCACATCCAGTTGTCCGTATCGCCGCCGAACTTACCCACCGAGCTGGGCGGGGCGAACACCATGCGGATGTCGTTGTATACATCGTAAACGATCAGGAAATACTTGTTATTATTATAGAAGGGGATCACGTCGGCAGACAGGAATTCCGTATTCCCTACCGAGTCGGCTATCGCCTGCCCGATCGAGTCGGCGGCAGCCAGGCGCAGGTGCTCTTCCTTGATATCGCCGATCTGCGAATTGATACGGTCGCTCACGTCCACCGTCTCACGCAGGTAACGGACGGTCAGGCCCGGAACCGGCAACTCTTCTTCTTTACTTTGGGAAACGAAACCGTCTTTCAGGTAATCATGTTCCACACTGCTCAACTGCTGGATCGAACCGAAACCGCAATGGTGATTCGTAAAGACCAGCCCTTCGTTCGAGACGGTAATACCCGTACATCCTCCTCCGAAGATGACGACTGCATTGGCAACACAAGGGTCTGTTTCACTGTACAACTGTTCGTAAGACGGAGTAAATCCCAACTCCTTCATTCTCGCCAGGTTTTGTTTATTCAACTCTTTCAGCACCCACATGCCCTCATCGGCAAACACTTGGCCTGAAGCAACGAGAAGCAGTAATACTGCCCACAACTTCTTCATAAAACTCATTCTTTATTTATTATTCAATTATTAATTTGATCTTCTTCTGTTCCACACGGGCGGCAAGCCATTTCTTGATCTTTTCCTGCTCCGCTTCGTGTACTTTTTCTTTGCTCTTCAGATAGACTAACAAGACGGTATCAGGTTTAATGCTATCCGCAGCCATCAGATAAGTTCGTGCACAAGAGGCCTCCTCGACGTATGGGAAAAGCACTTTCATTTCGGGCATCAAATCGACCGTGAGATGATTATAAGTGTGATACCTGTTCAGGTCGCGTTTCAGGGAGTCGATCTGCACAGCCTGCGCGCGGAGTACTTCTTCGTTGTTTTTATACAGGTCCTGCATCAGCAGGCTCTTCAACTCGTTGATATCGGTGGCTTCCTGGCCGAATCCCTGCTGCACGACAAGACCGACGTTTTTCAGGCCGTATTTCGGCATCTTTGCACGGGCGTTCGTGATCATCGTTTCGGGCACCGTCTCGCCGATCAGGACTACTTTCACCTCTTTTTTGTCACTGGTGTCGGTAATTGTTTTGTTTAATATCTGCGTATTGGGGAAATTCAGTTCTTCGGTGACGAACATACGGACCCGGTCGTTAAAGTAACTGGCGCGGATCAGGTTGTAGCTCAGGAAAAGGCTCGGCACGATCGTAAAGAAGACGATCACGCCGACATAGCGCGTTACGATCTTTTCGCGTTGCTTGTCGAGGAACACTTTCTTCGGATATTTCAAGAGACGCACCACCAGGTAAGTCGCCAAGCTGATAAACACCGTATTGATAAAATAGAGATAGAAAGCGCCGAAGAAATAATACAGGTTGCCGCTCGCCAACCCGAAACCCGCCGTACAAAGCGGCGGCATCAAAGCTGTTGCGATCGCCACACCGGGGATCACATTCCCCTTGCTCTTGGTCGAGCTGGCCACAATACCCGCCAGACCGCCGAAGAAAGCGATCAGCACGTCGTAGACCGTCGGCTGCGTACGCGCCAGCAACTCGCTTTGCGCCTCACTGATCGGAGAGATCAGGAAAAAGAGCGTGGAGGTGATCACACTGAACACCGTTGCCGTGGCAAAGTTGCGGAACGAGCGTTTAATCAGCTCGAAATCGGAGATTCCCAAACCCAAGCCGAAGCCCATAATAGGTCCCATCAAAGGAGAGATCAACATCGCACCGATGATTACCGCCGTCGAGTTCGTGTTCAACCCAAGCGAAGCGACAAACGTGGCGAAGATAAGGACCCAGAGATTCGTTCCCTTAAATTCTATGCCTTTGCGGATGGACTCGATCGTTTCGAGCTCATCTTCCTTTTCCTGGCGGACATCAAAATTACGGACAAAGAAGTCCCTAATCTGCTTGTGCAACAATCCTTTTTCCATCCTATTAGAATCAATGTTCATAACAAAAAACGCCCCGTTAAACGACCGGCAACAGTCGACACATTCAATAATCGCACAAAGATAGAAATAGTATCCATAAATAAAAAATAAGAGCTGTGAACATAAAATAAGTAGAGGAAATAACTGGATAATTATTGATTTTCAGCTAAATTTGCAGACAACAAATATGCAAACACGTAAGCGAAATGAAAATATTGCTTCAATAATAAGATGAAACACTGCATTATCTTCATATATCTCTTGGTTTTTCCTTTTATTGCCGCGGCCAATACTACGGTAAAGGACTCCTTGATAAATGCCTTACAAGCATCATCATCTGCCCGGCAGAAACTGGAAACAATGACAAACCTGATGGATATTTCCCGCCAGGAAGAGCAAGTGGACTATGCCAAACAATTGTATCATCTGGCTCTGGCCGAAAATGACGATTATTATAAGGAAGCTGCTCTGACGGAGATTCTGCGCTATTATGTAAACAACGACGTAAAAGACAGCGCAAACGTCTATCTGGCGGAGGCCGAACGCGAGTTGAAGGGGAAAAACCGCGATTTCCTGGTCACCTATATGAAGACAATTATGGATGTCCGTGTCATCTATTATACGAAAGGCGAAGACCGCATGAAGCTGATCGAGAAATACCGTCTGCGAGTGGAAACGGAGAATAATATACCGGTACTCGAAAAAATGTCGATCTATTATACTCTCGGTATGGCAAACAGCAACCGGGTCGACCCCAAAAACCAGGATGCTATTTATAAAGAGGTCTGCCAATATTTTAATAACCTGATTAAGATTTCAGACAACATCCCGCTCAACCATTCATTCCTGTTCCGCCTGAATGCGTTTCATATATTGAGCCTGATGGAAGCAACTCCTGAAGACCGGGCAAAAGCCTCTCTCCGCTATCTGAATATGCAGAAAGAATATGCGGAGACAAAAGAGATGAAAAAACGTCCGTATACAAGCAAACGGCACATGCTGAATGCTTACTCAACGCTGGCTACTTCGGCAGAAACGGTCGGAAAAGATATGGCGACCTACTATTTCAATGAATTCATCAACCTGAACAGGAAATATCCTGAAGACGCCGCATTCTCCGCCGAATACGACCGCTATTTTACGGCGCTCAACTATTATAAGTCTATACGGGAATACCAGAAGGCTGTCGATTATAACGATTCGGTAATCCACTATTTCCGCGACGGTGATTTCCCTTTCGACCTGAGCGAGAATATTGTCCTGACTCTAAAAGACAAGATCGACTGCCTCGACAGTCTGCACCAATACAAAGAAGCCTACGAGGCTTACAAGGAATATACTGTATTGTTAGATTCGGCCCGCACCAAAAGCATGGAAAACAAAGTGGAGGACCTCGAGATCAAGAAACATGTCGATGAGCTGGTGATCGAGAAAAAAGCATTGGAAGTGGAACTCCACAAAAGCCAGAGCCAGCTTTATCTGTTCCTCGCCTTGTTCATTCTGGCAATCTGCGTTGGAATTTACATCTTCTTCCGGCTGGGAAAAATCAAATCCCTTTACAAAGAACTTCAGGAATCGAACCGGCTGGTGATCATTGCCAGCGAAAAAGCGCAGGAAAGCGAGCGGATGAAGAACGCCTTTATCAAAAACATGTGCCATGAAGTACGCACACCGCTGAATGCCATCAACGGTTTTGCCGAGCTGATCACCAGCGAAGGCATCAGCCCTGAAGACAAAAAGGAATTCAGCAAGATTATCTTTACGAACTGCAATAACATCACTTCCATGATGGATGATATACTGGTTATCGCGCAACTGGACAGCAGCAATGACGTGCTGCCGCTCGAACCGATCCATATCGGTCTGCTTTGCCACCATGAAATGGACCAATTAAAAAAATTACAACAAAAACCGAATATCGATTACCGGATTGAAGGAGACAAACATAACGATCTTATCTATTCGGACCCGAGCCATTTCAGTATCATCATCTCCCATCTGCTGAACAATGCCAATAAGTTCACGGAACAAGGAAGTATCACGCTCTCCTACCAGACTGAAGATGACGGAGAGACGATGCGTATCAGTGTTACGGACACCGGATGCGGAATCCCTGTCGACAAAAGCGAATGGATATTCGAGCGTTTCACCAAGAACGACGACTTCATCCCCGGTTCAGGCCTCGGCCTCTATCTTTGCCGCCTGATCACCCAACGCCTCAACGGCAGCCTCCACCTGGATACCAATTACACCGGCGGCGCCCGCTTCATATTACGGTTGCCGATAAATCCCTACAAATAACAAGGGGTTCACAATTTGACAAAATGGGCTGCAAGATTAAGGCAGATTTGATCTTATAGCCATCTGTATGGTTTTAGCATCTCATAGTTATGATTTGCTAATACTATTACTATGAGACAGGAAAACGGAAGAGTTCATAATTTTGCAGTTTTGAAATAGACAGACCTCGTAGGGGCGGTTCGCGAACCGCCCTCTGTGCCAACAAATATCTCCTTCGTCACTATTGGGCAGTTCGCGAACTGCCCCTACGAAGCCTGCTCTTTTGATTCAAATATTTTTAGATGCAAATCGTTTCCCGATATAAGGCAATTCGCTTAACGGCAAATCGCGTTTCACGATAATGGCAAGGAAGATCAGGAGCAGAACCGTGCGGTAGCCCAGACGGAGGAGTTCCGAATCGATCCGGGGCAACATCCCGGCGGCATAGAAAACAGCCGCCAACACACCGTAGACAGCAGCCGATTTCAAGTCATACTGAATCGGGAACTTCTTCTGTCCGATGACATAGGAGAGTATCATCATCAACAAGTTGCTGGCGAAAGAGGCCCATGCACAAGCCATATAGCCGAATGCCGGGGCCAGCAACACGATTATCAGGACCGTCACCACACAACCGATCGCAGAGAAATAGGCCCCCCACTGCGTCTGATCAATCAGTTTATACCAGAAAGACAAGTTGAAATAGATGCCGAAGAAGAATTCACCCAACATCACAATCGGAACAACCCGGAGTCCGGGATAATATTCCACCGGCACAATATATTTCAGTATATCCAGATAGAACATCACTCCCAGGAAGATGATCAGGGAGAAGATAATGAAATACTTCATCGCCTCCGAATAAGCCTTCGTATTATCGTCGCTCTTATTCCTGGCAAAAATAAACGGCTCGTAGGCATAGCGGAACGCCTGGATAAACATCACCATCACCACGGCCACCTTGAAACAGGCGCCGTAAATCCCGAGCTGGGTATTCGCATAGTCCTTGTCTTCAAACAGGAAAGGAAAGAGAATCTTATCCGCCGTCTGGTTGAAAATACCGGCAATCCCCAGGATCAGGATCGGAAACGAGTACTTCAGCATCTGCTTCAACAGGACAAAACTGGCTTTCTCGCGAAGTCCGGGAACCATATCCGGCACCAAAAGCAGGAAGGTCACCGCCGAAGTCGCCACATTGGCAATAAAGATATAGCCTACCTGATAGTCCGGCACATAGAACCAGCTGACCAATCCCGGCACATGCTCGTACAGCCAGGGGCAGGCAATGAGGAAGAAAATCACCAGCGCAATGTTGAGGAATATATTAAACAGCTTGATACCGGCAAAGCGGACCGCCCTGCCCTGATACCGGAGGAAAGCAAATGGGATGCAGCAGAAAGCATCCACTGCGACAATCCCCGCCATCATCCCGACATATTCCGGGTGCGCCTCATAGCCGAGCGAATGGCTGATCGGCGTCAACGCCCCGAACACCAGGACCATAAAGAAAACAGAAGTCATCGCAAGGCTGAACAGCGTCGTCGCATATACACGCATCGGGAGCTTAATCTCCTTCTTGTTCATAAAACGGAAAAAGCCAGTTTCCATCCCATACGTAAGAATCACCATCAGCAAAGCCGTCCAGGCGTACAGGTTCGTCACAATCCCATAATCACTCTCGGTAGCCAGCACACGCGTGTACATCGGCACCAACATCCAGTTCAGGAACTTCCCGACAATACTGCTGACGCCATAAATCGCGGTCTCACCGGCGAGCCGCTTCATTCCTCCTGCCATAAATCTTCTTTTTCTTTAAAAGCCTTATTTTATTATCTCCACCACTACCGGGTGGTCTGTCATTGTCAACGTGACGGCATCTGTCCCGTCAAACGTTTTCACCGCCTCCGAACCCACCGTCGGGTCGTAGACACGGAGCTGCCCGTGGGAACGGCCGAAACGCACACAAACCTCTTCCGAGCCTCCGGTGTACGCTTCCCCCCACAAAACCAACTGGAACGTGCCGTCGCTTTTCTGCAACAGCAGATGATGAACGGTCGAGGGTTCGTTTTCCACCACAAAGTCAAGTGTCCCTGCTGAAGGATTCGTCTCCGTATCAGCCAGCACAGTCGTCAGGTTATGCAAATAGTGTGCTGCCAGTTTGGGCGAACCGTCCAGGTTGAAAAACGAAAAAGCCTCGTGCTCCACCTCGTTCGAACGCGTCCTCAGCAGATAGATCGCAGAATATTTCCACCCTCTTTTAAACTGGCTCAAATAGAGGTTTACGTACATACAAGCCTGCAACTGTTCCGTAATTCCTTCTTTCGCATCGATCGCGATGCCCGTCTCTGTCGTGACACGAGGCAACGTCTGCAACGCCTCTTCCGGATAACCGGCAAAATGCTTGTTCCAGGTAGAACCATAATTACCATACAGTCCGTCGACCGGACATTCCCGTCCGGGGGCGGCACTCAGCCAGGTCTGGTTGTCATGTACACCAGGCCAGGAAGGATGTGACACATAGTTGTGGCAATTCGCATAATCTGCATAACGCGTACCGGCAGGCATCAGGGTCCCCGCGCCTTCCGGTATTTCGAGGAACTGCAATCCGGCATTATCGGTCTGCGCTCCGTTTTCGGAAAGATGAAACACAGGGTAGTCTTTAAGCACCGGATTACTTTTCACGGCCTGGTACAGATCGCGCTGCAAACGGGCGATAGGCAACCAGCTATCCTTGCTTCCACCGGTTTCCCCCTGATAGGGAATTCCCCAGTTATTCGGTTCATTCGGCCCTTCTACCGCCAGCAAAGCCCCTTCGGATGCCAGAAACGAAGCGTCTTTTATCAGCCGGTCGATATCATTCCCGCCACTTAGCAGGCCATAGCTGAAACGCACATTCGTCTCGTCGTGCAGGCGTTTCAGGTCTTCCAGACTCACATTATCCTCATAGCCGGTACGGAACCAGCGGACACCCAGGTATTTGACATGCTCGATCGTATGCTGCAGGTTCTCACCCCGTTTGCTGATAGAGGAGTTTACCCCTATGCTGTTCAGGAACTCGTTGGCCGGAACAGCCTTTTCGGATACGGCCATTCCCCTGAAAGGAGTCATAAGCATGAAAAGTATCCAAAGAATAATTGTCTTCCTCATTACAGTATTAATCGAATATGAAACCTTGTACACTTCCCCTGCTACGTCCCAGATGCGTATAAGCCAGTTCCGTCACCTCGCGGCCACGCGGCGTACGTTTGATAAAACCTTCTTTGATCAGGAAAGGCTCGTAGACCTCTTCCAGCGTGCCGGGATCTTCCCCCAAAGCCGTCGCGATCGTAGTCAGTCCCACCGGACCGCCGCCGAACTTGTCTATAATGGTCGTCAGCAGCTTGTTGTCGACCTGATCAAGTCCGTAACGGTCTATATTGAGCGCCTCCAGCGAATAACAGGCAATCGCCTTGTCGATCTCGCCGGACCCCTTCACCTGTGCAAAGTCACGCACACGGCGCAATAGCGCATTGGCGATACGGGGCGTACCGCGGCTGCGGGAAGCAATCTCGCGGGCGGCACTCAGCTCGCACTTCACATTGAGGATATCAGCGCTGCGAAGCACAATCTTCGTCAGCGTCTCCATCTCGTAATATTCAAGGTGCATATTGATCCCGAAACGGGCTCTGAGCGGGCTCGTCAGCAAACCGCTGCGCGTCGTAGCCCCGACCAGCGTAAACGGGGCCAGGTCGATCTGAATGGAACGGGCGCTCGGCCCTTTGTCGATCATTATATCGATCCGGTAATCCTCCATCGCCGAATAAAGATATTCCTCGACAATCGGGCTCAACCGGTGTATCTCATCGATAAAAAGGACGTCATTCTTCTCCAATGAGGTCAACACTCCCGCCAGATCGCCCGGCTTGTCGAGCACCGGTCCGGAAGTAACCTTAAAGCCGACTCCCAGTTCGTTCGCAATAATATTGGACAGTGTCGTTTTACCCAATCCGGGAGGCCCGTGCAGCAGCACATGGTCGAGTGCCTCCTTACGCATCCGGGCCGCCATCACGAAGATTTTCAGGTTCTCAACCACCTTGGCCTGTCCGCTGAAATCATGAAACGAAAGCGGCCGGAGCGCATTCTCATACTCCCGTTCGCTTTCCGGTACCCGCGCGTCCCTTATATCAAATTCGTCTTCCATATTCTTGTTACTTTGACAGACAAAGATAGCAAGAATTTAGAACTCTCCTACAACCTCAGTTCCAGGTTCAAAAAACATTATGTAATAAACCGGGATGTAAGTTACTCCGTTCTTTTGGTAAACCTTTTGCTCATTGGACAAGACAAAAGCCTGGCGGATGTTATATGTCTCTACTTTTAACAGTTTATTAAGCGCACTATGGACGGTGTAATCTTTACCTGATTTGACCTCCAAAGGAATCACGCTTAGATTATCCGTATCGTCTATCAAGAAATCCACTTCTCCATTGTTTTTATTATCATAGTAATACAGGTTATATCCATGCGCACGCAATTCTTGCGCCACAACCGTTTCATAAACCGAACCTAAATTAATACTTTGCACGTCTTGCATAATGGCCTGTATATTATTCCTGAAAAACAAACCGGTAAGCAATCCGACATCATTCAAATAGAGTTTAAGCAGGTTCTTACCTGAATTTTCCACCAACGGATAACTGGGCACACTGATAGCTTTCACTTCCAAAGCAACCCCGGCAGAAATAAGATAATCAAATTCTTCTGCATAATCAGTCATCCGCTTTCCTTTCTTCCCTTCGATATCTTTCGCCACCATACGTTTCTTCTTGTTCTCCAAATTGGACGGGATCAGACTATACACACGCTGTATCTTTAATTTAGCATGGTCTCTCTCATATTTAGAAGCATCCACTCCGTAAAGGGCCAAAATATCTGCCTGTATTTTACGGATAGCCATTACATTCTTCTCGTCCACAAATGTCTTCACAGCATCGGGCAATCCCCCAACAATCAGATATTTCTTAAACAGGTCAAGCATTTTGGCATGCAGGGAATCCGGCAGGGACTGACGCTCCAAGAACTGAGTCCGCATAGTGGATAGGGCCAATTCACCAACACCATTGGCAATGAGAAACTCCTCAAAATCCATCGGGTACATGTGTTTGATTTCAATACTTCCCAAAGGAATAGAAGAGGTATTCTTCAAAGTTACTCCCAGCAAAGAGCCACTTGCTATATATGTAAACCGATTATCTTCTTTCAGGAACTTCAACAAGGTAAGCAGATGATCGTAGGCTTGGATCTCATCAATAAAGACAAGCGTGGTGGCACGCTCCTTCATCCGGTCGCCTGCCACCACACTTAATGCCAGATAGAAATCATTCACCGTCCTGGTATCCGCAAAGATCCTATCTCCCAGCTTATCCTCTTCCATGTTTATCTCTATATAGTTTTTATAGAGTTTCTGTCCGATATGGCGGATAATAAAAGATTTGCCGATTTGCTGTGCTCCGTCTACAATCAACACTTTATTGGAATCTGATTGCAGGTAGTTCTCAATATAATTTCCGATCTTACGATATAGCATATCACACTTTTCCTTAATTTACCATATCGCAAATATACACTTTTCCAATATTATAGCAATCAGAAAAACACACTTTTCTTATAAAAGCCACATCATGTTGCAGCTTGTAGGAAATTAGCGGAATATCGGTACAAATATAGAAACTTGTAAATCACGCGTACGTCCGTATTTCATATAAGGAACTCCTTTCATCACGTTGCACGTACCATGTTTGTAGGTCAAAGCCAGATCGAAGTATTTGAAAGCATAGGCGGCCTTGACAACGACCGGGACATCGAATGCCGATTTAACAGTACTTTCTGCCAGAACATGGTCTTTAAAATGGAGCGTCGGTTCAACGCCGGCCCCTATCTTCAGGCCTCCGACTACGTTATAGTTGATCACGCCGTTCAAAGCGATATAATTCCTGGCAAACTTATTTTTATATCCTTTGACAGGCTTCACCCCATAGCCGGTCGGAGCTATCTCCCCTCGCTTTTGCCCGTACAGCAAAGCTGCATCCACAGACAACCGGTGTTTCAATTCGAGTTGGAACTGATAGCCCACATGAAAAGCAGGTTTCACATCCGGTACATTGAATCCTTTCCCCTCTTTGGCAATCGTCTTGTCATTATACCAGTCCATCGACACACCACCGATCACACCGCTTCTGATTTTTCCACTCTGTGCAGAAACAGATAAACACACGAAACTCAACAATAAAAACATCAAACTCTTCTTCATATCAACTCTCTTTTTATTTGTTAGACTATATTTCTATGACTGGAAAATCAAGGAAGTCCCCTATTCAAGGGATGTGAGTTTTTGTCATTTAATGGTAAACGGGATATACACGAAAAACATGAAATCGGACAAGCGCCCCGTGCGTCCGTAAGCAGGTCCGTCGTTGAAATGCTTTAATGTATTCAAGCAACCGTATTGATAGGAAAGCGACAGTTCGCAATGCCTTCCTGCACGACATCCCAACTTTGCCAAAACAGGCAAGTCGAAGACGGCTTGCGGGCGGGCATAGAGTGTCGGAGCAACGCCCAACCCAAAATAACAATTCTTAGAGAACCGGATATTCCAACTGGTCGCTACGGAAACAGGCATGATAAATTCACTAAAATCCTTTTCACCATCAGCATGCCCAACATAATCTCCATCAACCGCTAAAAACGGGGAATACTTGCGAGAATTCATATTCTGGAACCCTACCGTAACATCCAGATCATAAAAGAACATACGTTCCGGCAGAAAGCGGAAGCGGTAACCAATCATACCATTTGTTTTCAAATTATGATTGTATTTGAGATCATTTGAAGGAGGCATAATTTTTTGATTATCACGTAATGTAAAACCGACGCCACCACCGACCAACACCCCATGCTCCACCTGTGCGGATACAGATGTTGAAACCAATAATAGCAGAAACAGCAAATATCTTTTCATATCAACTCCCTTTTCGTTTTTTAGACTTTATCTATATGACAGAAAAGTCAAGGAAACCCCTATCCTGTAGTGTGTCAAAGTGTAAATTTGTATTCAACTGATAATCCTAATACCGCAAATTTATCGAATTGTTTGTCATTCAGATTATCGGGAACATCTATACTACTTAATAATACATAAGCACTGTCCGGATTAGCTTCAATAAGCCCTTCCGCCCTATTCATCAGGTCATGGGCAACCCGGTCATTCCGGCAAGAGAAGAATGAACAGATTAATAACAGGATTAGTAGCCATGTATTTTGTTAGATCTCATGATTTATGGGGACAAGATACAAATTCTAATGGATATATTGGCACATACTTCGTTCAAATCACATCATCGGAAGAAAGGATGCAAAAGACAGCCTTACATCTCACTCACTTAAGGGTACTTATTGTATAAAACGTGTTTTTTAGTTCCAAAAGACATCTGAAACCAAACAAATGTCAACCTACTTTTCAGCTGTCAAAAAGGGGCTTTTTCCTATGATCTGCCACCTCACTTCCGCGAAGAGGGACTTCATCGCTCTAATCCGGAACTTTGTTGCTCTGAAGTCGGACTTCATATAGCACGAAGTCAACCTTCAGCACGATGAAGCGTTACTTTAAAGCAATTTTCTGCGCACCTCACGGCAGCAAGCCTCCAAAATTTCCTTGGGATATTCGGAACACCGTCCGTTTTGCTTTACTACAAACGATTCTCCAGTAGTTAAGGTTTATCACTTTGCCGGCATTTCTACCTTTCGGCAATCAAATAGTCCACTTTCCGGAATGGCCCCAGCACCTCATCCCGTCCGGCGTCAGCCGGAAAGATTAAAACCATGAAAAAAGTCAATCCAAAATGGATCAAGATTTCGGACGAAATAGAAAAACAGCCCAAAAAGGGGGTTATTGTATTCATCCGGTTTAAAGGAGGTTCAAAACTTGAGATATTTGAAACAGATTCCTTCTTTTTCCAGAATAATCGTATATTTATCAGCAAAAGCGTGAGCACATGTATTACAACAAAGCATTCCTGAAATTCCGGTTGCGGCAATTCGGCAAGATTGTACGGGATATCCCGATTCCTTATCTGGTGATATTGACCGGGATGGTTGTATTTTTGTTGTGTGGGATCTATGCTTTTATAGACAATCTTACAGGAGCGGTAACGGCGGGAGGATGCTTTTTGTTACTGATCTGGCTGCTCCATTTGCGGCGTAACGATTTCCACTTTATCCAACTCGTGGAAGAAAAACCGCAACAAGTCTTTTTTATGGATTACTGGTTGCTGTCCGTACCTGTCTTTGTCCTTGAAACAATATGTGAATATTACTGGGTCGGACTGGGAGTCTGGATCGTATGTTGGTTGATCAGTCGCAGGGAACAGCCTGTCCGCCGGGTACAAAAAGGTTTTTCGCCGCCACGTTTTATCCCGGAAGAGGCTTTCGAGTACAGAACAGGCGTCCGTAAATATGGATGGCTGATGTTAGTTATTTATGGAAGTGCTTACGTCGGGTTGTCTTTGCCTTATGTTTCTCTGGCGTCACTTTGGTTCTTGACTTGCATCGCGGCAGAGTTTTTCTGCTATTCGGAACCGACCTCCATACTTTGTGCACAGGAGTTACCGGCCAACCGTTTTCTCCACCGGAAATTGATATTATATATACGGCTATACTTCATTCCGACGATACCGGTTTGCCTGCTTTACATGCTCCTGCATCCCGCCCATTGGTGGTTGGCGGGGCTGTTCGTGTTATTGGGGAGCTTGAATATTGCGTTGATGGTTGTGTCCAAATATGCCGCTTATCTACCGAATACCCGGATTACAGGCGGGCAGATCGCAATTTCGATCTCCTTGTTCGGCATACTTTTCCCGGTACTGGCTCCTCTGACTTTATTACTTCTGATAAAAAAATATATCACGGCACACCGTAATCTAATACATTATCTTTATGCTTACAATTGAAAACCTGAGAGTCAGCTATAGTAAAGAGAAAGATGTCCTGAAAGGGATCAGCCTCCCGATGGAAACAGGAAAAATCCACGGACTTGTCGGGCTGAACGGTGCAGGCAAAACAACGTTGCTCAATGCGCTTTACTCCTTCATCCGTCCTCAAAGCGGAACCATCCTCTATGACGGTTCACCGCTAAAAAGAAAAGAGATCGGCTATCTGGAATCGGAAAACTATTTCTACCCCTATATGACCGGTAACGAGTATCTGAACCTGTTCCCTTCCGGCGGGACAAATTTCGATACGGAACGCTGGCAAAAGCTATTATCGCTGCCATTAGGCGAAATAACCGAAAACTATTCTACTGGGATGAGAAAAAAGCTTGCCCTGCTTGCCGTGCTGAAAATGAACAAACCGATCCTGATACTGGACGAGCCTTACAATGGCCTCGACCTCGAAAGCGCTCACTTGCTGACTCTCATCTTATCGCGTCTGCGAGAAAATAGAAAAACAGTGCTTGTCACCTCCCATATTTACGAAACCTTGACAACGGTTTGCGATTATATCCACTACATGAAAGACGGAATAATCGCCAACAGCTATCCCAAAGAGCGTTTTGAAGAACTACAGGAATTACTCCATACCACCGTGAAGCAACGTGCCGGCGGAGCGATCAATCACCTATTATAAGTTTGCATTCATATACATTTTTATTTTTACAATCACATATTTGAAAAAATTTTATATACTTTTGTAGAGCATATTACTATTGTAAAAATCTAACGACCATGAACACAAATTTTTTATTGTCTTCCGATAGCAATAACCGGAATGAACTTCTTAAAAAGAAGATCATCCATTACTACATTGCCAATGGCGACGCAACGATTGCAGACCTCGGCCGGGAAATGGATCTGAGTGTCCCGACCGTCACCAAACTGGTTACCGAACTTCAGGAAGAGGGTTATATCCTCGATTTCGGAAAACAGGATACAAGCGGAGGACGCAAACCCAATATTTATGGTCTTAATCCCACATCCGGCTATTTCGTGGGGGTAGATATGCTCAAGGACAAACTGAACATAGCAGCTATCGACTTCAAAGGAGATAAAGTCCAACTGGAAGAAAACATTCCGTATAAACTGGAAAACACACCTGCCTCATTCGAACAGTTTTGCCGGATCATTGACGATTTCATCGTCTCATTGCCTATCGAACGAAATAAAATATTAGCGGTCGGGGTCAATATCTCCGGTCGCGTGAATCCGGTATCGGGTTACAGCTACAGTATCTTCTATTTTGATGAAAAGCCGCTTGCACAGATACTGGAAGAACGGCTACGGGTAAAAGTTTATATTGAGAACGACAGCCGTGCCATGACATACGGCGAATATATGAAAGGCGCCGTGCAGGGAGAGAAAAACATCCTGTTCATCAATATGGCCTGGGGCTTGGGACTCGGTATCATTATAGACGGGAACCTCTATTACGGCAGATCCGGCTTTTCCGGTGAGTTCGGGCATTTCTGTATGTTCGACAACGAAGTGTTATGCCATTGCGGTAAAAAAGGCTGCCTCGAGACGGAAGCATCCGGATCGGCCTTCCACCGCATCCTGACGGAACGTCACCGGGAAGGTAGCAATACGATTCTTGCCGGCCAACTGGATAACGGAGAAGAAATCTCGCTTGACGACCTGTTGGAAGCTGTCCGGAAAGAAGATGTGCTTTGCATCGAGATACTGGAACAGATGGGTGTGAATTTAGGGAAAGGCATTGCCGGGCTGATGAATCTCTTCAATCCCGAATTAGTCATATTAGGCGGAACGCTTTCTCTGGCCGGCGAATACATCAGCCTCCCGATCAAAAGCGCCATCCGCAAATACTCGCTGAACCTGGTCAACCAGGATACGGAAATCAAAATCTCCCGTTTGGGAGAGCGGGCGGGTGCAATCGGGGCCTGCCTCCTGTCAAGGAGCAAGCTGCTCGGCATGATACGTTATTAACAGAACTCGCTATTCTTTAGACCATTATTTGTAATATTATTTTAATATCAGGTTTGTTATTAAAATATTTTATTTATATTTGCCAAGTATTTAAAGATACCAGGTAGTAAAACACATTTAACAACACAAGTAATGGAAAAGATTAAAGGCTTAATTGATGCACCTTTCACCCCGTTCTACGAAAACGGGGAGGTAAACTACGAACCCATAGAAGCTTACGCCGGACTTCTTGTCAAAAACGGTTTAAAAGGAGTGTTTATCAACGGTTCTTCCGGTGAAGGGTATATGCTGACCGACGAAGAGCGCATGAAACTGGCCGAAAGATGGGTGGCAGTAGCTCCCGCAGGCTTTAAGGTCATCGTGCATGTCGGAAGTACCTGTGTCAAATCGAGCCGTAAACTTGCCGCCCATGCCGAGAAGATCGGCGCCTGGGGAATCGGGGCAATGGCTTCTCCTTTTCCAAAGGTAAACCGGATAGAAGAACTGGTCAAATATTGCGAAAAAATCGCAGCCGGCGCTCCCGAACTACCTTTCTATTACTATCATATCCCGGCTTTCAACGGAGCTTTCCTGCCGATGGTCGACTTGCTGAAAGCGGTGGACGGGCGCATCCCCAACTTTGCCGGAATCAAATATACATACGAAAGCCTGTACGAATACAACCAGTGCCGCCTTTACAAAGACGGTAAATTCGACATGCTTCACGGTCAGGACGAAACAATCCTTCCCTGCTTGGCAATGGGCGGCGCCCAGGGCGGCATCGGAGGAACAACCAACTACAACGGCAAGGAACTGACCGGAATACTCGAAGCCTGGGTTGCCGGAGACCTGGAAACAGCCCGTGAACGCCAGAACTTCTCACAAGAAGTCATCAACGTGATCTGCCACTATCGCGGAAACATTGTCGGAGGAAAACGGATCATGAAACTGATTGGGCTCGACTTAGGCAAGAACCGCACGCCGTTCCAGAACATGACGGATGCGGAAGAGGCTGCCATGAAGGCAGAGTTAGAAGCAATCGGCTTCTTCGACAGATGCAATAAGTTCTAAAAAACAAAACGCCATGAATGACATCACACGCCCGTCCGAATACTTAGGGTATTGGGGCGAAAAATACAAACACGATCTACTGACCGATATTCTGCCTTTCTGGTTAAAATATGGGTTGGACAAAGAGAACGGAGGCTACTTCACCTGCCTGGATCGCGACGGTTCGCTATTAGACACGAATAAATCGGTCTGGTTCCAGGGGCGGTTTGCCTTTATTCTCGCATACGCTTATAATCACCTCGAAAAACGCGCCGAATGGCTGGATGCCTGCAAAAGCGGCATCGACTTTATCGAAAAACACTGTTTCGATACGGACAAACGTATGTTTTACGAGGTGACAAACACAGGAACTCCCGTACGTAAACGCCGATATGTATTTTCTGAAACGTTTGCCGCTATCGCCATGGCTCAGTATTCGATCGCATCGGGCGACAAGAGCTATGCCGGTAAAGCGGTCAAACTGTTTAACCAGATTCTCTATTACAAAAACACACCAGGGGCTTTAGAGCCCAAATTTCGAGAAGGATTCGTTGCAAAAGGTCATTCCTTTTGCATGATCCTGATCGACACTGCCGCCCGCATCCGGGAAGCGGTCGACGATCCTGTGCTGACCTGCCAGATCGACGAATCGATAGCCGAGCTGCAACGTGATTTCATGAAACCGGAGTTTAAAGCGATCCTGGAGACAGTCGGGCCGGACGGCGAGTTCATCGACTCGATACCGGGCCGGACGATCAACCCGGGACATTCCATCGAAACGGCCTGGTTCATCCTCGAAGAGGCCAAACACCGCAACTGGGACCCGAAGCTGAAACAGATGGGGCTGACCATCCTCGACTGGTCCTGGAAGTGGGGCTGGGATGAAAAGTACGGCGGGATTACCTATTTCAGGGATTGCAAAAACCGCCCGCAACAGGAATACTGGCACGATATGAAGTTCTGGTGGCCGCAATGCGAGGCCATCATTGCCACGTTGTATGCGTATGAAGCGACCGGCGACACGAAATACCTGAAGATGCACCAACAGATCAACGAATATACCTACGCCCGTTTTCCGGACAAGGAATACGGCGAATGGTTCGGCTATTTCCATTATGACGGAACACTCTCACAGCCTGCAAAGGGGAATATGTATAAAGGCCCGTTCCACATTCCCCGGATGCTTCTGAAATGTAATCTGTTATGTAAGGAAATACTTGCCGGGCTATGATGAATAACAAGAAATACTATCCCTGGATAGTCGTTGCCCTGCTTTGGGGCGTAGCTTTGTTAAACTACATGGACAGACAGATGCTTTCGACCATGAAGTCTGCCATGATGATCGATATTACCGAACTGGAATCCGCCACCAACTTCGGTCGCCTGATGGCCGTATTTCTGTGGATATACGGCCTGATGAGCCCGGTAGCCGGTATGATCGCCGACCGGGTGAATCGGAAGTGGCTGATCGTAGGCAGTCTCTTTGTCTGGTCGTTTGTGACACTGATGATGGGTTATTCGACCGACTTCAACCAGATCTATATCCTCCGGGCCATTATGGGGGTCAGCGAGGCCTTGTATATCCCTGCCGGACTTTCCCTGATAACGGATTACCACCAGGAGAAAACGCGTTCGCTTGCGGTCGGCGTCCACATGACCGGCCTCTACACCGGGCAGGCGCTGGGCGGCTTCGGGGCGACAATCGCCGGGGCATACAGTTGGGAGACGACTTTCCACTGGTTCGGGATCATCGGGATTGCATATAGCCTGGTACTGATCCTTTTTCTGAGAGATAAGAAGGACCATACGGTTGTCAAACCGATTGCTTCGGCTCCCGGGCCGAAAGAGAATCCGGTGGCGGCTGCGATAAAAGGGATGGGAATGTTATTCGTGAACATCTCTTTCTGGATTATCCTGCTCTATTTCGCTACGTCGAGCCTGCCGGGTTGGGCGACCAAGAACTGGCTGCCGACGCTATTCTCGGAAAACCTGTCCATCAATATGTCGGAGGCAGGGCCGCTATCGACTTTCACCATTGCGATCTCTTCCTTTATCGGGGTGATTGCGGGCGGTATATTATCTGATAAATGGATACAACGAAACGTCCGGGGCCGTATTTATACCGGTTCCATCGGACTGGCACTGACTATTCCCGCGCTTCTGCTCTTAGGGTTCGGTAATAGCTTTGCGATGATTATCGGCGGCGGACTTTGCTTCGGTATCGGGTTCGGCATATTCGATGCCAACAACATGCCGATCCTTTGCCAGTTCGTATCGCCACGTTACCGGGCTACGGCCTACGGGATTATGAACATGACAGGGGTGTTTGCCGGAGCGTTCATCACGAAGCTGCTGGGCGAATCGACTGACGCCGGAAACCTGGGACACGATTTCGCCATGATGGCGGGCCTGGTCTTTGCCGCTTTAGTCGTGGAAGTGATCTTCCTGCGACCGAAAACAATCAATATGAACGATTAATAACAAAAACACCATGAGAAAGATACTTCTTTATTTTAGCCTCCTTCTCTTCATTCAAACAGCCTTCGCCGCCGACAGCCTGTTTGTCAGAAAGCCCCAGATTCCGATACTGATCGACCGGACGGATAATATCTTGCTGGAAATGCGCATAGACGCGCATAAAGGCGACGTGCTCAACAAACTGTCCCTGCAATTCAAAGGAGAAATCGATTTAAACGATATAAAGGCATTGCGCCTTTTCTATAGCGGAACGGAAGCGACCTCCAGACAAGGCAGGCATTACCGCCCCGTTTCTTACATTTCCAGCCATGCGGAAGGAAAAACAAAAGCGGCCAACCCGGCATACTCCGTTAAGCAGAGCGAAGTGACGGATATGACCGGTACGGTTACCTTCACCAGCGACCAACCGATGGTAGAGGGTGTCAACTACTATTGGGTCAGCATCGAGATGAAGCCGGAAACTTCTTTATTGACAACCCTCACGGTACAGATGCCGATGGCCGAGATCAACAACATGCCGGCAACGATTGTGTGGGACGGCAAGGCAGATGTGCGCCGCATGGGAATCGGCGTGCGCCATGCCGGAGACGACGGCGTCTCGGCATTCCGTATTCCGGGTCTGGTGACCTCCAACAACGGGACATTGTTAGGCGTGTACGACATCCGCTACAACAGCAGTGTGGACTTGCAGGAGATGGTCGATATAGGCATCAGCCGGAGCACCGATAAGGGACAGACCTGGGAACCGATGCGCGTAGCCATGACTTTCGGCGAAACGGGCGGCCTGCCTCATGCGCAGAATGGCGTGGGCGACCCGTCTATCCTGGTGGACGAGAAAACGAATACCATCTGGGTCGTTGCAGCCTGGACACACGGAATGGGGAACGGGCGCGCCTGGTGGAACTCCATGCCGGGCATGACGCCGGACAGTACCGCCCAGTTAATGCTTACCAAGAGTGAGGATGACGGGAAAACGTGGAGCCAGCCGATCAATATCACTCCGCAGGTAAAAGACCCTTCCTGGTATTTCCTCCTGCAAGGGCCGGGACGAGGCATCACGATGAAGGACGGGACACTGGTATTCCCGATCCAGTTTATCGACTCCACCCGCGTGCCGAACGCAGGCATCATGTACAGCAAAGACCGCGGAACCACCTGGCATCTGCACAACCTGGCCCGGACGAATACGACCGAAGCACAAGTGGCGGAAGTAGAGCCCGGCGTCCTGATGCTGAACATGCGCGACAACCGGGGAGGAAGCCGTGCCGTAGCCACGACCCGCGACCTGGGCAAAACGTGGTACGAACACCCGTCGAGCCGCAGTGCCCTACAGGAACCGGTCTGCATGGCAAGCCTCATCCATGTGGATGCCAAGGACAATATCACCGGAAAAGACCTGCTGATCTTCTCCAACCCGAACACGACGAAAGGGCGTAACCATATCACGATAAAAGTCAGTACGGACGGAGGCATGACCTGGCCGCTCGCCAACCAGGTGACACTGGACGAAGATGAAGGCTGGGGCTATTCCTGCCTTTCCATGATCGACCGGGAGACGGTCGGCATCTTCTACGAATCGAGTGTCGCCCACATGACATTCCAGGCAGTCAAGCTGACCGACCTGGTGAAATAAGGTCTACATGAAACGCATACTGTTCATATTAGTAAGTTTAGGTTTAGGGATATTGGCTGCGCAAGCAGCCGGTATCCCTCATTTGCTTCCCTGGCCGCAGAAAGTGATCTGGACAGGAGAAGAGTTTCATACCGATGAAACAAAAGTTTCACCGGGGGGAAACAAAAGTTCCATAGGCATGAAACTCCTGGCAGACTATGGCGTAGCGACCGCCCCCTCAAGCCCCCTGAGACTCTCGATTAACTTAGTAGAAGATCTTCCCGAAATCCCCCTCAATCGCGACGAAGCCTACAAACTGCGTGTCACGGCCAGCGGAATAGAGATCGAAGCCACTACGGAAACGGGCATTTACAGGGCGATCCAGACATTACGCCAACTGACGGAAAAGAAAAGCAACGGCATAGCAATCACCGGATGCGAGATCATCGACTGGCCTGCCTTCCGCATCCGTGGCTTCATGCAGGATGTGGGACGTACCTATATCTCGATGGACGAACTGAAACGGGAAATAGCTGCTCTGGCACGTTACAAGATAAACGTCTTCCACTGGCACCTGACCGAGAATCAGGCATGGCGCCTGCAAAGCAAACGGTTCCCGATGCTGAACGACAGTACGAACATGACCCGTATGCCGGGAAAATTCTATACGCTGGAAGAGGCACATGAATTGGTGGACTTCTGCAAGCAACACCATGTCATGCTCATTCCCGAGATCGACATGCCGGGACACAGCGCCGCTTTTGTTCGCGCTTTCGGCCATGATATGCAAAGCCCGGAAGGGATGAGGATACTAAAGATCCTGCTGGACGAAGTATGCGAAACGTTCGACGTCCCGTACCTGCATATCGGAACGGACGAGGTGCAGTTCACCAACCCGGATTTTGTTCCTGAAATGGTCGCTTATGTCCGTTCCAAAGGGAAAAAAGTAATATCCTGGAACCCCGGCTGGCACTACAAACCGGGAGAAATAGACATGACGCACCTGTGGAGCTATCGGGGGAAAGCGCAAAAAGGGATTCCCGCCATCGACTCGCGCTTCCATTACCTGAACCACTTCGATACGTTCGCCGACCTGTTCGCCCTCTATAACAGCCGTATCTACAACGAACCGCAAGGCAGTGACGATCTCGCCGGAACGATCCTGGCCGTCTGGAACGACCGGATGATCCAACCGGAAGCGGACATCATCAAACAGAATAACTTCTATCCGAACATGCTCGCCATCGCCGAACGTGCCTGGCGGGGTGGAGGAAATGAATATTTCGACAAGCAGGGAACAGCCCTTCCACCGGAAGAGAGCGAGGAGTTCAAAGCCTTCGCTGATTTCGAGAACCGGTTGCTCTGGCATAAGGAGCACTGTTTCCAGGGATACCCGTTCGCCTACGTACGGCAGACGAATGCCAAATGGCGCATTACAGACGCTTTCCCGAACCAGGGAGATCTAACCCGATCGTTCCCGCCCGAAAAGGCTTTACACACACAATATGCATACAACGGGAAAACATACAGAACCCACGAGGCAAGAGGTGCGGGCATCTACCTGCGCCATGTATGGGGAACACTGGTTCCGGGTGTTTTCAAGCAGCCGGAAGAAAATCATACGGCATACGCCTGGACCTGGGTCTATTCGCCCGAAGCACAGGATGCAGGCGCCTGGATCGAGTTCCAGAACTACAGCCGGTCGGAGATGGACCTGCCGCCGATGCCCGGCAAATGGGATTACCGGGAGAGTCGTGTATGGCTGAATGACCGGGAGATCCTGCCTCCGGTATGGACAGCGACACATCGCGAAAAGTCGAACGAGACGCTGCTCGGCAACGAGAACTGCGTGGTTCGTCCGCCCATCCCTGTCCACCTGAAGAAGGGCTGGAACAAAGTATTTCTGAAACTCCCTGTCGGCAGATTCACACAACCGGAAATCCGCTTGCAGAAGTGGATGTTCACCTTCGTATTCGTCACACCGGACGGAGAAAAGGCTGTCGACAGCCTCATCTATTCGCCGGACAAGACATTTCCCGTTGCCGAAGCGAAAAAGATCAAGGTTGCCTGCGTCGGCAACAGCGTCACATACGGCTATGGGATCGAGAACCGCGAGACAAACAGTTATCCCGCACAACTGCAACGAATGTTAGGCGACAGATATGAAGTCGCCAATTTCGGCAAGAGCGGCGCCACGCTGCTGAGAAGAGGACACCGTCCGTATAATGAACAGGAGGAGTGCCGGGCGGCTCTCGATTTTGCGGCCGACCGTGTCGTGATCCATCTCGGCCTCAACGACACCGATCCGCGCGACTGGCCCGACTATCGCGACGACTTCGTCAAGGACTACCTCCGCCTGATCCAGGCTTTCCGCCGGGCAAATCCGGAATGCAGAATATGGATCTGCCGCCTGACACCCATCTCACACCGGCATCCCCGTTTCAAGTCGGGAACACGAGACTGGTACTGGCAGATACAACAGACGATCGAGGAAATCGCATCCCTTGCCAACACAGGGCTGATAGACCTGCAGGCCGGACTGTACGACCGTCCCGACCTGCTGCCGGACGCCCTGCATCCCACGGCCGAAGGGGCCGGAATCATAGCCCGCACGGTCAGCCAGGCCTTAACAGGCAACTACGGAGGACTGCAAATGCCGGTCACATACTCGGACAATATGGTGCTCCAACGGGAGAAGCCGCTCGTCATAGCCGGTATAGCCAATGCCGGGGAGGAAGTCACCGTCCGGATTGCCGGTCAACAAGGGCAGACCGTGACAGGCGCAAACGGCCGGTGGTCTGTCACCCTGCCGCCCATGCAGGCAGGAGGGCCCTACACGCTAAGCATATCTGCCGGTTCCAAAAGACTGGATTATACAAATGTCCTGATCGGTGAGGTATGGCTCTGCTCCGGCCAGTCGAATATGGCGTTTCAGGTGAGCGGCGCCATCGACAGCCAGCGGAAGGAGCTTTTGGAGTTTGCGGCCGGGAAACCGCAGATCCGCCTTTTCGACATGAAGCCGCGCTGGGAAACGTATGCGGTGGAATGGGATGCTTCGGTCCTGGACTCTCTCAACAGGCTTCAATATTACCACAACACCAGGTGGCAAGAGTGCGACCCGGCAACGGCAGACCGTTTCTCGGCTGTCGCCTTCGCTTTCGGGCAGATGCTTTCGGATAGCCTTCAGGTTCCTGTCGGTCTTATCCTGAATGCTGTGGGCGGCTCGCCGACAGAGGCTTGGATAGATCGTAAAACGCTTGAATTCGACTTTCCGGACATCCTGTACGACTGGAGGGAGAATGATTTCATCCAGGACTGGGTACGCGGACGCGCAAGCCTCAACATCAAGAAGTCGGCAAATAAACAACAGCGTCATCCTTATGAGCCGTGCTATTTATACGAATCGGGCATACAGCCTCTCGGGAAATTCCCCATACGGGGCATCATCTGGTATCAAGGAGAATCGAATGCACACAACGTAGAGGCACACGAGCGACTATTCCGCCTGTTGACGGAAAGTTGGCGGGAGAACTGGCAGGAAGAACTTCCTTTCTATTACGTGCAGCTATCCGGCATCGACCGCCCCAGCTGGCCCCGGTTTCGCGACAGCCAGCGCAAGCTGATGCAATCCATACCGAACAGCGGCATGGCGGTCAGCAGTGATCGGGGAGACTCACTCGATGTCCATCCGCGCTACAAACGCGAGATAGGGGAGCGGCTCGCTCACTGGGCTTTGCACGAGACATACGGCCACGATTGCCTGCCGTCGGGCCCGCTATACCGTTCTGTCTCTTTCAAGGCTGATACGGCCTACATCACCTTTGACTACGGAGCAGGAATGCACAGTGCCGACGGAGGGGAGCTGCGGACATTTGAAATCGCCGAACATGACGGACTGTTCGTCCCTGCCGAAGCGCGAATAGTCGATGGAAAGACGATAAAAGTGTGGAGCAGCCCAATCAAGCATCCGGGATTCGTCCGCTACGGCTGGCAACCTTTTACCCGCGCCAATCTGGTAAACGGAGAGGGGCTCCCGGCTTCGACCTTCCGTTCGGAGGCTTCGAGTATCGACTGGTCCGGACTACCCGACCTGCCCAATGCCGGTCAAACATCCGCATCGGGCGTATCCGCTCCGTTCGCCGGCGTCAGTAACGGACAGTTGTTAGTAGCAGGCGGCTGTAACTTTCCCGGCAAACCGGCGGCCGAAGGGGGAGCCAAACGATATTACAACGAAATCTATGCATGGGATCTCACCGGACAAGCAGCGGCCGAATGGCGCATGATCGGGCAACTGCCCAAACCAGTAGCCTACGGCGCTTCCGTCACGACACCCCAAGGTATTGTCTGGATCGGAGGGAACAACGAAAAGAGGGCCTCCAAAGAGGTTTTACTGGTAAACTGGCTGACAGCGGAAGGAAAGCTAAGCATCTCCAAACTGCCTGAACTACCGGTAGCCATGGATAATTTTGCCGCCACATACGCCGACGGACAGATTTACGTGACGGGAGGCAACCAACAGCAAAAGCCCTCGAACGCGCTCTATGCGCTCAGACTAACCGAATCGGGGGATGGAGAATGGACCCGGCTACCGGATTTCCCCGGTCCGGCCCGCATCCAGCCTGTATTAACCGCCCAGCAATCCCAAGACGGTACACGCCTTTATCTGGCAGGCGGTTTCCAGCCGGTTTCAGGCCGTCGGCAAGCAGTCGTATCGACAGATATGCTTTCATATCATCCGGAGAAAAAAGAGTGGAGACAGGAAAGCATTCTGCCTTTTTCGGCAGAAGGTTCTCCCAACACGCTGACAGGCGGCTGCGCCGTCTCATCCGGCAACAATTCCATCTTACTGATGGGAGGGGTCAACTACAGCCGCTTTCGCGATGCGCTCAATACTCCATCTCCGGATTACCTGCTTCATCCGGTGGAATGGTACAGATTCAACACCTTCCTGCTGCAATACGACACCTTCACCCGGAAATGGGAGATTATCGGAGAGGACGAGAGACTGGCACGTGCAGGAGCCGGGATCGCCCTGGACGGGGACGAGATTATCCTTATCAACGGAGAGCTAAAGCCGGGAATCCGTACGCCGGAGGTAAACAGATTCCGGCTCAAAGGCAGTAAATAAGATCAGACCAGCGCCATCTTGCGGATATTCGCATCCCAGACCGGCTCCGTATAGATCAGTTCCACAGCTTCGGCCGGGGTAGAGGCCACCGCCCAGAGGCCGGCGTGTTGAGGACGCATGAAATGTTCGTCCACGGCCTTCCGGAACATCTCCAGCAAGGGATCGAAATAGCCGTTTATATTCAGGATCACAACCGGGTTGAGATACAGGCCCAACTGTTTCCAGGTAATCACTTCCAGCAGTTCTTCCAGCGTACCGCAACCACCCGGAAGGGCGATCACGGCATCCGACAGATCGGCCATCCGTTGTTTGCGCTCGTGCATATTGCCGACTTCGACCAGTTCGGTCAACCCTTTATGACACCAGTTCTGTTCGACCATAAAATGGGGAATGACCCCTGTCACAGTTCCTCCGGCAGATAGCGTACCATCCGAAACAGCACACATCAAACCGGTATTTCCCGCGCCATTCACGACACGCAGATTCCGTTCCCCTAATAAGCGTCCCAACTCGGTAGCCGCCTCCTGATAGACGGGAGCGACCTGCGTACTTGAAGCACAATATACACAAATAGAAGCGATCTTATTTCTTTCTTTTCCCATTATATATTCTTTACATTTATATTGTTAAAATACATGTACAAAAAGGGAGAATTGACAGGTCCGTCACTGAACGCTGCCAGGTCCGTCACCGAGCATGGTCAGGTCCGTCACCAGACAGGGTTCGGTCCGTCACCTGTCAAAGCCGTTAATTTTCCTTTATTTATATCATATCCAAACAAGGCGAAATCTCCCAGGCAAGGATCGTCGGGGAAGATACGGGCCAGAGCATCCGTTATTTCGAGCGCCGTTTTCAAGGTTGCCGTACGTTGTGCGGTCAGTCCCAGTTCCAACGAGATCTGATGTACGTGCGTATCCAACGGAATAATCAACTGGCGGGGATGAAAAGCCGTCTTCCAGATACCGAAATCGACGATTCCATCGGTGCGGATCATCCAGCGCAGGAACATAGCCAGGCGTTTACAGGCGGAACTTCCGCTCATCACCGGAATGCCGTTGACGCCGGAAAACAAATCCTGTAGCTTCACGATTGGATTCGGGTAGGGGCTGGCCGCCAAAGCATCTTCCAGGGAATCGTATTCCCCATAGATAGCGTTCAAGCGGTCACACAAATCGCGCAAATCCGAATGTGTATAAAAGCGATAAAACGTATCCCGCTTGCCTGCAGGGACATCCGAATCCAATTCTTTGTAGCGCCCGGACATGATCCACTTATATGGGCTTCCGCCCATCCGGTCATGCAGCCAGGCGGCTTTCCGGAGGATCAGTTCGCGCCGTCCGTAGGAGATCCAGGAGGTGATAAAACCGGATATCTCGATGTCCCGTTTATCCGTATAGCGATGGGGGAACTGAACCGGGTCATCCGGAATAAAAGACTTCACATTATACGTTCCCGCCCATTCTTTCAGGCGCTCTTCAGTCTGTTTATCCATCCGGTCATTTCTTTTTCAGGAAATACTGTCGCTGGTCTTCGGGGTAATGCTCGATGGCGTAGCGAAGGGCCGTCCGGGGAAGTTGCGTCGCATTACGTTCCAAAAAGTCGGTGAGGGTATCGCGGTCTTTCTTTCCGACTTCGCGGAGCATCCAGCCGACAGCCTTATGCATCAGGTCATGCTTATGTGTCATCAGCTTTTCGGCAAGCGCAAACGTATCGGTAAAATCCGAGCGGCGGATAAAGGCCCAGGTGCAGACGATAGAGATCCGCTGCTCCCAGAGGTTATCGCTTTCAGCCAGTTCATACAGAATGGAACGATCCTTATCCACGAGATACTCGCCGACCACATCCCGGCAGGAGAGGTCCACCAGATCCCAGTTATTGCACCGGTGCGTATTCTTCAGATAGAAACGATAAATCTTTTCCCGCTCTTCGGCAGTCGTCTTCCGATCCTGGATACGATAGACCAGAATCAGTAAGGCACAAAGACGCGCCTCATGCCAGGGACTGTCCAGCAGACGCTGCAACTCGTCGAAAGGCATTGCTTTATTGGCCTTCGCCACACTGCGGGTCTGCGGCACGACGACACCCAGAAAGCGGTCGCCTTCGCCGTATTGTCCCGGTCCGGTCTTGAAGAAGCGGCTCAGGTGGACAGCTTTCTCCGGCGAGCCGACCGATTGCAGCTCGCTCAGGACGAAATCCGCCGTCATCATGGGCGCAGGACCCGTGACACAGGACGGTCGCCTTCCAGGAATCCGATTACGTTATTGCAGACTGTACGGGCCATGATGATACGCGTTTCCAATGTCTGCGTACCGATATGAGGGGTGAGGACCACGTTGTCCATTTCTAACAGTTCGGGCGAAGGGTAATCGCCAAACTCGAATACATCCAGGCCGGCGCCATGAATCGTACCGTCTTTCAAAGCCTGCACTAAGGCCTTTTCATCGACCAGCGGACCGCGTGCGGTGTTGATCAGGACGGCGGTCGGTTTCATCTGTTTCAGTTCGGCTTCACCGATGATATGATAGGTTTCCGGAGTGTAAGGGGCATTCAACGAGACATAATCGGACTGGGCGAGCAGTTCCTCCATAGAGGCATACGTCACGTTCAGCTTCGTTTCCTCTTCGACATATAGCTGGCGGCGGTTGTGGTAGAGGACTTCCATTCCGCAGGCATTCGCCCGCCGGGCAAGCGCTTTCCCGATACGTCCCATACCGACGATACCTAATGTCTTTCCGGTCACGTTGATACCCAGGTTTTCCAGTACGCCGACCTTCATGTCGTGGCCCTGCATGCGCAGTTTTCGGTCGCATTCCGTGATGCGACGGGCCACATCGAGCATCAGTCCGAGTGCGAGGTTGGCGGTAGGGGCTGTTACCGGGTCGGGGGTGTTCGCAACCGTAATACCTTTTTCGAGGCAATAAGCGACGTCGATATTGTTATAGCCGACGGCATAGTTGGCGACTAATTTCAATTGGGGTGCATGATCCACCAACTCCTTGTTTACAGGAAAGTCGAACATCGAGCACAGCACGTCGTACTCCGGTATCATCTCAAACACTTCTTCGTACGTGAAATCCCTTCCTTCCGGAAAAGTAACCTCATACTTGCTTTCCAACTCGGTAAAACCCTCGCGGAACATGTCGTAGGTAACTAATATCTTTGTCATAAGCAGTCTTTTATTATATTCAACTATTGCACGTAAATGCTGATTTATCGGTGCGTAAACAAACGAGGCAAGCCTCGTGCCGCAGGCTCTCTTTTGCCGTCTGCTTCAGCTGACGGTTAATAAATATGGAGGCAAAGCCTCTTCCTCTGTGGGCTTTAGCCCCTTTATTAAATATCTGTCGATAAACATTTGAAAGGGGTTAAAACCCACAGAGGAATCCCGCTAAGCCGAGGACTTATCAATCCGTTCGTTGAAACGAACGGCAAAAGAGAGCCTGCGGCATGGGGCAACACCCCATTAAGAAACACACCGATAAATCATCATTTACTCACTTACAATTAAATTATTATATATCTTAGTACTTCACAAAAGTACAAAATTATCTGTTACTTTATTTCTTCTTTTCGTGGTCGCGGATAAACTGAACGGCGAGCGGGAAACCGGCCGCACACATGGAGCCGTGGTCGAAACCGCCTAATTCGTAGAGGGTCACATCGGGATGGCCTAAGAGTTTGAGGAGACGGAAGAAGTAGGCGGCTTCTTCGTAGCGGCCATAGAGTTCTTTTTCGCGGTCGCCGGAGAGGATCAGGATGGGGGCGCAGTCTTTCCGCACATGATACAGGGGAGCCGTCTCGTCGATCGTAGGCTGCAAGGGTTGCAAGCCCTGTTGGTTGCGGGTTTCGAAATGCGTGATCACCTGACCGCTGAAAGGGATGATTCCAGCCAGTTTGTCGGCGTCTTTCCCATAACGGGCGAGCAGTTTCTTGTCCAGGCCAACCATATCGACCAGATAGCCTCCGGCAGAGTGGCCGGCGATATAGATAGAGGAAGTGTTGCCTCCGTATTTGCCGATATGATCGAATACCCAGGCGATAGCAGCCGTGGCATCATCCACGATATCCGTCGTTTTCACATGCGGCGACAGGCGGTATTCAACGCCGACGACCACCATATCATCCGTCAGCAGTTGCGTCGGGACTTCCCGGCTTCCGCCCGTCAGTCCGCCGCCATGAAACCAGACGACAACCGGCACATTCTTCACTCCCGGCTGGTAAGCAATATCCAGACGGCACATTTTAGAGGTATATTCATCCTCCGTATTTCCACGATAAGAGACATTACGCTCATAGACATAATCGGCAGCAAAGGCCGCAACAGAGAGCCAGACAAGCAGAAAGGCCAACCCAATTTTATTCACCATATTTTCAATCTGAATTTGAATTGATTAAACACAAGTATTCACCACTCAAATGTAGTCAGCTTTTTACAACTAAACAAACAATTACCCATTTCCCGGCATCTTTTTCCGATAAAGCCGATTATTTCCTATTTTTGTAACCATTAACAAGTATCTTATTACCTGTCAATAACTGCTATGGTTCTAAATTACATCTGGATTGCCTTCTTTCTGATAGCCTTCGTGGTGGCGCTCTGCAAACTCGCCATCGGCGGAGACACGGAAGTGTTCACCCAAATCATCAATGCCTCTTTTGCCTCGGCAAAGACGGGGTTCGAGATCTCCCTCGGCCTGACGGGAATCCTCTCCCTCTGGCTCGGCATTATGAAGATCGGAGAGAAAGGAGGGGTGATACAGTCCTTTGCCCGCCTGGCAGCTCCCGTATTCAGCAAGCTCTTTCCGGGAATCCCCAAAGATCATCCGGTGACAGGTTCCATCTTCATGAACCTTTCGGCAAACCTGTTAGGGTTGGATAACGCCGCCACGCCGATGGGGCTGAAGGCGATGCAGCAGCTCCAAGAGCTGAACGCGGAAAAGGATTCCGCCAGCAATCCGATGATCATGTTTCTTTGTATCAACGCTTCGGGCCTGACACTGATACCGATCACCATCATGATGTACAGGGCACAGATGGGAGCCGCCAACCCTTCGGATATATTCCTTCCGATCATGCTGGCGACCTTCACCTCCACCCTTGTCGCCATACTGGCGGTCTGCATCAAGCAGCGGATCAATATCCTGCAACGGAACCTGCTGCTGTTTTTCGGAGGGCTGGCCCTGTTTATCGGCGGACTGGTCTGGCTGTTCAACTCGCTGGAACAGGAACAGGTGTCCCTCTACTCCACCCTGTTTGCCAATACATTGCTTTTCACGATTATCTGCGGCTTTATCGTCAGTGGAATCCGGAAGAAGATCAATGTCTACGACACGTTTATCGAAGGAGCCAAAGAAGGGTTTAAAACGGCCGTAACCATTATCCCCTACCTCATCGCCGTGCTGGTTGCCATCGGGATATTCAGGGCTTCGGGCGCAATGGATTTCCTGATAGACGGCATCCGCATGGGAGTCTCGGCCGCAGGACTGGATACGAAATTCGTAGAAGGCCTGCCCACGATGCTGATGAAACCGCTTAGCGGTAGCGGAGCGCGGGGAATGATGCTCGACGCCATGAACACATACGGAGCAGACTCGTTCGTTGGCCGCCTCTCCTCCATCGTACAGGGTTCGAGCGACACGACCTTTTATGTCGTCGCCCTCTATTACGGCAGCGTCGGCATACGCAATACGCGCTACACGGTACAATGTTCCCTGTTGGCAGACCTTGCCGGGGCGATTGCGGCGGTTGCGATGACGTATCTGTTTTTTGGCTAATATCAAAATGATACTGCCACCCCATGTAAATCGGATTAGTAGTGCATCTATTTGGAATTAGTATAGCGGGTAATATTTTTTAACGTATCATTCAGTAAGAAGAATAAAGAAAAGAATAACAATATGGCAATAGCATTTTACGCGGAAGACACGAAACTTCCGGCAATCAAAAAGAGAGCAGTCAGCAACTGGATCAAAGAGGTGGCTGCCACATACGGGAAGAAAACGGGCGACATCAGCTATATCTTCTGCTCCGACGAGAAGATCTTAGAAGTAAACCGCCAATACCTCCAGCACGATTATTATACGGATATCATCACATTCGATTATACCAGCGGCGATAAGATCTCCGGAGACCTGTTTATCAGCCTCGACACGGTGAAGACCAATTCCGAAGCCTTCAACACCTCCTACAACGAAGAACTCCACCGCACCATCATCCACGGCATCCTCCACCTATGCGGTATCAACGACAAAGGGCCAGGAGAACGCGAGATCATGGAGGCCAACGAGAACAAAGCATTGGCAATATTGCCGGAGGAATGCCGGGAAATTTAAATTTCCCGGACTATTCCACAATCACTTACCAAATACTCATACCAAACGGCCGTTTACTCATTTGTCCGATACCTTCCCTGTATTATCACATAGATTTGAATCTATAACACTATTATCAACTTAATTCTGGAAATAGTCAAATAAGAAGTTGGTAATAATAAATTATCTCCGGTATGAAAGGTACAACTATTTTCTTTCTATTTATTCTGTTAATACCGACAGGTTGCAAAAGACAGAATCAAATAGCAGACGACTTGATCACGGTAGATGTCACAAAAAATTCCTTCCCCAAAAAGGAATTGATTCTTCAAGACTTCATGGATGTAGAATATATTCCACTGGAAACAAACGATGAGTTTGTTAATCAGGGAGTAGTACAGGCTGTAGGTGAAAAATTCATAATAGTAACAAACTATGTAAGTGACGGTAATATTTTTGTGTATGATCGGAGCGGGAAAGCCATCCGTAAGATAAACCGCAAAGGACAAGGAGGAGAAGAGTATATATCGTGTAGAAGTATTACATTAGATGAAGAAAGTGAAGAACTGTTTGTAAACGATAACTATGCAACAAAAATAAGAGTTTATGATTTGGAAGGAAATTTTAAACGAAGTCTTAATCAAAAGAGTGAGAAAAAATCGTTTTATTTGGATATGTTTGATTATGACAAGGAAAACTTGATTTGTTATGATAAGTTTAATTATGAAATACCGTTCTTGCTTGTATCGAAGCAAGATGGAAGTATAACGAAAGAAATTAAAATTCCATTTAAAGAGAAGAAATTATTTCATATAGTTATAAGAAAACCTGATGGAGCAGTGACAGCATCTGCAGGGCCTGGCCCGTATAATAGTATAATTCCTTTTAAGGGTAATTGGATTCTATTTGAGGCCTCTTCAGATACGATCTACACATTAATGCCTGATTGCAGTTTGCATCCGTTTATTGTACGAACACCGCCTATTCACACCATGGATACGGAAGTTTATCCGGTTTTAAGGTTGGTTTCCGATCACTATTATTTTATGGAAAGTGTAACAAATGTATATGATTTCAGCAAAGAAGAGGGTTTTCCGAGAACCTACTTTGTATACGATACACAGGAAAAAGATTTTTTTAGATACATCATATACAATGGCGATTATTCTTATAAAAAAGAATTCTATATGTCTATGCTGACCCCTATCAATTCCAAAGGCGAATTATGGGCTACTCTAAATGCTTTCGATCTTTGCAGAGACTATGAAAAAGGGAAGTTGAAAGGCAAACTAAAAGAAGTAGCCGCGACATTGGGAGAGGATGATAATCGGGTGATTATGTTGGTCAAACACAAAAAGTAAGATTTGATTGAACCACAATTATGAGACAGGCAAATAAAGGATTGGTAACAATAATAAATTATTCGGTATGAAAGGTACAACTATTTTCTTTCTATTTATTCTGTTAATAACGACAGGTTGCAAAAGACATAATCAAACGGCAGACGACTTGATCACGGTAGATGTCACAAAAAATTCTTTTCCCAAAAAAGAACTGATTCTTCAAGATTTCATGGATGTGGAATATATTCCGCTGGAAACAAACGATGATTTTGTTAATCAAGGGTTTGTGCAGGCTATAGGCGAAAAATTCATAATAGTAACAAACTATAGAAATGACGGTGATATTTTTGTATATGACCGGACCGGGAAAGCTATCCGTAAGATAAATCGCAAAGGGCAAGGTGGGGAAGAATACATATCTTTTAGAAGTGTCACGTTGGATGAAGAAAACAATGAAATGTTTGTAAACGATCACTATGCAAAAAAAATAAAGGTTTATGATTTGAAGGGGAATTTTAAACGAAGTTTTAAACAGAAAGAGGATGGTAATTCCCAGTTTTATTGGGAAATATTCAATTATGATAAAGAAAATCTGATTTGTTACGATGAAATCAATGACGAGATACCATTCCTGCTCGTATCGAAGCAAGACGGGAGTATAACCAAAGAGATTAAAACTCCATTTAAAGAGAAGAAGGTATTTATTCAACTTTTAAGATATGAAGGGGGGACAAGAGCAGCCGGACCTGGTAATTATAGCAGAATAACCCCATTTAATGGTAATTGGATACTGTTAGAACCATCGTCAGACACTATATACACTTTAAAGCCTGATTACAGTTTACGCCCATTTATTGCGCGAACACCACCTATCAACACCATGAATCCGGAGGTTTTCTTGATTTTAAAGTTGGTTTCCAACCGTTATTATTTCATGGAAAGCATAAAGAATGTATATGATTTCAGCAAAGAAGAGGGTTTCCCGAAAACGTACTTAGTATATGATACACAGGAAAAGGATTTTTTTAAGTATATCATATACAATGGTGATTATTCTTATAAAAAAGAATTCTATATGGTTGCCCTGACCCCTATAAATCGAAAAGGCGAATTATGGTCTTCTATAAATGCTTCCAGTCTTCTCAAGGACTATGAAAAAGGGAAGCTAAAAGGCAAGCTAAAAGAAATAGCCTCGACATTGGAGGAGGATGACAATCCGGTTATCATGTTGGTCAAACACAAAAAGTAAGATCTGATTGAACCATAATTATGAGACAGACAAACGGGAAGGTTCAGTTTTTTGCAGTTTTGAAATAGACAGACCTCGTAGGGGCGGTTCGTGAACCGCCCTCTGTGCCAACAAATATCTCCTTCGTCACTATTGGGCAGTTCGCGAACTGCCCCTACGAAGCCTGCTCTTTTGATTCAAATATTCTTAAAAGTACACCTTTCTCCCAAAGCAGTCGGTATCCCTTTGAAAAGCGGTCGGCATTCCTTTCCAAAAAGGCGCCTACCTTTCACCCAAAAAGATACAACCTTTTCCCAAATAGGCTATACCTTGTTTGACACTACCCTATAGCCTGTTGGCTGATAGCTTTAAGGGTAAAAAATATAGCCTTAAGGGTATATTTTATGGGACGGGACTTGGTAATTGAAAATTGAGAATTGAGAATTCAAAATGGGAAGAGAAGATATACTGAAAGTTAATTCATAACTCATGAGCCTTTCAGCCTGTCACTTTTTTCTTTATACAATTTGATTTATAAGGTATATATAGTATGAAGGGTTTGCAAATAAAGTGGAAGGTTTTAGATATCCAGAGCAAACCTTTCAGTCGTGCACACCTTGTAAACCAAAATGTAAAGAAGAGAAATGAAGGGTTGAACAGTTTTTGCCGCACAAAATAAGAAACGACTGGGAAGAGGGGTATTGTAATGATATGTTAATGTATAAATTACAAGAACTTTTTTATCGTAAACTTTATATATTTGCGAATATAACAGCTAAACAGATGTTTCACCTTAAAATATTATTATGATGAACAAATTGAACAGACGTGAGTTTTTGGGATTATCGGCATTAGGCCTGGCCGGTTTGACTATTCTTCCCAGTTGGTCTATTAATGGAAAGAAATATGCTCCCAGTGACCGGATCGTAATGGGGTTTATCGGGCTTGGCAGACAGGGTTCAAGTGATTTCTATGCAGCGTCCGCCTGCCCCGGAATACAGGTTGTAGCAGGTTCGGATGCCGATTCCCTGAAAAGAGACCGTTTCGTGAAACGCGTCACCGAATGGCAAAAGAAAGCCGGCTGGAACCCACGTTGCGACTGTTATGAGTTTTATGAAGAATTGCTGGACAGGAAAGATATCGACGTTGTCTCGATTGCCACCCCTGACCACTGGCACGCTTTAGCGGCGATCCATGCCTGTCAGGCTTCCAAAGATGTCTATCTGCAAAAGCCGTTGACATATACCATAGCAGAAAGTATTGCCTTAGAAAGGGCTGTCCGCTCCAACAAACGTATCCTTCAGGTGGGTAGCCAGCAACGTTCGGACGGCGAGTTTAAAGAAGCGATAGCACTGGTCAGATCGGGAGCGATCGGGCATATAGAAAAAGTATATGTCCGCATCGGCGAACCGCCCGTACCGTTCGATTTACCCGAAGTTCCGGTGCCGCCTTATCTCAATTTCAACCTCTGGATGGGGCCGCTTACCGATCCGAAGATACACTACCACCCGGATATGTGTCCTCCTATCGACAATCCGGAAATGGAAGAGAAAGGTCCCTGGGCCGTATGGCGCTACTATAGGGAAACAGGAAACGGCTACACGTCGGACTGGGGCGCTCACCATTACGACATCGCACAGGCAGCTTTAGGCATGGACGGCTCAGGGCCGGTCGAATATATCCCGGCAGGATATAACGGAACCAAGTACAGCACGATGAAATATGCCAACGGGGTCGTAATCACGGAACAACCTTTCCGCGAGGATAAACCGGACGACAAAGGGCTCAAATTCTTCGGTACGAAAGGTTGGCTCAAAGTGGCACGCGGATATATCGAATGTTCGGATCCCTCACTCCTGAAACACGAGAAAACGGGTACTTCACACATGCAGAACTTTATCGACTGCGTCCGTTCAAGGCTCAACCCGATCGCTCCGGTGGAGGTAGGCTGCAGCACCAACATCATGTGTTGCCTGAACAATATCGCAAACGAATTGCAGCGCCCGGTCAAATGGGATCCCGCAACCCGTAGTTTCGGCGACGACAAAGAGGCTCAGGCACATCGCCTGTACCACTACGAGTATCGCAATCCGTACACATTGCCTTATTGGGAAGATTAAAGAAATCAAGGAAGGGGCAAAGGCGATTTGTGCTTTTGCTCTTTTTCTGCATAGGGGATAATTAAAGCATATTATTGATTTTCGAAATTGCCAGTTTTAAAGGAAGTAGGCTCTTCCCCTATCAAACATAAATGCCATCTTTAAGGATATTATTCTTCAACGCTGGCCGTAATGAATCTCTCAACCGAATCAAATCAACTTTACATTTACATAATGACTCTAACAATTCTTTAAGGTCAAAAAGAATGAACGGTTCGATCTTTTCAAGCGAAACAAATACATCCAGATCGCTTTCTTCCGTCTGTTCTCCTCTGGCCACAGAGCCAAAAATCCCCAACTCCTTAATGCCGTACCGGGGACCAAACTCTTTTTTGAACTTAGATAAGATTTCTTTATATTCAGCTATAGACTTCATAAACCGATCGTTTTTACAAAGTTAAAAATAATATCAATACTATGCAACTATTCTTTATTTCACCTGATACTCATCCAAAACCGTCATCTGCTTATTTGCCGGACGGAAACCAGTCTTTGCTGAATACATTTGGACTGTAATTAAATTATTCATCTTATTTTTACAGTCATGAAGAAAACAGTGCTCTTACTTATCCTTGTCTTTCTGGCACAAATCGGTTCGGCCGAAATGTTCAAGCCCTATACACCCGACTCCCTGAAAAAGGGCGATTGGGTGGTAATTGAGTCTGTCAACTACTATCCTTACATCGCCCCCGGCCTCAAAGAGGAAGTGCCTTGGCGGGCGGAAAACATCCGGAGGATTACCATTCGGGGCACCGTAACGGATATAAATGCTAAAACGCTCACCATGGACTATACGCTTGAAAACGTATATGACTGCCGGAATGATAAAGAGAACCCAGTTTTTTCCTATTTCGACAGCCGCTATATGCAGAATCTTGTTGTCGAAGAGAATGAAGCAGGCAAGCTGATTGCACGTTTCACATACGACCGGAAAAGCGGGAAAACAATTACTTTCAAGAAAGAAGATTATTTCTATACGTATGCAATGGCCTATATTCCTTTTGGGGTAAGAGGGGCAGGAATCTCTGCCAAATCCCCGATTTCAGGAGCAGACGACATAAAATTCGACAGGTTTTCGACCTTCTTATTCGATAATTTCCCGACCAAATGGGACAAAGACGGCATGATCCGGTTAACTCCGGATGCACGGATTATCGATGCATCATTTGAACTTCCTCCGAATACGGAATTTACCGTAAGCAACTTCAGTTTCGATGCATCTAAAGATTCGACCGTCCATAAAAAGATATTTATCGCCTACCCGACAGATTATAAAGTCGGAGAACGAGTGACACTGCTGCTTACTCCTGGAGATTCCATTATTCAAGACAAAGAATTATATGAAAAGACACACAATATGCGTTACATGGGACGAGGAAGCGAGCAAAACAACTTCCAATACAGTACCCTGCGGTTTGCCAACATATACGAATCTGACATACGCAACCTTGACTTCGACTGTCCCGACCAGATGAAAAAAGACTTCCAGTCCCGCAACGCCCTTTTTCAAGCCGCGTTAGAGAACGATGACTTTAAGAATATGGACCCCTATTGGAAAAAGGTATTCGAACGTTCGGAGCAATACTTTGAAGGAATGCTTGTCCTTATGCGCTATATGAAAGCAGCCGACAAAGAGGCCTGGCATAAAAGCGGCCTGCTCGACTGGCAAGCGCCTCATTTCGCATCGGTCAATCCGCTCATCGACTTTGCGTACAGCACGAGAAAACCGTTTGCGACGGGTTACTATTCTTTCCTGTACGAGTATTCTATCTATAAAAAACAGGAGCTCAAATCGGATAACCTGTGCCTGAATAAGGAGAAAGAATTAACCCTACAGGAAAACTATCTCCTGAACAAACAGATTTTCTCCGGCTTCCCCCAATATGTGATAAACGCTGCGACTTTGGAGAGTATCATGTACAGGAGTATGTTATCTGAAATAGAAGAAGACTATCATGATTTTATCAGTTCCTGTCCGGATACCAGCCTGACAAATATATTGACAACCACATACAATAAGCTATTGCCTTTCGAAGCCGGAAGGAATATCCGGGAGAGTGGCCTTATGATAGCTGACAGCCTGAATCTGAAGAAAGGAAGCGACCGGAAATACATCTTGCTATATTTATCGACATGGGGAGGCCTTCCCGCACCATGTCTTCAAAACGCGCTCGACTTTCATAAACACCTTGAATCAAAAGGGCTGACATCTACCGTACGGCTCGAGCTGTACTCGAAATTCTCCTCTAATAACGTCAACCGGGTAAAGCCTTACAAAGCGATTTCGGACCAGCAAATCGAGGAATTAAAACGTAAGGGGTTAAACTACGTGACGATCCTGATGCGCGAAGACGGGACGATTCTCTATCGCCAGATAAACAATTGGTTATTCGATCCTCAAAAACCACTCCTCCAAGTACTGCAAAAGGACCTGGACAGAGTAGACGAATCGATGAGTGATTTCAAAAAGGGATTCAAAGAGGGTGTTTCAGGTTCGCTCCTGGTCATCTTAATCATCGGTCTCGTTCACTATTTCCGGACCAAAAGTAAACGGAAAGAGGAACGCAACCGGCGGCACATCTCCGAGCTTGAACTCCGCGCGATCCGTTCCCAGATGAACCCGCATTTCATCTTTAATGCATTAAGTTCGATCCAGAATCTGATTAACCGTTCGGCCAATCAGGAAGCTAACAAATACCTGATCGACTTCTCGCGTTTGCTGCGGAAAGTACTGGCGACTTCCGAAAAGAAGTTAGTGCCTCTCTCCGACGAGCTCGAACAATTGCAGCTATACCTGAAACTCGAACAGCTCCGCTTCCCCTTCTCCTACTCGTTCGTTGTTGATGAAAACATCAAACCGGAACTGATCGAGATACCGGGAATGCTGATACAGCCGTTCGTTGAAAACGCTGTAAAGCACGGAATCGCTCCGCGGGGAGAAGGAGAAATCATAATTCGATTATCTTTGCAGAAGCAAGTGCTGGTAATCGATATTATAGACGACGGTCCCGGAATGGCGACAGACGCAGACGGCGGCTTCGGTATCCGTGCTATCAGCAGCCAGTTCGAGATATTAAAGACTGTATATAATACGGAAATCAATATTACAATTGAAAACAGACAGGAGAAAGAATCTGTTTCCGGTTGCCATGTCCGATTATCCATTCCTTTATAACAAGACGAAATATGGAAACGAAAATAACTGCAGCAATCGTTGAAGACGAACAGGGAAATAGGGAAAACCTGCTCCGTATGGTTGAAACCCATTGTCCGCAGATCAGGATTTCGGCGATCTGCAGTTCCGTGACCGAAGCCCGTAGCATCCTCCCCGAAGCAAAACCGGATATCCTTTTTCTGGATATCCGGCTGGGGGATGATACCGGTTTTACCCTGCTGGAAAACCTGCCGGATATTCCTTTTGAGGTGATCTTCACCACAGCCTACGACAGCTATGCAATCCAGGCCATCCGTTTCAGCGCGCTTGATTACCTCCTGAAGCCGATCGACCCGGAAGAGCTGGTCCATGCCGTCGACAAAGCCACACAGGTCGTTCTCCGGAAGCAGGAAAACAAGCGGATGCAAAACCTGTTACAGAACGTCCGGGCACTGGATAAACAGAAGAAAATAGCTTTATCCGTAGCCGATAAAATAGAGTTTGTGGAGATTGGTTCCATCATCCGCTGCGAATCGGATAGCAATTACACGACCTTCTACCTGAATTCCGGAGAAAAACTGATCGTCTCCAAAACGCTCAAGGAATTTGACGAACTATTAACGCCCTACAACTTCCTTCGCGTCCACCAGTCACACCTAATCAACCTGGATGAAATCAGAAGTTTCATCAAAACGGACGGCGGCTATATCCGGATGAAAGACGGTTCGACGGTCAGCATCTCCCGGCAACGGCGCAACTATGTGCTGGAAGTCCTAAAGCAGTTATAACCTTACACGCGGATTTCCCCGTTTATTCTTTATACTTCAGGTCGAAACGTCCTTTCGTAATACGGTCTCCCTCAAAAGTGCCGCTGAATATTCCGTCGGACATACGGGAAATATGGACCTTTCCATTCCCTACTCTTTGATTATCAAATGATACATCCGTATAAGGAAGCGTTTCGCCCTGTTTGGGGTTAGCAATAGTAAAACGGAGATATGAACCGAAACCTACTTGTGCAGATATCTGCATGCCGGTACTATCTTCCAACTGGGTATACTCCGCTGCCGGCAAACCCCAACGCCCACTCACATACACCCAGCCATCTACCAGGCAACCGAATGTATTCGCACCGGTCGCAGTAGCGTCGGGCATAAGAGTTGGGTCGACCGATTCATTTTCTTCACACGCTATGCAGAAAAACATCAAACAAAGGAATAATATATGTCTCATAACTGTATCTGATTAAAAGTGAAAATTCATACCGAATAACAACGATAATTGGGAAAAGCATCCGCCACCGCCATTCAATTCCGGAGATTCGACCTGCCATTTCTGACCATGATATCTGACCGAATAGCTTTCCGAAGAAGTCACGATCCAATTGAGCTTGGCTGATAATCCCATACGCGGGGAGAAAAGATATTCACCGCCTGCCGACATGTTATATGCCAACTTGTTCATCGAAACATTGCGGGGCTTATCGTATACGAAGCTTTTATCTTTGTATGATTGATATCCCACACCTGTTGACAAAGACAGATTGTATTTCTGCTTTACGTAGAACAGAGCGATCTGCGGTGCTATATAATGCATCAGGATTTTATCGGAGCCTTCGTCATGCGTGTTTTTGTATCGTCCGCCCTGATAGACGAGACCGGGAGCCAGCTTAAAAGAATTGAAGATATATTTATCTCCCAAATAGTAGTAGTTAACATCCCAGGCAACCCCATTTCTCAAATCATTGCGATAGGTTTCTGAGTTGTTAGTGATCCCGATCATTTCTCCCAAATACCAGGAAGGACCTACATGGACAGAGAATATCGACTTTCTAATGGATGCCTCCTGTGCAAACAACGACAGCGTTTGTATCAACAGCCCTAATAAAAGCACATACTTTTTCATAACAATCTTCTTAAAGTTATATTATTATGATGCTTAAGACAGATCAAACGCTGCACCCGAAGCCTTAATTCTCCGATCCTATCCTTATCGCCATAAGATTGCCCGATTCAGGTAATTGATAAATTCCGGATCGTCGGGGGCGATGATAAAGTTTCCACGACCGGAGGTCGTAATCAGAATACAGTTATTGGAACGACGGGCAAAGACCTTCACATGTCCGATAGTGGTAAAAGAGAAATATCCAAGATAACCAAACAACCAGCTGGAGCCGAACGAACGGATCCCTACTCCTAAATCCGATTGGTCTACTGCCCGTGCCGAAATGATCTCTTCGATGCGGATATAATATTTCCGGAAGGGCGTGTCGATTGTTAGCTTTTCCCCATCCACGATAAAACGTTTCGGCATAAAGCCCCAAGTAGTAAAAGAGAGGAGGGTGCTAAAAGCAAAGATGCCAAGCAATGCATACAGATCTCCATAGTAGGCCGGGAACAAGCAAACGCCATACAAGAGAAAAAGCGTGACAGATGTTTTTATCTTGTTGGTATTATCCATTGTCGAAGAAGAGATCCGGGCTTCCATAATGTCATTCTTTAGGTATTACTAGATATTCCAAGATTTACAAATATAACCAAAAACCCATACAAAATGCATTCGATTTGCACTATCTTTGCAAAAACAAAGATAATTAGGACAATGACTTTCAATTACGATGTGATCGTGGTAGGTGCCGGACACGCAGGCTGTGAAGCCGCAGCGGCTGCAGCCAACCTGGGTTCGAAGACACTTCTCATAACAATGGATATGAACAAGATTGCGCAGATGAGCTGCAATCCGGCGGTTGGTGGTATAGCCAAGGGGCAGATCGTCCGTGAAATCGACGCTTTAGGCGGTTATATGGGAATTGTGACGGATCATACAGCCATCCAGTTCCGTATGCTGAATAAGAGCAAAGGGCCGGCCATGTGGAGCCCGCGCTCGCAAAGCGACCGCGCCCGCTTTATCGAATGCTGGCGAGGAATACTCGAAAACCTACCGAACCTTTATATCTGGCAGGATACCGTGCGCGAACTTTTGCTCGATGGAGACACGGTATGCGGCGTAAAAACCTATATGGACGTCGAGTTCCGTGCCAAAAGCGTAGTGCTCACAAACGGAACTTTCCTCAATGGCCTGCTTCATATCGGACGTACACAGTTGCGCGGCGGCCGTATAGCCGAACCGGCAGCAACCGGACTGACCGAGCAATTGGTTTCGTTAGGCATCAAATCCGAACGGATGAAGACAGGGACACCCGTGCGCATCGATGCACGAAGCGTCCACTTCGATGAAATGGCGGAACAGCCGGGGGAAAACGACTTCCACAAGTTCTCCTATATGGGCACTTCGCACCGTGTTTTGAAACAGCTCAGTTGTTGGACAACATTCACCAATGAGGCCTGTCACGAGGTTTTGCGCCAGGGCCTCCCCGACTCTCCGCTCTACAACGGACAGATTCAAAGCATCGGCCCGCGCTATTGCCCCAGCATCGAGACAAAGATCGTCACGTTTGCAGACAAACCCCAGCATCAGCTTTTCCTGGAGCCGGAAGGCGAAACGACGCAGGAATATTACCTGAACGGCTTCTCCTCTTCCCTGCCCCTCGATATTCAGTTGCGTGCCCTGCAACAAATACCGGCATTTCGCGACATACAGATTTACCGCCCGGGATATGCCATCGAATATGACTTCTTCGACCCGACACAGCTACAGCATAATCTGGAAACAAAACAAATCCATAACCTGTTCTTCGCCGGACAGATCAACGGGACGACCGGATATGAGGAAGCAGGCGGACAAGGCCTGATCGCCGGCATCAACGCGCACATCAATTGTCATGGTGGCGAACCGTTCATATTAGGCCGCGACGAAGCCTACATCGGCGTATTGATAGACGACCTCGTCACAAAAGGCGTAGACGAGCCTTACCGTATGTTTACCTCACGTGCCGAATACCGCATCTTGCTTCGCCAGGATGATGCAGATATGCGCCTGACGGAAAAAGCATACAAGATCGGTTTGGCAAAACAAGACCGTTACGACCTGCTCACAGAGAAAAGAGCAAGCCGGGATGCGATCATCTCCTTTGCCGAAAACTATTCCATCAAGCCGCAATACATAAACAGCGGTTTGGAGGCATTGGGCACGACTCCCCTTTCACACGGCTGCAAGCTGATCGAATTAATTCCGCGTCCGCAAGTCACGCTGGAAAATATGGCTGAACTTGTTCCGGCTTTCCGCGAGGTTTTGGACAAAGTTCCGGTTTCACGCAAAGAGGAGATTATCGAAGCGGCAGAAATCCTGATCAAATATAGTGGCTATATCCGACGCGAGCAGATCATCGCTGACAAGATCAGCCGTTTGGAGAATATCCATATCAAAGGTAAATTCGATTATAATTCTATCCAGTCTTTATCGACGGAAGCCCGCCAGAAGCTGACACGGATAGACCCGGACACCATTGCCCAGGCAAGCCGTATTCCGGGCATCTCGCCAAGCGACATAAACATCCTATTGGTGATGCTTGGTCGCTAAAGGCAGAATGTTCCACGTGAAACATTTACTTTAATAAGAATAGCGTAAAACACTGGAAATAGGACAGAAACATACATAAAAGAGAATGAGCGCAACCGAGGAACATATAAAAACTATACTTTCCATCATCCCTGAATCGCCGGGCTGCTACCAGTATTTCGACGATAAAGGTACGATCATTTATGTAGGCAAGGCAAAGAACCTGAAGCGCCGCGTCTCCTCCTATTTCAACAAGGAACACGACAGCAACAAGACACGCGTTCTTGTCAAGCAGATACGAGACATAAAATACATCGTTGTCGACTCCGAAGAAGACGCTCTCCTTTTAGAGAACAATCTGATCAAACAATATCGTCCCCGATATAACGTGCTGTTGAAAGACGACAAGACATATCCGTCCATTGTTGTCAAGAACGAATATTTCCCGCGCGTATTCCAAACAAGGAATATCGTTCGGGACGGCTCGCGCTATTACGGACCCTATCCTTCCGTGTACACAGCAAAGGTTATGCTGCAAATGCTGAAAGATTTATATCCGTTACGAACCTGCAAATATCCTCTTACCCCCGAATCCATCGCCGAAGGACGCTATAAAGTTTGCTTGGAATATCACATCAAACGGTGTAAAGGGCCATGCGAAGGATTGCAGACATTGGAAGAATACCAACAAAACATCTCCGAAATAAAAGAGATACTGCGCGGAAATATTTCACAAATAAGCAAGCATCTCTACGAACAGATGCAAATCCTTGCCGGAGAATTACGGTTCGAGGAAGCGCAAAAGATTAAAGAAAAGTACGAAGTCATCGAGAATTACCGCGCCAAATCGACAGTCGTCACACCAATGCTTCACAATATAGACGTATTCTCGCTGGCTGAAAACGAGAACTCCGCTTATATCAACTATATGCATATTGGGAACGGAGCCATCGTCCAAGCCTACACTTTTGAATACAAGAAGCGTTTGGATGAATCGAAAGAAGACCTCCTCAGTCTGGGCATTATCGAAATGCGCAACCGCTTCAAGAGTACGGCACGCGAAATCATTATTCCTTTTCCGTTAGATATAGAGCTGGAAAACGTGACGATCACAGTGCCCCAGCGCGGAGACAAGAAAAAACTGGTCGAGCTTTCCGAGATGAACGTAAAGCAATACAAGGTAGACAAACTGAAACAGGCGGAAAAGCTGAATCCGGAACAACGCAGCACGCGCCTTCTGAAAGAGATTCAAGACACCTTGCATCTGCCTAAACTACCCGCACATATCGAGTGTTTCGACAATTCAAACATTCAAGGGAGCGATGCGGTGGCCGCGTGCGTTGTATTCAAAATGGCGAAACCATCGAAGAAAGATTACCGGAAATACAACATCAAGACAGTTGTCGGTCCGGACGATTACGCCTCCATGAAAGAGGTCGTACGCCGCCGCTACCAACGTGCCATAGACGAGGAATCTCCCCTGCCCGACCTGATCATTACGGACGGTGGAAAGGGGCAAATGGAAGTAGTACGCGAAGTTATTCAGGACGAACTCCACCTCGACATCCCAATTGCCGGCCTTGCAAAAGACGGCAAGCACCGGACGTCGGAACTGCTTTTCGGCTTCCCCCCCGAAACTATCGGTATGCCGATACAAAGTTTCATGTTCAAATTCTTCACCCAGATGCAGGACGAAGTTCACCGTTTCGCCATCACTTTCCACAAGGACAAGCGAAGCAAGAACCAGACAAAATCGGAATTAGACGCCATAAAAGGGATCGGAGAAAAGACAAAAGTATTACTTTTACGCCACTTTAAGAGCGTAAAGCGAATACGAGAAGCCAGCTTCGACGAACTGAAGGCAGTAATCGGGGAAGCCAAAACAAATGCTTTAATAAATGGTTTAAAATAAAGATATGAGAACATTGATACAACGGGTACAGCACGCCTCGGTCACCATAGACGGGCAATTGAAGTCTAAAATAGGAAAAGGGCTGCTTGTGCTGGTCGGCGTTGAAGACCGCGACACTCGGGAAGACATCGAATGGTTGTGCAAGAAGGTTGCCAACCTGCGTATTTTTGACGATGAAAACGGCGTTATGAACCGTTCCGTAATCGAAACGGAAGGCGAAGTAATGGTGGTCAGCCAGTTCACGCTGCATGCCTCCACCAAGAAGGGAAACCGTCCCTCCTACATCCATGCCTCCAAGCCGGACATAGCAATTCCGATGTACGAAGCCTTCTGCGCGGAAATGGGCCTGCAAATCGGCAAAGAGGTACAGACAGGAACATTCGGCGCCGATATGAAAGTGGAACTGCTCAACGATGGCCCTGTCACGATCTGGATCGACTCACAAAACAAAGAATAATATGGCAGAAGTTACGCTTAAACAGGCACAGGAGCAAGTGGACAGCTGGATCAAAACGTATGGTGTCCGCTACTTCAACGAACTGACGAATATGACAATCCTGACGGAAGAGGTCGGAGAACTGGCGCGCATCATGGCCCGTACTTACGGCGAACAGTCCTTTAAGGAAAGCGATAAACACCGTGATTTAGGCGATGAAATGGCGGATGTTTTATGGGTATTGCTCTGCCTTGCCAACCAGACAGGCGTCGATCTGACTGCCGCTTTCGAAAAGAACCTGCAGAAGAAGACCGACCGCGATAAAGAACGACATATAAACAATAAAAAACTATAAGATATGGCACACGAACACGATCATGAATGTGGATGCGGACATCATCACCACGATGAAGACACCGAACATCTCCACACCGACAAATATCAGCAGGCCTTTGCCAAGTTTGAACCAGCCGGCTCGCCCGAAGAGGTAGCCAAACGGGTAAAAGCAGTGCTCGAAAAGCATGGAAAAGAGAACTTCACGCCGGACGTACTGAAGCAGATACACGGTTTCATCGACCTAACTTCCCTCACCAGCATCGACACGAAAGAAAGCATCTGGAAACTGGTGGACAAGGTAAACGACTTTGAAGGCACTCGCCCGGACGTTCCCAACGTAGCTGCCATCTGTACTTATCCCCTATTCGTAGAAACGGTCAAGCAAGCGCTCGCAGCCCAGGACGTGAAGATTGCATCCGTCGCCGGAGGATTCCCCTCATCCCAGACATTTATGGAAATAAAGATTGCCGAGACCGCAATGGCAGTCATGCAGGGAGCTGATGAAATCGACGTAGTGATGAATCTGGGTTACTTCATGGAAGAGAACTACGAAGAGATTGCCGAAGAGATCCAGGAAATCAAAGAAAGCTGCCGCGACTCCAAGCTGAAAGTAATCCTCGAAACCGGCGCCCTCGTAGCTCCGGAAAGCATCCGGAAAGCTGCAATCCTCGCCCTCTATTCCGGCGCTGATTTTATTAAAACATCAACAGGTAAAGGTTATCCCGGCGCAACCCCGGAAGCCGTTTATACGATGTGCCAAGTACTGAAAAAGTACCATTCCATCACAGGAAAACGTGTCGGCATCAAAGTATCAGGCGGTGTCCGCACGGCAGAAGATGCTGTCCGCTACTACACGCTCGTGAAGGAGGTCTTAGGCAACGACTGGCTGAATAAAGACCTGTTCCGTATCGGTGCAAGTAGTCTGGTGGAAGACATCGAACAACGATTAGGAAAGTAAACACAACAGTGAGAATTCCTTAAAAAGTTTCACCTGTTCCCCAAGGGTGAAACTTTAGTTTCTCCGGCATGAAACTTTTGTTTCCCTTAAGTGAAACTTTAGTTTCTCCGGGATGAAACAAAAAAAAGTCTCCCAAGCTAAATTCTTACGCTTAGGAGACTTTTTTAACTTACTATATCATCTTCAATTCATTTATCCGTATCCTCAGGAAGTTTTCCTAAAGAGTTATGCGCATTTACGTTTCCATTCATCCGTCAGGTTCTTACGGATTTCAATACTTTTCAGGCGTTGGTTAATCCAGCTGTCAGAGTATCCTAAACGCTTGTATTCCCACAGCGCGGTCAATCGTCAGTTCCGGATCTTGCAATTCATCAATCCTTTCACTAGCAATCTGTGCCATCCACAATTTAAAGGGTTCAGCTTTAGGAGAAGGGACAGACTGGATCAGACGGAAAAGCTGTTCGGTATCGGCCACATCGGTAAGCCGTTTCTTCCCGTCTTCTGCAACCAATTTCAACTGGTTACAATTTGTAACCGTTTCATTTCCTTCCTCTTTAAGCCTTTGTTTCAGCTTATTCCAATACTTACGGGGATCAACGCTTTCGGTTAACACGCCAATCACAGGAACAATCATTGATTATCACCACAATAAAAATCAGGAAGAAAAGATTTTATTACAATATAAATTATATCTTTATAGCCACTTAGATAGATAAGTGACAGTGTTTCTTTGGACCTTTTAATATTTCTCAATTCAGTCGGGAGCTTTATGCTCATGCGTTAACTGTAAGTAAAAGCCAGGAAATCCTTTGAAAAATCACAAGCCCGATCGGAAGGAACAGCGACCGGATGATCGGCTATCACTAATAATAATATGTTATACAGATGAAAAGACTAATGAGTATTTTATGCCTGGGAGGAATGATGAGTATACTCCCTGCAACGGCACAAGAGTTTAAATTAGGACCGGAAGGTTATTTCCAAAACCAGGGTGTGAATGTAATGGGCTTCGACGACATTTATCCGGAGGGCCATCAGGGTGGTGTTTCCCTGATCATGCATGGACACCGGGTAGCCACTAATGGAGATATTCGCCTCGAACCGACACCCGGCCAATGGCAACCGGTCCCGAAACAGAGAAAACGGGAGCTGGATCCGGTAGCCAACACCATCACGGCCCGTTTGAGTTTTCCCGATTCCTCGCGGCATCTGACGGGATTCAACCCGATGATCTACCCCGATCTGGCGTTCGACTACACCGTAACGGTCAAGGGAGAAGGCGGTTCGGTGGTCGTCACGGTCGACCTGGATCGTCCCATACCACAGGAGTTTATCGGAAAGGTCGGATTCAATCTCGAACTTTTCCCCGGCGCTCTCTTCGGGAAGCCCTGGATTATGGACACGCAGACGGGTATTTTCCCGCAGCAGGCAAACGGACCTACGCGTTACGAACCGGCCAACCACTCGCATATCGGCAACTTCAACCCGAAAGGGGAAGCCTCTGCGGAGATGTTGGCAGGCAAAGGTTACAGCCCGATCGTGGCTGACGACATCGTGTCGGAACCCTATGCCGTTGGAAAACGTTTCACCGTCCGCCCGGATGATCCCTACAGCCGGTATACCATCGAAACGAAAGGCACTGACCTTAAGCTATATGACGGCCGGATGAACCACAACAACGGTTGGTTTGTCGTCCGGAGCGAAGTGCCGGCCGGAAAGACCAAAGAAGCGATCCGGTGGGTCATCACGCCCAATGTCGTAAAGGACTGGATCTATACGCCGGTTGTCCAGACGTCCCAGTTAGGCTACCATCCCAACCAGCCGAAAGTCGCTGTTATCGAGCTGGATAAAAGAGATACAAGACTTCAGCAACCGAAACTCTACAAGATTACCCCCGACGGAGAGAAAGAAGTGCTCGCCGCCGCCGGACAGAAATGGGGACAATTCCTCCGCTACAACTACCTGAAATTCGACTTCTCGTCCATCAAAGAGGAAGGCTTATATCAGGTACATTACGGAGATGCCGTCTCTTCCATCTTCCGGATTGCGAAAGATGTGTATGACCGTGGCGCCTGGCAGCCGGTCCTGGAATACTTCCTGCCGGTACAAATGTGCCACATGCGGGTAAACGAGAAATACCGCGTATGGCATGATTTCTGCCACATGGACGATGCCCGCATGGCACCTGTCAACTTCAACCATATCGACGGCTATGCACAAGGGCCTTCCACACTGACGAAGTACAATCCGGGCGATATAGTCCCCGGCCTGAACATCGGCGGCTGGCATGATGCAGGCGACTTCGACCTCCGGGTGGAATCGCAGGCCGGAGAAGCCTATATCCTGGCCCTCGCCTATGAAGCCTTCCACGTAGACTACGATGCTACCGCTATCGACCAGCACAGCCGGATCACGGAGATCCACCAACCCGACGGAAAACCGGATATGCTGCAACAGGTGGAAAACGGTGCCCTGACCGTTATCGGCGGCTACCGTGCCTTAGGACGCCTGTACAGAGGTATTATCTGTAACGACCTCCGCCAGTATGTATTACTCGGAGATGCTTCCGCCATGACCGACAATGTAGCTGGAAACGAAGACGACCGCTGGGTCTTCACCGAGGACAATCCGAACCGAGAACTGACGACTGCCGCCCAAATGGCTGCCGCTTCACGCGTCTTGAAAGGATTCAACGATACCCTGAGCGTACAAGCGCTGGATTGTGCCCGCAGCCTCTTCGACGTGACGAAAGAATCCGCACAGACAAAGGCCTCAAAGGTACACGCCGCAACCGAACTCTATCTGACTACCGGCGACCAGCAATACAAGAACTATCTGCTGAAAGAGAAAGACTTTATTGCCCAGAATATCGGCCGTGTAGGTTGGTTCATCGGCCGGGCCGAAAAGAAAATGAACGATGCCGGCTTCAGTAAGGCTGTCCGGAACGCGTTGGCCGGTTTCCGGACGGAGTTGGATAAAGAAGGGGCCGAGACGCCGTACGGTATCCCCTACCGCCCGCATATCTGGGGAGCCGGTTGGGACATACAGTCGTTCGGCTACCGCCATTACTTCCTGCACACGGCTTATCCGGACATTTTCGGACCGGAATATGTATACAATGCGCTGAATTTCGTCTTAGGATGCCATCCGGGCACGAATACGGCATCATTTGCATCCGGAGTGGGCACAGTGTCGGCAACAGTCGGTTATGGCCTCAACCGCGCCGATTGGTCGTATATCCCGGGCGGTGTGGTTTCGGGAACGGCTCTGATTCGTCCGGATTTCCCCGAACTGTTAGTATTCCCTTACCTTTGGCAGCAGGTCGAATATGTGTTAGGCGGAGGCTCATCACATTATATGTTCCTGGTACTGGCGGCACAACAACTCCTATCGGATAAATAAAACAAAGAAGGCGGAACTTAACGGCTCTGCCTCCAATTTCTATCACATATTAAATAATTACCACAATGAAACGATTCTTAATTCTTGCACTTATTATGAGTATGGGCATCTCCCTCGCAGGGCATGCCGGCAATTACAAGAGCTTTAAAGTATCCGTCTATACACGGGCTTACGAAGTAGAAAAAATGAAAGACCTACACTGGTTGGATTCCACTTGGACCATTATCTCCAGCCAGGTAAAAGTAGATAAGATTTATCTGGAAACACACCGCGACCTGCTGATCGTTCCGGACAAAACACTGGAACAGGCAAAGAAGTTCTTCCAGGATAGAGGCGTAGAAGTCGGCGGTGGTATCACCTACACGATCGACGAGTCGAACAGCTTCGAGACCTTCTCCTACTCCAACCCCGAACACCGGAAGAAGGTACAGGAAATAGCCGAACACACAGCCAAGCACTTCGACAATTTCATCCTCGACGACTTTTTCTTCACCAGCAGCAAATCCGATATCGACATTAAGGCAAAAGGAGACAAGAGCTGGACCGAGTATCGTACTGAGCTGATGACGGAAGCCGGACAAAACCTGGTCATCAATCCGGCAAAGAAGGTGAATCCGAATGTGAAGATCATCATCAAATATCCGAACTGGTACGACCATTTCCAGGGATTGGGATTCAACCTGGCCACCGGTCCGCAGATCTTCGACGGGATCTGGAGTGGCACGGAGACACGCGATCCCTCCTCCGCCCAGCACCTGCAAAACTACCTTAGCTACAATATCATCCGCTATTTCAACAACCTGCGCCCGGGACATAACTTCGGTGGCTGGGTAGATTCGGGAGGTTCCAATATGGGTATGGACCGCTATGCGGAACAACTCTGGCTCAGCATGTTTGCCAAAGCGCCTGAAATCGCTCTTTTTGCCTATCACGAACTATTAGGCACCAAGCTGCGTCCGGAAATCCACCGTACGCCTTGGCAGGGAATGGGAACCAGCTTCAACTACGACGAAATGATGAAGCCTATCCGTTTGCCGAACGGCAGCACGACCCTTCCGACGACAATCGCACGCGTAGCCGGCGTATCGCTCGAACAAATCGACGCATTTGTCTACAAATTAGGGAAACCGATCGGCATCAAGAACTACAAACCTTTCCATTCATTAGGTGATGACTTCCTGCAGAACTATCTCGGAATGATCGGCCTTCCGATGGATATGTATCCCCAATTCCCGACAGACCAGAAGGTAGTCCTTCTGACGGAACAGGCTAAATATGATACCGATATTATCGCAAAGATGAAAAAACAGTTGCAGAAAGGCGGCGATGTCGTCATCACCAGCGGATTGCTGGCTGCCATTCCCGAGAAGATAGCAGACATTGCCGAACTGCGTGCCTCAGACCTTAAAGCCCTGGTCAATGACTTCGGACGGGCCGGTACTGCCGACAAAGATATCCTCATCACGCAGGTACGGTATCAGACCAATGACGCATGGGATATATTGAGCGCCGGACGCCCCCTGCAGAAAGGTGTGAGCGGTTATCCGATGCTGTTGCGGGCTCCCTACTCAAAAGGAAATCTGTATGTAATGACTATTCCGGACGACTACGGAAACTTATATGACCTGCCCGAAGGTGTGTTGAATGCTTACCGCCGCATCCTGAGCCAGGATCTGGATATGTATATCGAAGGCCCTTCGAAAGTAAGCCTTTTCCTTTATGACAACGGAACCTTCATCGTAGAATCGTTCCGCGACGAACCTGTTACAATCCGTCTTGTAACCAATAAAAAGATAGAAGCGGTGAAAGACATGCTGGAAGGCAGCCGGATCGAAAAGTTACCCGAAAGCCAGCGGGATCATGCAAACAGGTATCTCATAACCCTGATGCCTCACTCATATAAAGTGTATGAAGTAGCGAAATAATAAAAAGAAAGGGGACGCAGACTATTCCTGCATCCCCTTTCTTTTATTCTATTTCTGACGTTCTACAATATAATCGGCAAGTAGCAGTAATCCGTCACGGGCCTCAGAATCAGGCATAGTCAGAAGAACTTCGACTGCTTTATCATGATATGCCTGCATCCGTTGTCCGGCATATTCGATTCCTCCGTTTGCTTTAGCGAAGTCGATCAGCAGGTCTATATTCTTTGTCGAGAAATCCTTTTCATTTATAATTCGCAGGCAATGCTCCACCTCTTCGCTCGGACCTGTTTGCAAAGCATGCAATAGAGGAAGCGTTATCTTTCCCTCCCGGATATCATTACCGGTCGGTTTACCGATATTGGTTTCTTTAAAATAGTCGAATATATCGTCTTTGATCTGAAAGCAGTAACCTAAGTATTCCCCGAACTCACGGCATTTTTTCACCATTTCATCGGATGCATCGGCAGAAATAGCCCCGATCTCGGCACAGGCGGAAAGTAACATCGCCGTCTTTTTCCGTATCACCTGCATATAGCAGGATTCGTCGATAATACTTTCTTCGGCAGTCTCCAACTGTTTGATCTCTCCTTCCGACAGATCACGGCCCAGATTGGAAACGATTCCAATGATCTGCAGGTTACCTGTCTGGATAGAACGGATCAAAGCGGTGGAAAGGACATAATCCCCGACCAGAACGGAGATACGATTATCGAAAATCGCATTCAGGGAAGGGACGCCACGACGCTGTTTCGTCTCGTCGATTACGTCATCATGGATAAGCGTAGCTGTATGAAGCAGTTCAAGCAAAACAGCCGAATTGACCGTATGATCCGTTACCTGCCCACACGCTTTGGCTGTCAGTAGCACTAATAGAGGGCGGACATGTTTTCCACTCGCATTCAGTATCTGGTCAATAGCCGATTGCAGACGACTCGTTTCGCTTCGCAGCGAAGCGGCAAACTCATCATTGAAACGTTTAAACTCTGCAGCAACCGGTTTTTCTATTTTACTTCTATCCTTCATAATCGATCCTAAGATGCGCAAAAGTAACAAAAAGTATTGAGTAAGCGAGTTTTTTCGTACATTTACCGACAATTGTCACACTAAAACGTGTTAAAAGCGATGAAGTTATTCCTCATAGATGCTTATGCATTGATTTACCGGTCCTATTACGCCTTTATCAAGAATCCGCGTATCAACTCCAAAGGTATGAACACTTCTGCCATCTTTGGTTTCATCAATAGTCTGGAAGATGTCCTGAGACGTGAAAACCCAACTCACATAGCCGTAGGCTTCGATCCGAAAGGTCCGACCTTCCGCCACGAGGCTTACGAACTGTATAAGGCGCAGCGGGAAGAGACTCCGGAAGATATCCGCAAGTCGGTTCCCTACATCAAAGATATCATAGAAGCCTATAATATCCCGATCCTGGAAGTTCCGCGCTATGAGGCAGACGATGTAATCGGTACGGTAGCCAAGCAAGCCGAGAAAGAAGGCTTCGAGGTTTACATGATGACACCCGACAAGGATTACGGTCAATTGGTGTCCGAACATATATTTATGTACCGTCCCCGTTTCGGCGGTGATTACGAGATTATGGGTGTCCCCCAGGTCTTGGCCAAATACGGACTGACTTCCGTCGACCAGGTGATCGACCTCCTGGGGCTGATGGGCGACAGTTCGGACAACATCCCCGGTTGCCCGGGTGTTGGCGAAAAGACCGCCCAAAAACTACTGGCCGAATTCGGCACTGTCGAAAACCTGTTGGAGAATACCGACAAGCTGAAAGGCGCCCTTCAAAAAAAGGTCATCGAGAATATGGAGCAGATTCGTTTCTCCAAATTCCTGGCAACGATCAAGACCGATGTCCCTATCCAGTTCGATGCTGCCAAATGCATCCGCGAGAAGATGAACGAAGAGCGTCTGGTCGAGATTTACACTGAATTAGAATTCAGAACATTTATTAACAGAATGTCCGGACAACAGGAAAAAGCCCAAACAGAGTTCAAGGCCGCTCCCGCTACTCCTGCAAAAAGCAGCAAAAAGAAAAAAACAGTCGAAAACGGCCCGATTCAAGGCTCGCTCTTTGAAGAATTTGCGACCGAGCCTACGGCTGCTCCAAAATATTCGACTCTCGCGAGCTTAAGAACGACCTTGCATGTCTATCATCTTGTTGATACAGAGAAAAAAAGAGCCGAATTAGGTCACTTTTTGAACGAACAGGATTATTTTGCTTTTGACACAGAAACAGACAACATCGATCCATTGAAGGCCGGATTGGTCGGAATGTCGTTCGCCGTAAAGGAAAATGAAGCCTGGTACGTCCCCGTCCCGGCTGAACGTGAAGAAGCGGATAAAGTTCTCGCCCACTTCACCCCTGCCTTGCAAAATCCGAAATCGCTCAAGATCGGGCAAAATATCAAATTCGATATCCTCGTCGTCCGCAAATACGGGATCCGGATAGCCGGCCCGTTATTCGATACGATGATCGCCCACTACCTGCTGAATCCGGAATTGCGCCACGGCATGGACTACCTTGCCGAAACGTATCTCAAATATAAAACAGTGCATATCGAGGAACTGATCGGTCCGAGAGGGAGGAAACAAATTTCCATGCGTGACGTTCCTGTTGCCCAGGTTGCCGAATACGCAGCCGAGGATGCCGACGTGACGCTCAAACTGAAAAACTATTTCGCCCCCTATCTGGAGAAAGAGGGACTGGAATCTCTTTTCTATGATATCGAAATGCCTTTAGTATATGTATTGGCGGAAATGGAATATACAGGTGTTACCTTGGACACGGTCGCCCTTAAACAATCATCCGAAGAGCTGACCGCCACACTGAAAAAGTTAGAAAAAGAAATACACGAGCTGGCAGGCAAAAAGTTCAACATCAACTCGGCCCGCCAGGTAGGCGAAATCCTTTTCGATCATCTTAAGATAGAAGAGAAAGCAAAAAAGACCCGGACAGGCAGCTACAGCACAAGTGAAGATATATTGGAGAAAATGCGCTCCAAACACCCTGTTGTAGGAAAACTGCTGGAATATCGCGGACTGAAAAAACTGCTCGGCACCTATATAGATGCCTTGCCCGAACTGATCAACCCGAAGACCGGCAAGATACATACATCCTATAACCAGGCTGTCACCTCGACCGGACGTCTCAGCTCCACCAATCCGAACCTGCAAAACATCCCGGTGCGCGACGAATTGGGACGTGAAATCCGTAAAGCCTTTACTGCCGAAAGTGACGACTGTATTTTCTTCTCTGCCGACTATTCGCAGATCGAGCTACGCATCATGGCCCACCTGAGCAACGATGTACACATGATCGAAGCCTTCCGCAGCGGAGCCGATATCCATGCGGCTACGGCAGCAAAAATATACGGTATCCCGGTTGAAGAGGTCACTTCCGATATGCGCCGGAAAGCCAAGACTGCCAATTTCGGCATTATCTATGGTATCTCCATATTCGGACTTGCCGAACGCCTGAACATCCCCCGCGCGGAGGCAAAAGAGCTGATCGAGGGCTATTTCAAAACATACCCGGATGTCCGTGCCTATATGGACGAAAGCATCCTGGTAGCGAAGGAAAAGGGGTATGTAGAGACGATCTACAAACGGAAACGTTTCCTGCCGGATATCAACTCCCATAATGCCGTTGTACGTGGATATGCCGAACGAAACGCCATCAACGCGCCTATACAGGGAAGCGCCGCCGACATCATCAAAGTGGCAATGGTCCGCATCTTCAACCGCTTCGAAGCCGAAGGGCTGAAAAGCAAAATGATCCTGCAGGTACATGACGAATTAAACTTCAACGTACACAAGGACGAACTGGAAAAAGTAAAACAAATCGTACTCGAAGAAATGGAAGGGGCCATCAAGCTCCAGGTTCCCCTGATCGCAGATTGCGGCGAAGGCACAAACTGGCTGGAAGCGCATTAATAAAAAGCCTCATCCGACCTGCATTGACAGGAAGGATGAGGCTCTTTCTTTACCTCTTATATATTATCCTCTATTCATAATCGCCGAACACCGGTTGCATAATAAACGAGAACTCATAATTGCCGTAATGAATCCGGTACGGTTCCAGCGGCAACGCGCGTTTACCCCAACTGGTGATACAACCCAGCCCTTTCTGGTTCAGGTCGATCAGGACATTTGTATAGTCGACTTGCTGAACAAGTTCGGAATGACGCTGGTCTTTATCTTCACCGTCGTCCAGATCTTCAACCGTATAGTTCATGGCAGACATCAGGATCGGTTTACCCGAGAAGAATTTAAGCCCGTCACCCGCAACAGACTGTTGTTTCCACCAGCGGATATCGCTCTTGGTTCCGGTTTCCTGCGGACGGATATACGGATAGAACTGCTCGGCAACGGTCTGTTTGTACCTGCCTAAATCAGTCGAGTTGTTGCGGTCGGGATAGTTCTCGATCGGGCCGCGGCCGTAATAGGAGATACGGTCCATACACTTCGGCATTTGCAAACGCATACCGAAACGGAACATATCGGGAACATCGGCCGAAGCATCGGCAACCATTTTTTGAGTAACCTTCATGTCCCCCCTGTTGTTAATCTGATAAGTCAGGAACAGCTTGGCGGAAACTTCCGGCATTGTATAAGCAGCCTCGATGACAGCCTGCCCGTTTTCGGCTTTCTGCGTGATCTTATCCAGCTTGATCTGCGGGTTTCGCCAGACTGCATACAGTCTGTGCATATCACCTCCCATTTCATTGTCGGTCGGGGCACGCCAGAAATTGGGCGTAAGTTTGCCGCCTTCTTCCATCATCGGAACGCCATTCACGGTATACAACGTCAGGAAACCATCCTGTTTAGCGAACTCTGCACGGTAGTTCTCCCCTTTCACGATCAGATAATTCACATCGTTCTCTTTTATATCCGGAGTAATAACAGGCTGGTTACTTTCCACTACATTTGCATTATCGACAGACGGAGCCTTGAAAGGACGGACCGAGAGCTGGTTCTTCGCCACCGGATAGCCGGAAGGCAACAATGTCTCAGCTTGTTTCAGGCGGAAAGCAACGTTCAACAGCACTTCCTTATCTTTGCAGATACGCGACGGATCATAATCCAGACGAATCGTCTTTGTCTCCTGCGGCTTCACATCCAGTGAAGAAACGATACCGTTCTGCACAGGAATACCGTCAGCCAGCAATTGCCATTCCAGATAATAAGCGCTCAAATCCCGGAAGAAATACTCGTTATAAACAGCTATCTCTCCTTTTTCAAGGTCTTTCGGAGTCGCCCATATATCCTGATGGATATGACGGACTTCATCCATGTGGGGGTTCAGGCGGCGATCCGGGTTGATCAAACCATTGTCCAGGAAGTTCTGCCCCGAAGCGTCATATTTATTGAAATCGCCTCCATAACCGAAATACTGTACACCTTCCTTCGTAAACATACGGGGAGACTGGTCTACAAAATCCCAGATAAAACCACCCTGATATTCCGGTTCTTTCCGGATCAGATCCCAATATTCCTTGAAACCGCCTTCCGAATTACCCATGGCATGCGCATATTCACACTGGATAAGCGGCTTACCGTAATTGCCCCGTAAATGTTTCAGGCAACTGTCGAACGGGATATACATCGGGCAATAGATATCGGTAAATTCATTCTCTTCCGCCTGTTCATACTGTACGGCACGCGACGGGTCTTCCGCTTTTATCCAACGATAACAAGCCTCGAAGTTCGGACCGAAACCGGCCTCATTCCCCAACGACCAGAAGATAATGGACGGATGATTGAAGTTACGCTGTACGTTCCGTTCGTTCCGTTCCAGATGCGCTTTCTTAAACAAAGGATTTTTAGCCAGCGTTTTCTCACCGTATCCCATACCGTGCGATTCGACATTAGCCTCGGCTACCATATATAGACCATACTGGTCGCATAAATCATACCACAAGTTATCATCCGGGTAATGGCAGGTACGGACGGCATTGATGTTGTTTTCTTTCATAATCCGTATATCCTGGAGCATCCGTTCCGGTGTCACCCAATAGCCTCTGTCCGGATCGATTTCATGGCGGTTCACCCCTTTGATCAGTATCGGCGCCCCGTTCACCCAAACCTGGTTATTACGCAGTTCGACTTTCCGGATTCCGACCTTTTGCGGAATCACTTCCAGCACCCGGTTCCCATCCTTCAAAGTAACCAGTAAGGTATACAGATAAGGTGTTTCGGCAGACCATTTACGGGCATCTTTTACGGCAAAAGAGGTATTCAGTTTGCCGCTGCCCTTCAGTTCCTGAGAGGCCAGAACGCTCCCTTCGGCATCCATCAATTTCAAGTCTACCGTAGCATTACCTTTCAGGTTCAAAGCGACCTGAACCGTACCGTCTTTATACTGTGCATCCAGATCAGGCGTGATACGGATATCTTCGATATATTTCGGATTACGGGTATAGAGATAGCAACTGCGCGCCACACCGGAAAGGCGTACGAAGTCCTGATCTTCCAGATACGTCCCGTCACACCAGCGGAACACCTGGAAAGCGATCAGGTTCTTGCCCGGTTTCAGATATTTAGTCAGGTTAAACTCCGCTTCCAGCTTGCTGTCTTCACTATATCCAACATATTTGCCATTCACCCAGAGAGAGATGTTGGAAGTGACGGAACCGAAATGGGCAAAGACTTCCTTGCCCCGCCAATCGGCCGGCAGCTCGATCACCCGGCGATAGGAACCGACGTGGTTTTCCTCTATCGGTACGTAAGGTGGATTACTTTTAAATTGATAGCACCAGGCATACCCGCTCTCGATATAGAGCGGATCTCCATAGCCGTTCATTTCCCAGAGGCCGGGGACAGAGAAGTCATCCCAGCCCTTGTCATTAAAATCGACTTTATAGAAATCGAGCGGCCGTTGGTCTGCGTCTGTCACCCAGTTGAATTTCCAGGTGCCGTCGATCGACATAAAGTTAGAGGATTTACGCTGGTCGCCTTTCAGGGCCGCATCCTCCGTTTCATACGCAAAATAATGCGTGTGCATCGGAGCACGATTGACAGCATTCACTTCCGGATCGATCCATTCCGGTTTCTGTTGTGCATAGGCAGTTGCCAAAGAGCACGACAATGCACAAAGGAAGAATTTAAGTTTAACGTTCATAATACTTTAGTTTAAATAAATATATATTGGGTTTATCCATTATCTACTATCCTACGCCAATCTCCATTTACCGGAGGAATCTATATGGAATTTCTTTATATTTTTTTTCGCCTCGGCGTTACCGACCTCAACGGCTTCCTGGTAATATTGGAGCGCTATAACATAGTTCGTATTAATCCCCCAGCCATAATAGAAAGCATTACCAAGGCCATTCCATAGCACGCCAAGAGTTTCGTCGTCAAATTCATCGGAATACGAATCAGCAAGACATAACAAATCGTACGCATAATCATAATCAACCTCTAATCCTCCCCAGCCATTCTGGTAACAGACGCCCAACAGGGGACAAGGCCAATATTCATCCTCTTCTTCTCCCTTTTTAAGCCAATAGACAGCTTGAGCCTTGTCTTGTTTCACCACTTTACCGTAGTAATAATAATAGCCGATTTTATAATACGCCGACGGATTTTCCTTCTGGGCTGCTTTCATATAATACTCGAAAGCCTTCACCTGGTCCTCCTCCACAGTCCAGCCATATTCATATTGGTCGCCGATATTATAGCAACCGACCGATTCACCGGCATCGGCGCTTTTCTTACACCAGAGGAGTCCTTCCTCTTCACGGTCGGCATCGGACAGCATAACACCATAGTTATTCATCATCTCCGGATCTCCCAATTCGGCAGCAAGCTTGGTATAATAAAATAGTTTTTCATCATTCTTCCCTAAAGGACTCACCCCATCCTCAAAGATCACCTGAAGATTACGGGCTGGAAGAGTCAGCCCGTTTTTAAGAGCACGCTCATACCAACCGACAGCAATCGGGTCGGCAAACGCATCGTAATCCCTGTTAGTCGGATACTTCTTTTTCACATTGATATGATTTATTACAATCAAATCTCCCCAATAATAGACATCACCGATCATATACTGGCAAAACGCATGTCCGGCCTCTGCCCTCTCGAGGATGATGTCGCGTGCAGCTTTCAACGAACAAGGCATCTCTTTACAGATAGACGAGGTGAGTTGTCTAAGACGCAGAGCAGAAAGCACACCGGCAGCGCTACCTTTCATTACGCTTTTATTGACCCAACTGTAAGCCAGTGCTCTGTCAAAAGGCAGACCACCGTCCCCCCAGACATATTCCTTACCCATATAGGCACGTGCAAGAAAGCACATGGCATCGGCATCCCCCTCGTTTGCTGCTTCTTCCAACAACTGCAAACCTTTTTGCATCTCTTCAGGTTGAAAAGTACACCAGACTAACCGGATACCCTCTTCTACTTTATCACTGAAATATTTATCCATTCTAATTATCTCTTTTGTATGTCCAATTTCTAATCTTTCATTCTCTGGTCCATCTGTCCGGCTTTCCGCTGTACATAAATTGTCACAAAAACATGACAACGGCTTTAAATTTAAAGCTCATAAAGCATCAATTACAAGGTTCACAAACATAAGTAAAATATTCGGTTTACCTATTATTTAATAACATAAATACAACTGAAAAATATATTGATCCGTTTTTCCGCTTCATAGTTATGATTTAGTAGCATCATAAGTATGAGTGTCCAAAACCATACCTATGACCGTAATACGAACATTTGTTCGGTAGATGTAGAGTAAATTCAATTAGTAAACGTTATCTTTGCAAGTCGAAATTGCCAATGAATGATGACATTAGGCAATCAAATAACGAATTGATAATAAAACAAGATATTAATTTATGGCATTACAATGTGGCATCGTAGGACTTCCGAACGTAGGAAAGTCCACCCTTTTCAACTGCTTATCGAATGCAAAAGCACAGTCTGCTAACTTCCCGTTTTGTACGATCGAACCGAATGTCGGCGTTATCACCGTTCCGGACGAACGACTGAATAAACTGGCCGAGATCGAACATCCCCAGCGCGTGATCCCCACTACAGTGGAAATCGTGGATATCGCCGGTCTCGTTAAAGGGGCCAGCAAAGGGGAAGGTCTGGGAAACAAGTTCCTCGCCAATATCCGCGAAACGGATGCAATCCTGCATGTATTGCGCTGCTTCGACGACGACAATATCGTCCACGTAGACGGTCGCGTAGACCCCGTCCGCGACAAGGAAATCATCGATGCCGAGTTGCAGATCAAAGATTTGGAAACCATCGACAGCCGTATTGCCAAAGTGCAGAAACAGGCCCAGACAGGTGGTGACAAACAGGCAAAAATAGCATACGAAGTACTTTGCAAATACAAAGAAGCACTGGAGCAGGGAAAAAGCGCCCGTACCGTTTCTTTCGACACAAAAGACGAGCAGAAGATCGCACACGACCTCTTCCTGCTGACCGACAAACCGGTTATGTATGTCTGCAACGTCGACGAAGCCAGCGCCGTAAACGGCAATAAATATGTGGATGCCGTCCGCGAAGCCGTAAAAGACGAGGATGCGGAAATCCTGATCGTAGCGGCCAAGATCGAAAGCGAGATCGCCGAATTCGAGACATACGAAGAACGCCAGATGTTCCTACAAGAGATCGGCCTGGAAGAATCGGGTGTGGCCCGTCTGATCAAGTCCGCCTACAAACTGCTGAACCTGCAAACATTCCTGACAGCCGGTCCCGACGAATGTCGTGCCTGGACGTTCCACAAAGGCTGGAAGGCTCCACAATGCGCCGGTGTGATCCACACAGACTTCGAAAAAGGCTTTATCCGTGCCGAAGTGATCAAGTATGACGACTATATCTCCTACGGCTCGGAATCCGCCGTTAAAGAGGCCGGAAAGATGAGCGTGGAAGGAAAAGAATATGTCGTACAGGACGGCGACATCATGCACTTCCGCTTCAACGTATAATTCTCAAAAACAAAATACATTATGACAAAGAAGACCAGTACATTATTAGCAACAGCTTTGATAAGCATTTGGGTATTCGCCGGTTGTGTGCGATACAATGTTGCAGAACCATTAAACAGTTTCAGTAGTCCCGAAATGGGGACTACTTCCGGTAATGAAATAACCGTAACAGCCGGATCGACCTGGTTCGCAGAGGGCGAGTACGAAAACTTTGTGCTCACAGGGCAGGCTCTCACCGGGGAGAACGCAGAAGCAGCCTTGTTATTCCATACCGACGGAAAATCAGGCTATGAGGTGACGTTCCGGAACGGGGCCATCGACGGTACACGCAAAAGCGGCAGCCTTGCAGCCGTACGTAATCTTTATCGTTCCCTGGCTGAAGACGGGAAATGGTTCGACTTTGAAATTGCCGTACGCGGGCATAACATTTCGGTTGCCATAAACAATACGGAAGTAGTATGCTATACCGAGCCCGAGCAGCCCTATCGTACAAAAGAATATGCCGGGCGTCTCCTTAGCCGGGGCCCTGTTGCATTGAAAGGCGTAAACGGCGACGTGACATTCGGCAATCTTCAAATGACGCGTCTGAAAGAGGACGCCGTGAACGCATCCGACACAATGCCCCGGATAAACGAACAGAACGACGCCGTGATCCGTTTCCAGCAGCGTAATTTCCCCGTGATAGACTATCACGTACACCTGAAAGGCGGTCTTACGAAAGAGATGGCACACGCCATGTCGATGAACTACGGTATCAACTACGGTGTGGCTCCCAATGCCGGTGAAGGAGGCGTTGGCCGTATGCTTGCCGACGACAAAGAGGTATACGAATACTTCAACGAGGTAAAAGACATGCCTTTCCTGCGCGGCGTACAGGGTGAAGGACGCAAATGGACATCCACCTTCTCACAGAAAGCATTAGGCGTATTCGACTACCTCTTCACCGATGCGATGACCATTGTGGACCATAAAGGCCGCCTGTCACGCATCTACCGTCCGGAAGAGGTGCACTACGACGGTGTCACGAAAGAACAATACATGGATCACCTGGTCGATCAGACAGTAAAAATACTCACCAACGAACCGGCCGACATCTATGCCAATCCGACTTTCCTGCCCGAAGAGCTGGATGCCGAGTATGCAAAATATTGGACAGACGAACGTGTTAACCGTGTATTGGACGTATTGGTAAAATACAACATAGCACTCGAGATCAACGCACGTTACAAGATTCCGAGCCTCGATGTCATCCGCAAAGCGAAAGAGCGCGGCATCAAATTCACCTTCGGCACGAATAATGTAGACGCCGATTTCGGTAAACTGGAATATTGCCTGCAGGCAGTCGAAGAATGCGGACTGACAGCAGAAGATATCTGGTTCCCGAGCATGAGCGTCCGCGGTTCGCGCGAAGTGGTTTTGTATAACAAGTGGTAGAATCTATACCTTCACAGATAGTTTATCACAAGGGTGTCAAAAATACTTTTGACACCCTTGTTGTTTTATAGCGACTACACCTTTTTTCATTCCCGTTATATTTTTACGAAGAATTAGTAAAAACATATAATATAATATCTTATATTTGCTTCTGAGTTCTGATTCGTAGTATAAACCATCAAACAAGCGGCTTATGAAAACACATTATCTCGTTCCGATTATCCTGGCTTTCTTCCTATTCGGAGCCTGTTCCGGGAACAAAACGCCTGAAGAGAAGACATTTACACTTCATACAGAAGCGCAACAGGTAAAGCAGTCACAAACAAAGCCGCAACAGGCAACAGAGAAGTCTGCAAAAGCGGAGCCTACGGAAGAAGAAAATCCGGACCTCCCCTATAATACTGCCGAACTGACTACCTGGAAAAGCTATTTCCAGACGAATAATAAATATAAAGATTGGGATTCCAAAGATGCCAAAACAGTATTGATCGGGGCTACCGTAGATAAAGAAGGGAAAGCTCATAATGTAAAAGTCCTCAAAAGTTGTGATGTAAAAGAACTGGATGAAGAGGCCATACGTCTGATACAGGAAGCTCCAATCACACCCGCCAGAAATAAGGATGGGAAAGAGGTCGAACAGACCAACTGGGGTATCCCTGTCTATTTTCCTCCTAAATAGTAGCGCCATGCCCCGCTTCCGCCTTTATTTAGCCTTCTTTCGCAGTACGCTGCTGATCAGCATTGTCAGTGGAATGCTTTTTGCCTTCCTGACAAACGATTTTGTCAGCAGCACGCTGTTGTTTATTCCGACTTTCGGGTTGGGAATGGACTTGCTCTATAAAGAACTGGCACACAAGGAAGAATACTTCTTTTTTTATAATCAGGGTATCAGCAAAGCAGAACTTTTGATCGCCACATTTGGAATTTATACCCTGTCTTGTATAATTCTTTACCAAATCATCCGGTTATGTGTACTCGTCTGGAAGTCGACAGTGTCGTAAAGAGCTTCAAGGAGAAAACCGTCCTGTCGGACGTCTATCTATGTTGCCGTCCAGGAGATATTATCGCCCTGTTCGGGCATAACGGAAGCGGGAAATCGACCTTGTTGAATATTATTTTCGGGACACTGAAAGGAGACCGGAGTTTTATCCGCATCAATGGGAAGGTGATCAAGGGAGCTGCCTTCCGCACCGGTCTGGTGGCCTATCTGCCCCAACACGACTTTATCCCTTCCTACCTGACCGTCACCCAGGCTGTCGAACTTTATATCCCTACAGAGCAGCGAAACCAGTTCCTCGGTGACCGTTTCCTGTTCAAAGTCCGGCACAGCCGGATCGCCCATCTTTCGGGAGGCGAACTACGCTATCTGGAAATCAAACTCATCCTATACAGCAAGGCTCCTTATATATTGCTCGACGAACCGTTTAACGGCCTTTCCCCCGTCGCCGCCGAAGAAATACGCATGCATATAGCCGAAAGTGCACGCACAAAGGGTATTATCCTGACAGACCACAATTTCCGTGAGGTACACAAAATCGTAAACCGCATCCTGCTTTTGGACCAATGCTACCTGAAAGAGATCAAGGAAAAGGAGGAACTAATCCCCTACGGTTATTATCGTCCTCCCGTTTAGAATTACTTCACTCCGTATTTCTGCATTCCATATTCACCTAATATCTCAAGGCATCTGAGGCATTTTCTAAAGAACTTCTTCATAAATTATGTTTTACAACACAAAAGTAGAGGTTAATTGGATACGTTATCCACATTGAATGTCTATTTAACATCATTTGCACAATCTGCCTATCTGTTATTCCTGTAGTCAGACGGAATCGTGCCTGTACACTTCTGAAAGGCCCGCCGGAAGGTGCTGATCGAATGAAATCCGGAACGCTCGGCAATTTCCTGTATGCTGGCGTTGGGCTCGGCATCCATCAAACGCTTGCTTTCTTCGATCCGGAACTGGTTGACATAGTCGGAAAACGACTGTCCCAATTCGCGGTTGAACAGTTGGGAAAGATAAGAACGGCTGATCGGAAAGACCCGCTGCAAATCCGTCAGGCGCAAATCCTCACAGAGATACGGTTTTTCCTTCTCAAACCAGGCATTCACTTCCTCCGCATAGCGTTTGCTGAGGATTCCATGCTCGTCGTCATTGTTCTCATCATCCTGCTGGTCCGGTAACTCCCATCCTCCCTTAAAAGAATAATCCAAAACGACCACCTTCAGGAACAATGCCTTATAAAAAGAAATAATACCAGGCGATAAGCAAGACGGTTTTATCGATTACATACATGACCGGAATATCGGTCAGCAATAATACAAGATAAAAACCATACAAAACAATTAAAATTATCATCGTTTTCTTCAGCCAGTCCAGATCATACTCCTCCGGATCGGAGACATTTTCAGCCAGATAAACTTTAAAGTCGTTACTATATTTGACTATCAGGTAAACAGGCAACACCATATAGAACAGAGTCAGGGCAAAAACCATCATACGGAGCAAAACATCCATATTAAAGAACTCAAACACTTCCTCCATCGAATAATACGTATGGATCTCCCCTCCCGACAAACGGTAAGCCAGGTAAGCCAAACCGCCGACAACAACCGGACTGATAAAGACAAGAAAACGCCTGCAAGTCAGATAGCCCGGACGCAGCACTTCGATGACGTAGCAGGCCAGATTAGCCGTAACAAAAGCGCCTATTATCAATACATCCGGATGAAAAGCCTCCTTCGCTTCATGGAGATAAAGGTTGACAGACAGTCTTACGACAGCCATAATAGCCCACGAATACATCCCCCAGCCCAGTATCTTTTTTGCACGATTTTCCCCTGCACGGAGCAAGAGAGTTGTCCCGCCAAAAATACAGAAACCGATAATCTGTAAACTTAATAAAAACTGAATTTTGTCCAACATAATATATCTCCCTTTTAAGTAAACAAATTGAAGCATTAAATAGTTGATTTGCACTATAAGTAGACAATCTGATGCCTGTAGATAATTTGCACCTTATGCTTTTATACGAATCCATCGTGGTTTTATACCGAATGCACCTTCTACTTCTTCAAACCGACCGATCTTTGCAACTGTAATCATTTCACAAAAATAATACAAAGAATGAATAAATTACTACTATTTATAGTGTTCACGACCGTGATTTTTAGTTGTACAAACGACTACGACCCGGTACTCATTGAAAATTTAGGGATGAAGGAACGGCCTTTGACTATAATAACAAAAGTGCTAACAACAAAATCACCTAATTTCATGCAGGAATTTACAGGAGGATCGGTTATCGGGCTGCACGTTGTATCGGAAAATACCGGTAACATTTACGATAGTAATCCTGATAATAAAAATGTACGGGCAGAAGCCTGCTTAAAGGATAATCGGCTAAGTTGGCAGCAATCTCCGGAAATCTATCTACGTGAAGAGCCGGTCACCGTCTATGCCTATTATCCCTACCAGTCACAAGTAAATTTCGATCCGGAAAATATACCGGTCCGTATATCGGCAGACGCCTCACTGACAAAAGATTATATGTATGGAATCCAGGCCAGCGGCCAACGTGCGGTCAATCAGGTGTCACCGGTTGTGCTGCTCAATATGAACCATACGCTCTCGCTTCTGAGCTTTCAGGTACGCCTGACACCGGGGACAGAAGGCTGTTTCCTTCTCCACTCCATACAGATTGGAAATAAAGCGGGCGGAACAGCTCTTTGCTTCAGAGGAATGATGAACATAAAAACCGGCAATATCGGCGGATGTGCCGGAACAAATGCTTCCACCCGCTTAAAACTGGACTCTCCGAACATGCTGAAAACGATACCGGGAGAACCGCTGCAACTAATGGTAATTCCGACATCGCGCATTCGTTCCGACGGAGATGTGGAAGCGCTTTTCACCATCAACGGAAACACATTCAAATACAAAATTCCCGCCGGTACAAAGTGGGAAAAAGGACAAAGATATGCATACAATCTCTTTTTTAACGGGAAGGCCATCACGCTCGACAATGTAAGCACAAGCGAATGGCTCCCGGTAGAAAATAATCTATAAAATTGATTCTGTAATGTAAGTTCCATTTTTATGTTTTGGTTATGTATAAAGCAGGTGTAATACCTGACTTTATGAATAAGCGCCCCGCCCATTTATCCCTTCTCAACTTATCGCCAACAACACACCCTTATTCAAATTTAACCAGGGCGGGGTCGCTTTTCATCTCACGACTATTTCCAATCACATATTTTTATCTATATTTGTGACCAAGAGCGTACGAAATACAAATAAAAAATGTCGCATTCGGAGATCCATAGTTTTAATGCCTTATACACGCGATACTACAAGAAAGCCTTCTTGTTTACAAAATCGTTTGTACATGATGAATCCGTTGCCGAAGACATTGTATCCGACTCACTCATCAAGCTATGGGAAAACCTGAAAGAGAACAAGACGGATTATACAGACGCCCTATTACTTACAATCCTCAAACACAAATCGCTCGACCACCTGAAACACGAGGCGATTAAAGCGGAAGCTATCCATTCGATGAGCAACCTGAGCCAACGCGAACTGGAAATACGTATATCCACTTTGCAAGCATGCGATCCTGAAGAGATATTCTCCAAAGAAGTAAAACAAATCATCAAAGACACGTTAGCAACCCTGCCGGAGCAGACACGCCGCATTTTCGTCATGAGCCGCTTCCGGAACAAATCGAACAAAGAGATTGCAGAAGAATTGGGGATCACCGTAAAAGGAGTGGAATACCATATCACAAAAGCCCTCAAACCGCTACGTATCAACCTGAAAGATTACCTGCCGGTTCTATGCTTTTTACTTTTAATTGAATAATATTCATTTTCTGATTAGGGTTATTCCCATTTGAATCGTTTTATTAATATGAGACTGAAAAAACAGTCTCCTGAAAAGAGAATATGGATAAGGAGATATTATACAAATACATTATTGGTGATGCCAGTCCCGAAGAAAAAGAGGCTGTTACCCGTTGGATAGATGCCGATAAGGAGAATATGAAAGAATATCTCGCCTTACACAAGCTCTACACCATAACAATCTGGCAGCAGGAGCCGGCTCCTGCTGCCTTAGAAAGGGTTTCTAAGGGACGGAAACAATGGGCCCTATCGTCCGTGGGCCGGGAATTACTGAAAATCGCTGCCATATTTGTCATTGCTTTTTCAGTCATGTTCATTTATAGTAGCAGGACGGAACCAGAAATTGTTCCCCGGGAAGTTATTATGCAAACGATTTATGTCCCTGCCGGACAACGTGCCGAAGTGACACTGTCAGACAGTACTAAAGTCTGGCTGAATGCCAAAACAACCCTTACCTTTCCAAGCCATTTCGACGGAGCTAACCGGAGTGTCACCCTGGACGGCGAAGGCTATTTTAACGTTACCCGCAACGAAAGCAAACCGTTTATCGTAAAAACGGAACAATACGATATAAAAGTTTTAGGGACGGAATTCAATGTCAATGCCTATAGCGGCAACACGACATTCGAGACCTCTTTGCTGAAAGGCTCCGTCCGGATAGAATCGGCCGACCATGAAAAGAACATCCTGCTGGAACCCAACAAAAAGGCTTACGCAGATCACGGGCAGTTAAAAACCTCTCCTATCGTCCAGTACGACTATTTCCTGTGGAAAGAGGGGCTGATCTGCTTCGACGACATCACCATCGGCGACCTGTTCAAGAAACTGCAACTCTATTTCGATGTCAATATCATCATTGAAAATACCCGGATACTCAATCAACGCTACACCGGTAAATTCCGGACCAGCGACGGAGTCGAACATGTATTGAAAACCCTGCAGTTAAGGACAAAATTCAAATACGAGAAAAAAGACGATAAAGAAAGTACAATCATAATAAAATAAACAACAGTTATTAACAGCTTAAATCTATTTTGCCTATGGAATAAGTAAGAAAACACGAAAAAGCCGGAATGCGCTTCCAACACACTCCGGCTAAGTCAATACCAGACACGCTTTTAATTATCTTAAGTATTAACTAATACAAGGCTATAAATGTATGAAAAATAATTTATACAGGGATTTCTATATCCCATTAAAATTGACTAATAAACATATATTGCGCATTATGAAAATAACCTTTGCATCTCTCTTCATTTTCATAACGGGGCTATTCGCTACGGAGGCCAACTCGCAAGTTGCTAAAGTTTCCATCAATAGCGAAAACATCAAAATCCAGACGCTGATCAACCAGATCGAACAGCAGACGGATTACCTGTTTATTTATAATAAGAACGAAGTCGACCTGAACCGCAAGGTCACGGTCAAAGCAGAAGACAAATCTGTGGCAGAAATCCTTCATAACATATTCGATAACACGGATATCGTCTATGCCATGCAGGGAAATAACATCATGCTGATGAAAGGGGAAAGAGCAGAAAGCCCCATCATCATGCAGGCAGTAAAAAGTATCACCGGAACAATCACAGACGAATTCGGTGAACCGCTGATCGGCGTGAACGTATCTGTCGAAGGGACAAGCAACGGAACGATCACAGACGGTTCAGGCCATTTCTCCCTGTCGGCCTCCCCGGGAGAAACCATCCAGATCTCTTACATCGGATATGCAACGCGCCGCATTAAGTTAGGAAACGAATCGACACTCAACATCCAGCTGAAAGAAGATACACAGGCACTGGAAGAGGTCGTTGTGGTCGGTTTCGGCACACAGAAGAAAATCAACCTGTCCGGTTCTGTTTCTTCCGTTAACATGAATGAACTGGCGGAAAGCCGCCCGATTACAAACATAACAAATGCATTGGCCGGTGTTGCCGCCGGTTTACAGGTGACATCCTCCAACAACCGTCCGGGTGACGACAATGCCAGCATTCTGATACGCGGCCAGGGCACATTGAACAACGCGGCCCCTCTGGTTATCATCGACGGCATGGAAGGCGAAATGAGCAGTCTGAATGTGCAGGACATCGAGAACATTTCCGTATTGAAAGACGCTTCTTCCGCAGCTATCTACGGTTCCCGTGCAGCCAACGGTGTCATCCTGATCACGACAAAATCGGGTAAGTCAGGCAAACTGTCGGTCTCTTACAACGGATATGTATCTTTTCAGAGCATCCGTCCGGGAGTATTGGACCCCGTAAGCAATTATGCCGACTATATGGAATATATCAACAGCGGCTATGTAAACAGCGATATGGCTACCCCCTATAGCTCCACGGCTATCTCCGACTGGAGAAGCGACAACGGACAGAACCCGTTGAAATATCCGAACACGAACTGGATCGACGCCGCTTTCCAGACAGGCGTAGGAACCCAGCACAACCTGTCTATGAGCGGTGGTACGGATAAAATCCAGTTCTACGGTGCCTTCGGCTATTTCGATAATCCCGGAGTACTGGAAAATGCAGGCTATCGCAAATATAATGCCCGTACGAACATTACTGCCCAACTGACCTCCTGGTTGAAAATGGGTATAAACGCCAGTGGCTTTGTCGGTAAAGCCGATCCGGGAAATGCCGGGCAATCTGCTACGGAAGCAGGCGAACAAGCCTCTGTCGGCGCCTTTACATGGGGATGGGCCACTTCTCCGGCTATGATCCTGAAACATAACGGACGCTACGGCGGCATCCAGAATCCGGAAGATGACGTATCGGAATCCAGTAATAACATCCGGTTGGTGTTGAACTCCACAAAAGGCAGTAATACGACCCGCAACGTCAAATCCCGCTTCTTCATCACCTTACAGCCCATCAAGGATCTGTCCGTTACAGGATCTTACTCGTATGAATATACCGGACAAAGCGTAAAAACAATGCCCGTATTCAACGACATCTGGAACTTCGGAACAGACCAGATCATGTTCTACGGCGAAGGTCAGAGCTATATTACACAAAAACAGTATGACCGCGAACGCAATTATATGGATGTTGTTGCCAACTACAGCCACCGTTTCCTCGAAGACCGTCTGGGCCTTCAGGCTATGGTGGGCGCCAGTCAGGAACAATATCAGTATGAATGGCACACTGTCAGCCGCAAAGACCTGACGGCTCCCAATGGAAGCGTACTGGATGCAGCCAACGGGGAAATCAGTGCAAACGGAAACCGGACACAGTGGGTGATGCGTTCCTATTTCGGCCGTATCAACCTGGATTGGGAAAACAAATACCTGGCAGAGTTTAACCTCCGTTCCGACGGTTCTTCCCGGTTCCTGTCCGACCACCGCTGGGGTTACTTCCCTTCCGGGTCTCTGGCATGGCGCATCGACCAGGAAGCCTTCATGGAAGATGCAGAATGGCTCGACAACCTGAAAATTCGCGCTTCTTACGGAGCGTTGGGTAATAACTCGGTAGGTAACTATTCCGCTATCTCAAGCTATGGCGCAGCCAACTACATCCTGAATAACGCTGTTAACACCGGTTGGTCGATCACAGCCCTGGCCAATGCAAACCTGACTTGGGAAAAGACCAAAGTGACCGATATCGGTTTCGATTTCGGCGTTCTGAACAACCGACTGTACGGTACATTCGACTGGTTTAACAAGCAGACCGAAGGTATCCTGATCCAGTTGCCGTCTCCATTGGTACACGGCGCAGCCACAACTCCGACCTCCAACGCAGCACAGGTGACCAACAAAGGTTTCGAAGTGTCTTTGGGATGGAGAGATCAGATCAACGACTTCAGCTACAGCATCAACGGCAATTACACGTACGTGACGAACAATGTAGACAAGTTTAAAGGCAAAGATAGAAGTCTGGACGGCATCTACCTGACACAAGAAGGTGAAGCTATCGGATCGATGTACATGTACGAAGCCGACCGGATCATCCAGACCGATGAAGACCTGGCAATCGTCAACAATATGATCGCCAGGAATCCGGATGCATTCAGCAAACTGGGAGCAACACCTGAAAAGGGAGACATCTTGTTCAAAGATCTGGACGGCGACGGTATTATCGATCCGAGCAAAGACCGTAAGGTCGTAGGCAGCACACTCCCGAAACATACATTCGGCCTGACATTGTCTGCCGCCTACAAAGGAGTCGACCTTTCTGTCTTCATGCAGGGCGTAGCCGGGGCAAAGGGCTTTCTGAATGAGAAATATTTCGGTTCGACAGTGCAGAGAGGTTACCAGATCACGAAGGAAATCGCCGAGAACAGTTGGGTGGAAGGTATGACAAACGCAAAATACCCGCGTCTGACGTATCAGAATGCCATCAACAGCCAGGCAAACAGCCTCTGGGTCCAGAACAAGAATTACCTGAAGATACGGAATATCCAGTTAGGATACACCATCCCGAAACACTTATTGAACAGGATTCAGTTACAGAAACTGCGTGTCTACGGCAGTCTGGAAAACTTCTTTACGTTTACCAGCTACAAAGGTATCGATCCGGAACTGGATCAGCTGACCTACCCGACCATGAGACAAGCAGTTATTGGTGTTAATATCGAATTTTAAATATCAGGATCATGAAAAAATCAATTAAATACATAGGCTTAACAGCTCTTTCAAGCCTCTTCCTGTTAACAGGATGTTACGACATGGATCAATATCCTGCCGATAAAGTATCGAGCGGATCTTTCTGGCAGAACGAAGCCGATGCAAAAGCAGGCATGATGGGGGTCTATAACTCCATGAAAAAAGATGATGCTTTCGGCGTCTACTACACACGCGACTGTTTGACCGACATCGGTGTCGGCCTGAACTGGGGCATTTACGGTTTCATCGAAGTAGCCCAGGGGCAGAGCAACTCGACGACCGGCTTGTTCAAAGACGTCTGGAAACGGATGTACGACGGCATTATGCGGTCAAACACTTTGATCGTCAACGTCAAACACGTAGATATGGATGAGAGTCTGATCAACCAGTACATTGCCGAGGCCCGTTTCATGCGTGCATTCTTCTACAACGAATTGCTGAACCTCTACGGCGGTGTGCCTATCTACGACGAGACTGTCGAGGTAGACAAGGAATACGACAAGATGTACAAGACCCGGAACACGGAAGAAGAAGTCCGCAGCTTTATCCTGGCCGACCTGGAATATGCCTGTTCCAACCTCCCCAAGACATGGGACGATACGAACAAAGGACGTGTGACAAGCGGTACGGCTTATGCCCTTAAAGGAAAAGTCCTGCTTTATAATAAACAATATCAGGATGCTGCTACGGCTTTTGAAGAAGTCTGCAACGGCGGTTACGGCTATGCACTCTATCCGGACTATGCCGAACTGTTCAAACCGGGCGGAGACGAAAGCTCGGAAATGATCTTCGCCGTCCAGAACCTGGGCGGAGCAAGTACAGCCTACGGCATGCCGGTGCATTACATCGCCAACCGCGCTTCTTACGGCGGCTGCATCAACTGTCTGGTCCCGTCGGTCGAACTGGCGGATATGTATGAGTACAAGGATGGCCGTCCGTTCAATTGGGACGAACTCTTCCCCGGATTCACGACAGACAATACGGTAAAAGAGAAGGTCTTCTACAGCACATTCGACGAAGACAGCAAATATGTAGCCGAATATCCGGAAAGTGTCCCGACACTGCAAAAGATGTATTCCGAACGCGACCCGCGTATGGAATCGACCCTTATCCTGCCCTACACTGCCAATCTGTATAAAGGCTGGGTAAACAACGCTGCCAAAGATTGCGAGATGATTATCGCCCCGTCGAATCCGTCGAACGAAACCAATGGTTATTGCCGTAATGCATTCGGACACAACACCTACCTGTACCGCAAGTTTGTCCCCGAATACGACATGAACGGCCTTATCGCCGACCGTTTCCATTCGCCGACTAATTTCCCGCTGATCCGTTATGCAGACGTATTGCTGATGCTTGCCGAATGCTACAACGAGAATGGCAACCAGGCTAAAGCAGTCGAACTGATCAACCAGGTACGCCAGCGGGCCGGTATCGCACTGCTGAACTCCGGTCCTGCCTATCTGCAGGCCACAAGCAAAGACCAGGTATTCGAACGGATCAAACACGAAAGAGCTATCGAATTCGCAGCCGAAGGTATCCGCTACAACGACCTGAAACGCTGGGGACTGCTGATCTCCATGACGAACAACCAGGCACAGGTGGATGTCGTAGGTAAGGTACTCTCTACCAAAATAACAGAAGAGAAATATAAACTCTGGCCGATCCCGCAGGAAGAAATCGATATGAACGAGGATCTGGTTCAGAACACAGGATGGTAAGCATTTTCAAGTATTAGTTTTTAAGCAACAGGGACGCTCTCCTAAAATGGAGACGTCCCTGTTTTCATCAAATTAAATAGATATATCAGTTCACGCCTTGTCAGAAGCCGTGCTGCTACTTGTCGTTGAAGTGGAAGCGCCCTGAACCTGTTTGTCCTCTTCCCAATGGAACGGTTCGAACTCAGTGTTCGGATCGACCCAGGACGGTTTTTTGGAAGCATAGATGATAAACGGAGCGGCTATCACCACGATGGCGCCGATAATCAGTACGGAGAACCAAACCGTATTGTTACCCGTCGAAATCTGGCTGGGCGGGATAAAGCTCAGGATGAAAGCGAGCAGCGAACCACAGAAGCCAAGACCGCCGATAAACCACATCAAACCATTACCATGTTTACCGATACGGAACGGACGATTGGCTTTCTTCATCCGGTAGCGTAATGCGATTGCACCGGAGAACATCAACAGATACATAACCAGGTACAGGATCACCGTCAACTGAGAAAGGATCTGATAGAAACTCTGTACGGAAGGCATCACCACGAACAGCAAACTCAGAAGCGTAACAGCCAGTCCCTGAATCAGCAGGATATTCTTTTGTACGCCCAGCTTGTTTGTCTTCTGGAAGAACGGAGGCAGATAACCGGCTTTACCTACGGCAAAGATACCTTTTGACGGACCGGCCACCCATGTCAGCACACCTGCCAGAACGCCGAATGCCAATGCAATAGCGATGATCGGAGACAGCCAGGAAGCATGGATAAACTTGAAGTAGTTGTCGAAACCGACCAGCAGACTCTGCGTCAGGTTAATGTCTTTTTCCGGGATGATAATACCCAAGGCAAAAGTACCCAATACAAAGATAACAACAGTGATCAGCGCACCGATAAACACGGCTTTCGGATAGTTCTTAGTCGGGTTCTCCACATCTTTCACGTGGATACCGCCCATCTCCATACCGGCATAAAAGAGGAATATACTGGACGCCAGCACCAGGTTGTCGAACTTCGTAAAGTCGGGGAAGAAATTACCGTGAAAATCCATATTGGAATGTCCGCCCATGCAGAGATAAACAACTCCCAGGATAATCAACAGGGCAGCCGGGAGAATCGTTCCGACGATACCACCCACTTTCGCTACTTTACCGACCCAACTCAATCCCTTCAGCGAGATAAAAGTCGCCAGCCAGTAAATGATCAACACCACCACGAGGGTGTACATTTTGTTTGAAGCTAACACCATGTCGTGCGCGTCGTTCATCCCGATAAACGCGATGGAAACGGCACCGAACGTCAGCACGGTCGGATACCAGATCGTACTTTCGATCCATTGTACCCAGATAGCTAAAAAGCCCCATTTTTTACCGTAAGCCTCTCCTACCCATCGGAACACACCACCCTGTTTATCCTGAAACATGGCTGCCAACTCGGCCGCCACCAACGAGGTAGGGATTAAGAACACGATTGCCGCAAACAAATAATAAAAGGCCGAGCTCAGTCCATAGACAGCTTCAGCTGGCAGTCCGCGAAGCGAGACAACTGCCGTTACATTCATAATCGCAAGAGTAAAGACTCCAAGTTTTACTGCTTTTCCAATATTTGCCATGAATTTTACTATTAAAATGTGAATTTTGTTTCGTTTAGTTTCGCTTGTATTGACAGTATAACAACTCCTTTTTGTGTTAGTTTGTCAAGAGGATGTCAAACTTGGTTAATTAACGAATAAGTGTTAAAAACAAAATCCGTCCCTCTGCTGTTTCATTCGGTAATACGTAATCTTTCAAGATAATGAAAACTGCATTCAATGACTTTTTCTACGAAAAGCGAGGCATTTACGGAGTGCTTCACGTAATGATTCTATTACTTTCGCTTTTCCTTATCGTGGATATTTCGATCGACACCTTCAACGACATTCCGTTCATCACACAAACGTCCTATCTGAAAACACAGTTCTGGATTTGCATGTTTTTTATTGCCGATTTCGTACTGGAGTTTTTGTTATCAAAACATAAATTACATTATCTGCAAACGCACTTTATCTTCCTGCTCGTTTCGATTCCCTACCTCAATATTATCGATTATTACGGCTTCACCTTCTCGGCGGAAGTAACCTATTTCCTGCGTTTCATCCCGCTCGTGCGTAGCGGATGGGCGCTGGCGATCGTGGTGGGCTGGCTGACCTCCAACCGGGCTTCCGGCCTTTTCGTCTCCTACCTGACGATGCTCCTGGCAATGGTCTATTTCTCCAGTCTGATCTTTTTCGTCCTCGAACATAAGGTGAACCCCGAAGTCAGGGATTACAGCGATGCCCTCTGGTGGGCTTTTATGGACGTGACGACCGTCGGGTCCAACGTCATCGCGATCACGCCTACAGGACGCATTCTGTCCGTTCTGCTGGCCGCTCTCGGCATGATGATGTTCCCGATCTTCACGGTCTATGTCACGAGCCTGGTACAGGCTGCAAACAAAAAGAAAGAGGAGTACTATGAGCAAAATAAACCCGATACAAAGCAAACAACATGAGGCTACCGTAAAACCGATAGCCGTTTTAGGGGGCTTATTGTATAAAACATGTTTTTCAGGATAAAAAGGCATTCGAAATCAAGCAAATGTTAATCCTCTTTTAAGCCGTTAAAAAGGGATGTTTTCTCTTTTCCTGGGCGTTTTTCGCCATTATGACCGTCCTCTTTACCATCACGACCGTCCTCTTTTGCTACTTGACCGTCCTGATAGGTGGTGCACTCGGCACCTCGCGAAGATCAGGACGGTCGTAATGACGATCAGGACGGTCGTAATCGGAATGATGACCGTCTTCATGGCAAAAAGCCCCTTGAAATTCCCTTTGAATATTTGGCATGTAGCCCGTCTTCATTTTGCTACAGGCGATTCTCCGAGAGTTAAGCCTTACCACATTGCCGGCATTTCCGTTCTCCACCAATCAAACTGTACGCTTTTCAGAACGATCCCGGCACCTCGTTTCCTCTGCTGTCAGCCCAAAAGGCTAAAACCGCAAAAAGAGTCAATTCAAAACAGATCAACTTTTCGGACGAAATAGTAAAACAACTACAAAGGGGGTTGTTGTAAAGTTTTGAATCAATAAATGATGATTTACCAGTTTGTTTATATGACCGTTGGTAACCCCTTCCCCTCTTGAGAGGGGGCAGGGGGTGTGTGAATTTTCTTTGATAAACAGGAAGATAACACACCCCTTATCCCCTCTCAAGAGGGGAAACAGATACTCTCGGCTCTATAACCTTCAACACGAAACACACCCATAAATCATCATTCATGAATTATCGTTGTCTTTCAGGGCATCTACTATTTGCTCCCGGGCTATGCGGATCGCCGGCAGGCCGGCACTCAGCAGGTTCAGCAGCAGGGTGAGAAAGAGGGCGACGGCAAAGAGAGCGGGCTTGAACAACATCTCGAACGTAATGATCGTCTCTTTGGACAGCAGGAACGACTTGCATAGATGGAGCAGCACGACGGAGAGGATGATCCCGATGATCCCCCCTATCATCGTCGTGATCAGGTTCTCGCATAACACTTGTGTCAGCAGACGCCCTTTCGTCGCCCCGAAAGCTTTGCGAAGCCCCATCTCGGAACGGCGCTTCTGGACGGACGACTGGATAACACCCGTCAGGTTCAGCGTCGGCACCAGCAGAAGGAAGAGCAGCAGGGGCATTTTCTGGGTCAGGTATTCCACCCACCCGACTTGTTTGCCTCCGTTCATATCGTTCGACCCTAATGCCACATCTAAGCGGGAATATACGTAGTTGATCCCCAGCACAAAGTCACGTCCAGCAGCGTTATAGCGAGCGACTGCCTGCTTGATCTCTGCGCGGATGTCATCGAAGTCGCCGGAGCCATGCGCCAAGATCACAGCCTGAAAATAGCCGCAGACGCCTCCACATGACTGCATGTTCACGTAGTTGCTATTACTGGTATAAGGAATCCAGACATCGGAATAAGCATTATCAGCCACCCGCGAGGGTTCTTTCACCACGCCTGTGACCAAGTAGGAGACATATCCCATCTCGATCTCCTTCCCGACAGGGTCTTCCGAGCCGAACAGTTTGCGGGCCAGCGTATTCGTGATCACAGCACGCGGCAGTCCCGAACTGAAGTCGGCCTCCGTGAAGGGCTTGCCGGCGAGGAAGAGGAAGTCGAAGACTTTCCAGAATCCGGGATCGGTGTAGCAGATCACTTGCTCTTCGAACAACCGCCGGTTCGGCAAGGAAACGATCGCACTGCTCTTTGTCATAGCAGTCACGGCCTCGGGGGTCTGAAGGGAATAGAGACACTCCTTCACAACACCGTCCGACATGGCTGTGGAATTACGGTTGTTCGGATCGGTCCGTGAATCGGCCCGTATACCGGGGATATAGAGCATCCTGTCGCGGTTCGACTCCGGCCGAAAGCCGACCAGCTTGATTTGGAATTGAAGTATGACCACCAATATCATTGCGATAGAGAGGGCTGTTCCTAAAATCGAGATCACGCTGGTGAGGCGGTTCTCTTTCAGCATCTGGAAGGCTTGTTTGAGGTATTGTTTGAACATATTAGTTGTATTTATTCGTAATGTAATGACTCGGCCGGATCCATCTTCGCAATCTTCCGTGCCGGGAACCAGATACCGACCCAGATCATGCCGGCCAGCAACAGGCAACTGCCGCCAAAGGTCACCAGGAAGCGCCATAAGGAGTAAGGCTGACGATAGGTATCCGGCATATCGAAGTAGAGCATATTGACAATAAAGATCAGAACCAGCGGCACGGTGAAGAACAGCAGGCAGAGACCTTCCACATTCATGAACTGCTTCAGCTTGCTCCGGGAAGCTCCAAGAGCGGCACGCAGCCCCAACTCGCCCCGGCGGTATTGCGTGCGGAGCCAGAAGGTCCCGACGATGCCGAAGAAGACGTTGACCAGCATGAAACCGATGAGAACGGACTTCTTCGTCAGGTTGTCCGTGCGGGGCTTCAGGAAAGAGGCCCGCATCTCCTGAAGAGGCGTTACGCTGGAGACATAGAGGTTATTCACGGTCAGGCGGTCGTTCATCTGCTGCAACAGCGCCTCCATATCTTCCGCCCGGAAACCGTCTTTCATCCGGATGAAGCATTCCAGGTTCTGCGCCTGCTGCCACTCGGCGGTTTCAATGATATCCTTGTCACTGCGCCACAGGAGATAGAAGCAAGACTGGCTCTTATCATATTCTGTCCGCCGGAGCGGAGAGGAAACGGCAGCGACAGTCATCAACTCCTCGGAGGTAGCACTCCATTTCACTTGCCGGCCGATTCCTGATTGTCCGTCCCAGAAGTCTTTCTCCATATCGGCGGTAATAACAAGATCGCCCGTATGCTGTTCTACGATCGGACGCAAGGGATGTCCCTCCTGATCCGTGATCCGGAAAACATCGTAATAGGCAGGTTCCACTTGTAAACGTTGGAATATATTGGCCTTCTGAGTTGTATCGGCCTCCGCCTGGATCAAGTAAGTCCAGGATGTATTCCAGGAATAAGGACAGGCGGCCAGAGCAAGACAGGCCTCTTCCACTTGGGGATTTTGGCGCAGGTTATCTGTCAGGCGTATCACATCTTCCCCATCGGACGTCTGGTGTTGCTCGTCTGGGACGTAACCGGGTACATCCGGACTCATCTTCCCGAGGTTTACTTTGTATACATTTGTTATATCAAAGCCTAAAGGGCTTCTGTAGGTACAAAGATCCACAAACAGGGAATCCATCATGGTCCAGAAAATGGCTACGACCAACAGCAACTCCATAAAGATCCAAACATTACTTCTACGCTGGTTCCATATTATTTTCAGTATATGCTTAATCATTGTCTTATCGTATTAATGGTTTATCAATTCTCTTCTCCATCCTTCAAAGAGGTCACGATCTGTTGCCGGGCGACCTGCACTGCCGGAATGCCGGCCGAAAGCAGATTGATCAGCAGGCTGAAAAGCAGAGCCAGCAGGAAAATGGCAGGCTGGAAGATCATGTCTCCGCTCAACGACGTCCCGCTGTCCTTCAGCAGGAAGTCTTTGCAAAGCGGCAGGAACGACATCGACAAAGCCAGCCCTAAAATACCTCCCAAAAGAGTTATGACGCAGTTCTCATACAACACCTGGCGGACAAGCACCCCGAAGGTCGCTCCGAACGCCTTGCGCACGCCCATCTCCGAACGCCGCTTCTGAACGGAAGACTGCGTCACGCCTAACAGGTTCAGGGCGGGGACGAGCAACAGGAACAGCAGCAAGCCGCCTGTCTCCAGAAGATAGTCTTTCAGTTTAGCCTTACGCTGGCCGATAGAACCGATCGCTACATCGAAACGGGTGATCGGGTTCTCGAAGAAGTTGATCTCCGCATCCTTCTTTGTTGCATTATAGCGAGCCACCTGTCCAAGCAGTTCCTGGCGGATGGCATCGAAGTCATGACTATCTTTTGCCAACAGGCAGACGGAAAACCATCCGCACATGTTTTCCGAATAGACATTCGACATCAGGATACGATCGGATGTATAGGGAACCCACACATTTCCGTAGGCCGTATCGGCCGCCCGGCTGACGTCTTCCACCACGCCGCAAATCGTATAAGTAGCCAGATCGATGATAACAGGCTTCCCGACGACATCAGTCGTCCCGTACAGATGCTTTGCGATACTTGTCGACACGACTGCCTGCGGTATGGCCGAGTCGAAATCGGCCTGCGTAAAAGGCTTGCCTGCCACGAAGCGGAAGGAGAAGATCTTCCAGAAGCTGGGGTCTGTATATTTGATATCGTATGCCTTATACATCCGTTTGCCCGGTATGGAGAGCGGTTTCGTTTGTGAGGCATATCCGGAGACTGCTTCGGGCAATTTCAGGGAATAGAAACATTCCTTCACGGCTTCGGGAGACATATTACCGCGGTTAGTGCCACCACCGCCCGACCTCACTTCCGTACCGCTGTCTACATACATCATCCTGTCGCGGTCATTCTCCGGATAGAAGTTGGCAAACTGTATCTGGAACACCAGCACTACCACCATAATCATGGCTATGGAAATCGCCGTACCGGCTATGGATATGACACTGATGAGACGGTTCTCCTTCAGCATCTGAATGGCTTGTTTAACGTATTGCTTAATCATGTTATTCTAATTTCAGTTTGTTCTTGTCCTTATAAGCATTCATATCGGAGACAACGACCTGGTCACCTTCCTGCAGGCCGCTGACGACTTCCACGTATTCGAAGTTGCTGTCGCCCAACTGCACCTTGCGTTTGAGCAACTGGTCGCCGTTGACGACAAAGAGTTCGTATTCCCCTTTCCCTACATAATAGGAGGAGTTGGCAATGCGGAGCACATCGTCTTTGACAGCGTTCATCACGTAGACATCGGTTTTCAGGCCGGAACGCAGGCGCCTGTGGTTGTCCTCATCCAGTTGGACAGTGAAGGAGATCACCCCGTTCTTCGAGAGCGGCGTGACGTCGCTCACCGTACCGTCCAGCTTGTCGCTGCCGATCTTGATGACTGCTTTACTGCCGGCGGCAATGCGGTCGCCGTAGGTGTCGGCAATCTCGCCTTCGATCTTGAAGTGGGACAGGTCGGAGACAATCGCCACCTTCGCTCCCTGCCCGATCTGCGAACCGATCTCGTTGTTTACATACGTCAGGATCGCTTTGCGGGGCGAACGGATCTGGGCATCGTCCAGGGTCCGCTTGGTTTCGGCAAGGCTCTTGCGGAAGATATTCAGTTCCAGCTCCTTTACTTTCAGGTCAGCTTCGGTCAGGGCCTGCTCGTTCGTGTATTTCTGTTCGTCTTCTTTTAGTTTGAGAACGCTCACGTTATAATCGAGTTCCACTTGGCGGACCTTATCGGTCGTACCGGCTCCGAGGCTGTCTAAATAGCGTTCGTTCCGGAGTTCCACAGCCTTACGGTCCAGTTCCATGCGGGAGACTTTCAGGTTCATCTCCATTTCCGACAGCTTGTTGTGGTTTGTCACGCGCTGCTGTTCCAGTTGCAGGCTTTTCATCTGCTCCTCGTCCAGTTGCTTTCTGTACTCTGTTTCGGCGCTCTGCAAATCCAGTTTCAGGATAGGCGTGCCGACATCCACCGAGTCGCCGCCGCGCTTGTAGACTTCCACGATACGCGAGTTGATCGGCGAGTTGATGATCTCTTCAAACGCCGGGATCACTTTACCGGAGGCGCTGACCGATACTTCAATCACGCCTTTGTCGACTGTCGAAATATTCAGATCCTTCCGTTTCAGACTGGTCTGAAGCATGGAGATCACCACCACGATCAGGACGATAAGACCACCGGCGACCGCTCCTATCTTGAGAAACTGCTTGCGTTGTTCTTTCTTCTGTACTTCTTTTGATATCTCTCTGTCCATATTTTGTATTGTTTTAATTCGTGTTTACCGGTACTACCGTCCGGTCGGCTTCTACAAGGCAAACTCCGTGCCAAAAACATAAACAACTGATTTAGTGCAGATATACTTCGGGAATAGGTGTTCAATATCGGACAGTGTGTTCGGTTTTGAGAGAACTTTTCCCTGCCGGCCGTTGTTTATCCCTACAGAACTAAAAACGATAGAGTATGAACGCTAAAATTTCAATCTTTACATTCTTTACAAGCCTCACCCTGCTCTTTGCCGGCTGTGACAGGCACGACCATGACATACCCGGCGGCATCGAACCGCCCGAAACCATCCTGAAAGCCTTCGATGCCAAATATCCGGATGCGCGCGACACGGAATGGACCGTCAACGACGACTATTATGTGATCGACTTCAAAAACAACTCCCTCGACAACACGGCCTGGTTCAATCACTTAGGCGTATGGGCGATGATCAAGACGGAATTGCCGCTCAACCAGTTGCCCGCCCTCATCACGGCAGATATCCGGCAAGGGAAATACGCCGGCTGGAAAATAGAGGATGCCGATACGATCGGCCGGGCCGGCATGGGAACCGTCTATAAAATGGAAGTGGAAAAAGGGAGGCAGGACACAGCCCTCTATTACACGGCATACGGCGACCTGATCAAAGCCACAGCCGATCTGGACGATGCAGACCAACCGATCACCATCCCGGAAAAGGTCGCCAACCTGATGGATCTTACATTTCAGGGAGCGGAACTGCTGGATATCGAAAACACGACATTCGGCGTACAGCTTGCCGTTCTGGACAAGACCGTGTTGAAGATCGTCAAACTGACCCAGATATACACGTGGGAAAGCACAACCTGGAAACTCTCCAAGCAGGAAGTCCCGTCCGTTATCATGAACGCATTCAGAGCTTCCGGGTACAGGAATGACACAGTGGAATCTATCTATATGTATGTAGATGCGAAGGGGGCCTTCTATCGCTTCAATGTGATCCACAACGGACAGGCAATCACGGTGGAGTTTGATGTATTCGGGAATATAGTTTCTCCCTAATGAAACAAAAGTTTCTCCCCGATGGAACTAAAGTTTCATGCCTATGAAACAAAAGTTTCACCTGCACGAAACAGGTGAAACTTTTTGGTGTAAAAGCCCTGTCACAGGCTCTTATCATTTATTCGCTGATCAATTCTATTTTCGCACTCTTCACACCCGGAGCCGAAGCCTCGAACATGATGACGCCCGGCTGCTCTTCGGTCTGCACGATAGCGGTCAGCTGTCCTTTGAACAGAGACATTTGCGGAGCCTGGAAGGATTCGAGGGAAGCTGCATCGCCGTTGGCAGCCGCACGATAGGTGCCGGCACCACGCACGTTGAACTTCACCTTATGGGTGGCATCCGGACAAAGGTTGCCGTTCTTGTCGACAACGCGGACATTGATGAAGGAGAGATCCTTGCCATCGGCCGTCAGGCGGTTACGGTCGGCTGTCAGTTCGATGTGGTGAGGCTTGCCGGCCGTGTGCACCTCTTCTTCGGCAACGGCATTGCCATCCTTGTCATAAGCAACCACTTTCAGCGTTCCCAGTTCATATTTGGTATCCATCCACATCAGGCGGTAGCGCTTCTGGCGTTCGAAACTCTTCTGGGCGGCTTCCGTATAGCTGCTGTCCAGTTCCACGCTCAGGTCTTTCGTGCGTTTGCCCTGGCTCTTGCCATTGATAAAGAGTTCGGCGGTAGGATAATTGGTATAGACGAAGACAGGCATCACTTCTCCTTCACGTCCGGGCCATGTCCAGTGAGGCAGGATGTGGAGCGTACGTTCCACCTTGTTCCAATGGCTGCGGTAGAGGTAGTAACGATCCTTTGGAATACCGGCCAGATCGATGATGCCGAACAGGGAGCTATGGCTTGGCCAATCCGTATAGTACGGAGTCGGTTCACCCAGATAGTCGAAACCGGTCCACACAAACTCGCCGATGCAATACGGCAGGTCTTCATGCTGGATGAAGTCGTCTTCCGGCAGGTTGGACCAGCCGCAGTGTTCCACGTCGTAACCGGAACTCTGGTGATCGTCGTATTTCGCCATTGCCTTACGTTCCACCGGGAATTTGTACACGCCGCGGGAGCTGACCGTCGAGGCCGTTTCACTGCCTAAGATGATCCGCTGCGGCAACTTCTTGTAGTTGACCTTATATCTGAACGGACGATAGTTGAAGCCGGGAACATCCATGACGGCGGCAAAGTTATTGTTCACCACGGCATCCGGGGCATCCATCCCTTGCGTTACCGGACGAGTCGGGTCTTCGCGGTGGCAGATATCCTGTAATCTTTTGGCGATCTTGCAATCTCCTTCGTTCCACTGATTGGGCACTTCGTTGCCGATGCACCACATCACCACGCTCGGGTTATTCCGGTAGTGATGAACCAGGTTTACCAGGTCTTTCTCCGCCCATTCGTCGAACAGCAGGTTGTAGCCGTTCTTGCATTTCGCCACGTTCCATTCGTCAAAGCTCTCCGCCATGATCATCATACCCATTTCGTCACAGGCCCGGATTAGTTCGGGAGCGGGCATATTATGGGATGTACGGATCGCGTTGCAGCCCATGTCTTTCAGGATACGCACCTGGCGGCGGATGGCAGCATCGTTGACGGCTGCGCCCAACGGACCTAAGTCATGATGGTTGCAGACGCCCTTAAAGACAGTCTTCACGCCATTCAGGAAGAAACCTTTGTCGGGAATAATCTCGATCGAGCGGATACCGAACGGAGTGGTGTAAATGTCTTTCAACTGGTCGCCTTCATAGAGGCGGGTTTCAGCCGAATACAAGGCCGGCATATCCGGCGACCATAAAGACGGGCTCTGGATGATAAACTCCTGCTCCGCCTGGTCATTGTTGTATTTCATCTGTTCAAGAGAGGTGCGGACAGCCGTCAGCTTCTGCTTGTTCGGATTCCAGACGCTGGTCTCCACGCTGTATTTAGCAGGATCGGCCCCTTCGGGAAGCACCACTTTGGTACGGATGTTCACTTTGGCAAACTTCTCGTTTACCGAAGGAGTCGTCACGTAAGTTCCCCAAACCGGGATATAAGCGTCGTCCGTCACGATCACATGGACGTTGCGATAGAGTCCGGCGCCGGGATACCAGCGGGAAGACTCCGGCAGGTTCTCTAAACGGACGGCTAACGTATTCTTCTGTCCGGCTTTCAGATATTTCGTGATATCGAAATGGAACGAGTTATAACCATACGGCCAGTAGCCGACCTTCTGCCCGTTGATGTAGACATTGGCATGACTCATCGCCCCATCGAACAGGATCGTCGCCCGCTTGCCTGCCTGGAACTGCGGGACCTCGAACTCGGTGCGATACCAGCCCACACCGACGAAGGGAAGACCGCCGGTACGTCCGGCATGCTCCATCGCTTCCTTCTGTCCGTCTTGCGCAATCGCCACTTCCTGTTTATCATTCTGGGAACTAAAAGGGCCGTAGATGGCCCAGTCATGCGGGACAGTCACAGACTGCCACTTGCTGTCGTCGAAAGCAGGCTTTATAAACTCATTGTTATCCTCGCGGGTGAACTTCCAGTTTTTCTCCAACAAGAACTCACTGCGGACCTGTGCCGTCATTGCCGACACACACCCGAACAACCCTACTAAAGCTGCGAAATAGATTCTTTTCATTTGTATTTAGTGTTTTTGTAGTACTTAGCAGGACAAAAATAACTAAATTTGCGACCTTTACAAACTAAATCTGCATTTTACAGCCATGTTGTTACAATTACTATTCGTTTTAATTGCAATTATAATAGGAGCCCGCCTCGGAGGCATCGGATTAGGTGTATTGGGCGGTCTGGGATTAGCAGTCCTTACTTTCGTATTCGGACTGGAACCGACTTCCCCACCCATCGACGTAATGCTGATGATCGTAGCAGTCATCGCGGCAGCCAGTTGTATGCAGGCAGCCGGCGGTCTGGACCTGATGGTGAAGTGGGCAGAGAAGCTGTTACGCAGGAATCCTTCCAAGATCACGATATTGAGCCCGTTAGTTACATATGTCTTCACTTTCATTGCCGGAACGGGGCACGTGGCGTATTCCGTCCTTCCGGTGATCGCGGAAGTCGCTACAGAGACAAAGATTCGTCCCGAACGCCCGTTAGGGATTGCCGTTATTGCTTCCCAACAGGCTATTACTGCCAGTCCGATATCGGCGGCAACGGTGGCTCTGCTCAGTATGTTAGCGGGATATAATATTTCATTGATGAACATTCTGATGATTTCCGTTCCCTGTACACTGGTCGGTGTTCTGGCTGGTGCGTTCTATTCCCTCCGCGTCGGAAAGGAACTGACGGAAGACCCGGAATACCTGCGTCGCGTCGCCAACGGAGAGTTCACGAATGACAAATATGTGTCGAAAGGCGTCGAGAACCATCGTGCCGCCCTCCTGTCGGTGGTAATCTTCATTACGGCGACCATCGGGATCGTCCTCTTCGGTTCGATGGATTCATTGCGTCCCGTGTTCGCGTTGGCCGACGGGGCAACCCGGCAGATGCAGATGGCGCATATCATCGAGATACTGATGCTTTCGGCCGCCGCCCTGATCCTGCTCATCACCCGGACGGACGGGATAAAGGCCGTACAAGGTTCTGTCTTCTCCGCCGGTATGCAAGCGGTAGTTGCCATCTTCGGTATCGCCTGGATGGGCGACACGTTCATCGGCGGGAACATGGCCGAACTGAAAGGTTCGATCGAACATATCGTGACGGAAATGCCCTGGCTGTTCGGTCTGGCCCTGTTCGTGATGTCCATCCTGCTGTTCAGCCAGGCTGCAACTATCCGTGCGTTACTGCCGTTAGGAATCGCCCTCGGCATCTCCCCTTATATGCTTATCGCGCTTTTCCCGGCTGTAAACGGCTACTTCTTCATCCCGAACTACCCGACAGTCGTAGCCGCCATCAACTTCGACCGCACCGGTACAACCCACATCGGCAAATACATCCTCAACCATTCGTTCATGATGCCGGGACTGATCGCAACCGGGGTGTCGGTGGCGTTGGGGTTGCTGATGATACAATTGTTCCGTTTCTAAATATACGGAACTACATTACCAAAATATCCTTTTCATCGTCTTTAAACTGGCCGGCTTCTATGTTAAGGCCGAATATCATACATCACAAGGACGTATCGATCTCGTCTTGCAAACGATACACGCCAATTATTTAAAATCGGCGTGAACTTCAGTGCTGCAACCCGGAATATCGAAAGCTGGATCGTCGAATAACCGTCGATAATCATGTTTTTCTGCATTTGTCCCACAAAATGTCCCACGCATATATGCGGCATTTACCAACGGAAATGATACATTTGCCCCGGTACCTGAACGGAATACCCCCTGCCGCGGGGAAAGCGGCGCGTATTCATCAACTTTAAACAAACAACCATGGGACAAATCAAGGCAACCGCCCATCTGAACGAACTGACTAAAGATGTAAAGAACGATTATTACGTAACACCCCAAGTAACGGACACGCTCGACACGGACGGCATCATCGCCCGGATGAAAGCCAAAGAGATAGCCACCAAGAATGTCGACGGCAGGGCCTTCATCGGCAGTTTCATGACAGAATGCGCGCAGGCCCTTTCCGAAGGCAACAACATCACGACCCCTCTTTTCCGCGCCGCCCTCGGCATACAGGGCGTGATCTTTTCGGACGACCTGGGGCACAACATCCCCGCCGGGCGGCTCAACGTCTCGGCCAACCTCGCCGCCGGCGAAGAACTGCGCAAAGCCATTGCCGGTAGTACGGTCTACGTCTTCGAGCAGGCAGGCGCCAACGGCCCGGTGATACAAGCTGTCTCCGACCCGACCGAGGGGATGCCCGGCCACCTCAACCCCGGCGCGATGGTCCTGATACAGGGCATGCGCCTCGCGTTGAAGGGCGACGACCCCTCGGTCGGCATCCTCTTCACCTCGGCCGACGATGCGAGCAAACAGGTGGCCGTCGCCCCGGCGCAAGTCTACCCCAACCAGCCCGCCAAGCTGCAATTCGCCCTGCCCGCCGCCGTCACCGAAGGCAAATGGTACGTGACGGTGACGACGCAGTCGAGCAGCACGAGCAACATACTGGTCAAAAGCCCCCGCTCCTCCCAATACCCCGGAATAATCACCGTAGGCACGCCCGACAGCCAAGAGTTATGACTCTTGCCCGACAAGGGTAGTAACCATCGACCGACAAGGGTAGCTACTCTCGACAGGCAAGGGTAGTAACTCTCGACCGGCAAGAGTAGTAACCCTCGACACCCGAGAGCGGACAGTACAGCCAACTCGCAACAATAAATAATAACATCAATATAAACAACAACAAAAACAGTACGATTATGACAACGACAAACCTTTTTAAATACACCTGGATGGCCCTGCTTGCGGGGGCTTTCCTTGTGGTTAGTACGCTAAAAGCGGCGGCAGATGATACGCCAGTTGATTGGCAAGATACCCTTGCCAATCAAACCGTTAATATTAACGGCGGTAGCGACAACGACGACATTACCCTGACCGTCGACGAAACCAGCAACGACACCACCTACACCGTCAAAACCACCCTTGGCCTCGCCTGGATTGCCAAAGTGACGAATGAGGGGCTAATAAAACAGGAGACATCCCCCGTCAACGCTCCCGGCACCGATACCAACGCCCAATACTACCCCCCGAAAGCCGGCTTCGAGGGATGTACCATCATATTGGACCCCACTACTCCCCCCGCAACATCCCCGGCTTCCTATACTTTCTCTAAAAGCGGCAACGAAGGCACTGCCAACACCCTCGACCTCTCCGCCTATCTCTGGGTTCCCATAGGAAATACTTTCATGAAGCCTTTCAAAGGCACCTTCGACGGCAACCATAAGATGATTACAGGGTTGACGGTGAATGTTTCTGTAACAACAGGATCAGTTATGTCTGCAACCGCCTTCGCCGGTCTCTTCGGCAGGCTCGACTCAAACAGTAAAGTCAGCAACCTGGGCATCCAGGTAAATGCAGCAAATAATGCAACCAATGAAACAGGAAACACCTCTACCGGCGAAATAGAAGCCACTTCAACAACCGGCATCAGCTACGCCGGTGCTTTAGCCGGTTATAGCGAGGGGACTATTGAGAATTGCTTCGTGTCAGGAACAGGTACTATTTGTAGTAAAAGTACATATTCATCCGGTAGTGCATCCTCCGGCGGCCTCATTGGATGCAATGGCGAAACTATCACCCATTGCTATACGACTGTCAATGTAGTGGCTAATAGTCCTTCTTACTCCTATGCCGGCGGCATCATCGGAGATATCATTATAGGTTCAACCTTCCAAATCAAAAACGTCTACGCCACAGGAGAGGTAGAAGCAACAAGTACAACAAGTAATAACAACTACGCCGGTGGTATCGTTGGAAATTATGAATATGGGACCCTTTCCAACGCCCTCGCCCTGAACAAGGATGGGATAACAGGCGCAATCAATACGAATAATGAGAAATGCGGAGTCGGTCGCATTATTGGTCTACTTCCTAAAGACCATGAATCAAACCTCACCGCCTGCTACGCCTCTACCAAAATCCGGATGAACGGGAAGGTTAAGGGAGAGAGCAAGTATTACGACTGGCAAGGTAATCTTAGCGATGCCTACCACTTCATCGACGGCCTCACCGCCGACACCGATACCGACCTCTCCGCCCTTTTCCCGACAACAGGAGAAGGTGCCGCCTGGGCTTCCGGCGAATCCGGCTGCCTCCCGATTCTGGCAGGCTTCACCGGTATTACGCAACCCCAAACTGCGATAGCCGACTACCTGGATGCCCCGCTCGACCTGGCACCCGCCGCCATCTCACCCCAGGACAACAGCACCGACGGCGCCAGCTACACCCTTACCTATTCCGATACGGATGGCTGGAAATACACCAAAGCAGAGGCAATACCGGCGACAAGCAACAACGACGCCACCCCTTTCAGCGGCCGCGTCAAAAGTACTACCGAAGCGACAGCCGACTTGACGATAACAAACAACTCCACCGCCACCGACGATGAAGCCACCCTCTCCTTTGCCGACAAAACCTGCTGGACAGCCGGCAGCAACAAAGTCGCCCTCACAATCAGCGAAAACTCTAAACCCGTCGCCCTCTTTTCCGAAGGGACGGTGACGATAAAGGCATACAGCAACAGCAGCAATTCCCTTTCGGTAGCCTGTGGCGTTACCTGCCGCTTCACCTCCGACAACCATTTCCACTTCTACGGCACCATTCCCTCCAATACCGGCGGAACGCTGCAAGGGCTGATGGAATGGCGATGGGACACTGCCCTTAATACCCCATCCGCCGACATATCCGTATTCTGGACAGGCGGCAGCACCACGATACCCTGTACCACCGGCAACTCCTACACCTACTTTGCCACCAACCCGGGCGGCAAAGACATCACCGTAAAACTTGGCGACGACTACCAGAAAGGAAAGAAGAATAACGAAGGTACTACGTTAGTCAGCACCTTCAACTTCGACGACGGCACCAATAATGCCTACATCTACTACACCAACATGGCAACCGGCGGCACCAAAGGGACAAAAGACAACCCCTATATCGTAAACCTGACAAGCCCGTCGACAGATGCCACCGGCAAGGGCTACACGTACGACAGCGACAGCGACAACAACACCATCACCCTCAACTCCCCCGGCAGCTATTACAGCCTGGAAGGCACGGCAACGGCAGGCAGCATATTGACCCTATCCGCCGATGCCGCCAACGCTTCGACCGCCCCCTACCACCTCCTTGCCGCCTTCGGCTGCCAGGCCGACACCCTGAAAGTTCCTTCCGCCACCCTTTGCACCATCGAAGGCGGCAACACCCTGACCGCCACCGCCGCCCAGGTAAAAGGCAGCCTCACACTGAATGCGCCGATGACGCTGACAAAGGCGGTGACGACATCGCAGGAAAACAACCTCCTTTACGCCGACATGTCCTGCCTCTACATCGATGGCGGCAACGTAACGGTAAACAGCACGTTGAGGGCAACGGCGACAACGGAAAGTACAGAATTTAATGATAATGTTTCCGCCATCTATGTAGCGAACACGACGCCGGTTGGTACTCTCACGATAACCGGGAACGGGAAAGTGTATGGCTATGGGACAAGTTATGGCTACTTCTACCTACGCTCCTCCGATACAGAAACATTAACGATAGAAGAAGGGGGCATCCTGCGTCTGGCTTCTGCCAAGGCGGCTTTTTATGACATGCTGGGCACTTGTACCCGACCCCTGATTCAATGGGGCTTTGCCCAGGCGCCTACCGGTCCGATAACAGTAACAGCAGGAAGCGGAACAGATTATGCCACCTTCTCCCCTGATGAATTTGGCGACAACTTTACTTCTGCCTTCTATTTTGCTACCAACGTAGCGGCCAATACCGACTATACGTTATGGCAGTCAAACAGACAGCTAAGCGGCGTTCCGAAATATACAAGCCCCATAGAAACAACAAACTTCCGGACAGAGAACGGAGTTAGCCGATATGAGCGCGTCGGAAAACCGATAAAGAATACCAACGTTGATATTACTATTACAACCCAGAAGAAATATAAAGCAGGTGACGGCTATGAACAGGACTTCAACGGCATCATTTCCAATACGGCTATCCAATCGCTAACAGTGGCTGATCAAGGAATTAGCTATCTGTTATTAAATGGCGTAACCGTAAGCAACGCAATAACGGTAAACGAGAACTGCAGTTTATATGATTTGCATCTGAATAATACCAATACAATCGGTTCCATGACAGTCGAAACAGGTGGTTCTATATGGATTTACGATGATGGTGGCGGCACGCTGACCATTGCGGATAACGGAGTCGTAACGAACAGAGGCAAACTCATAGACTACAGCGGCCAAATCACCGAAGTTACCGGCGCCGCCGCCCTCAAAATAATCCCTCCCCAAGATGCCACCGCCCCAACCGGCCAAACCATCACCCTGACAGCCACAGCCGAGGCAGCAGACGGGGCTAACGTTACGGAACAATGGCAAAAATGGGATGCGAAAAATAACCGTTGGACTGATTACCCGGCAAGCCCAATGCTATCCTCTTTGCAACGACGCAGCGCAACCAAGACGCAGCCGTTAACCCTCAATGTTACGGAAGAGGGGACTTACCGTTGCCAGGTAACCTGCAAAAAGACGGTTGAGAATAATAGCAATAGTAATGGTAATAACACCGTCACGACCACCCTCACGACGCAGCCCGCTACCGCCACCTTTACCACCTCCGGCGGAACGCCCCCGCCCGTCGTGCCGGTCTACTACACCGTTACCCTTCCCGCGGTGGAAGGCGCGACCACCGACCCCGTAGCCGGTTCCTACGCGGTAGAGGACGGATACAACTTCCGTTTCTACCTGACCCTCGATACGGATTACGACCAGTCGACACCCGTCGTCACCACCGACCGCGGCGCGACGATCGAACCCCGCAGCAGCGACGGCGCCTACATCGTGAAAGACGTCACCCGCGACACCGCCATCCGGATCGACGGCATCGTGAAGAACTCGTCCAGCGTAGCCAACGAAACGGTCGCCCCAGACGGGACGCGGGTATGGACAGCCGCCTCGCAGCTCCATATCCATACCGCCGCCCCTACCGGCATCCGTATCTATACCTACTCAGGCAGCCTGCTGAAACAGCTCGCCCCCTTCTCCGGCGACCGGACGATCGCCTTGCCGCAAGGCAACTACATCGTGGTGGCGGGCGACAGGGTGTTTAAAGTACAGATGTAAACTCTTATGAGGGGGACTCAAACGTCCCCCTCATAACATACAAGTCAATACCTGTCTGTTTAAAATCGGCATGAACTTCAGCGCTGCAACACGAAATATCGAAAGCTGGATCGTTAAATAATCCTCTTATACATTAAAGGTGATGATAAACGTACTCCCCTTGCCTACCTCGCTCTCCACGCGGATCGTGCCGCCGTGCGCTTCGATGAAGTCTTTGCTGATGGCGAGGCCGAGGCCGCTCCCTTGTACTTTTGTGCCGGGGATACGGAAGTAACGGTCGAAGATACTTTGATGGTAACGGGGATCGATGCCTTTGCCGAAGTCCCGGACGAATATTTCCACCGTCTTATCAGCCTGGCGTGCACCGATAATGATACGGCCGTTCTCCGGCGTATAATGGATGGCGTTGGAGAGGAGGTTTGTCAACACCCAGGCTATCTTCTCGCTATCGACAAAGAGTTTGGAGATCTTTTCCGGATATTCCACCTCGATATGGCAATTGAAACGCTCCGCCTGTACCCGGTTCGCCTTGATTGCATAATCGATCAGTTCAATCGGCTTCGTGATCTTCGGATTCAGTTGCAGCTTGCCTGTTTCCACCTGTGTCATCTTGAGCAGTTCGCCGGTGATTTCGAGTAGGCGGTCGCTGCTTTCCTTAATGCTTTCGGCAAGCGCCTTCTGTTCGTCGTTCATGTCTCCCACCCGTTTGTCTTCAAGAAGTTTCAGGCTCATTAAGATGGCTGATATCGGCGTTTTCAGCTCGTGGGAGATGGTGGAGATAAAGGTTGTTTTCGCAGAGTCCAACTCTTTGAACTCGGTGATGTTCTTCAGGAGGATGACATCGCCGGCATACTCGGTTTCACGTCCGTCACTGTCCGTCACATGGATCGGGATGTATTTTGCCTGGAAATAGCTTTCTTTATTGTCGGCATAGATCTTCAGAGGTTCCTTCTTCTCGTCGGGCTGGATCAGTTCGCGAACCAGACGGCGGAGCAAGTCATTTTTCAACGCCAACTCGGCTGCGGACTTTCCCATCACGTTTTCCCGTTTCAAATTCAGGATGGTGAGTGCTTCGTCATTGGCGAAGAGGATGGAACGGTCCCGGTCGAGCCCTATGATCGGTTCGGTGATACTGTTGACAATCGCTTCGATGTATTTTTTGGCTTGGATGATATCAGCCAACGTACTCTTCCGGTACTCCGTCAGCCGTTCCGCCATCCGGTTGAAGGAGGCGGCAACTCCGGCGAACTCCTGATTATCGCCCAGGTCGAGCCTCTTTTCGTAATTATGGTTTGCGATCTCCATTATGCCATCGGTCAGTTTGCGGATCGGCGTCGTGATGGAACGGGGCAGGCGGATCAGAAATGCAAAAGCGATCAGGATACAAGCCATCGCAATGATACATATCCAGAGTAACGCCTGGTCCGCCGTATGCCCGGCAACCTGGCTTTTCCGGTAGATCGTCGCCATATTCAAGGTCATGATGTCATTGAGGGCTGTCCTGACACGCCGGATAGTCGTGTCGTTCTGGCTACGGTGCATCGCCTCATACTGTGTGACCAGGTGCGCCGTCGCCACGTTTTCGTCGACCTCGGTGATATTCTTCTTTTGCAGTTCGAGGTTCCTTTCGAACTCCGTACGTGCTGTCGGGTCCGTCTTAATCCGTTCGAGGGCATCCAGCATCCGGCGGGAATAGAGAAGCGAATTATAATTATCCGCCAGGATGTTCTGCGTGTCGGCAGACATATCCGTAATGTTCTTGACCGCCACACCGCCAAGCAGGACAATCAACGTAAACAACAAACCGATACCGGAGGTCAGTTTCGTTTTTATTTTCAGACTAAAGAGCTTATCCATACACTATGCTATTATTATCAGGTCAATATTCAACTGCGACAAACTATTTAACAAGGTCCTGTACCGGAAGATCGACACCAGTACGGAACGAAGGCCAAACGAAGGTTTTCCCACGCACACCGTCGTAATCTGTTTCTCCCTGCACACTTGCACGATACTTTCCGGGATGTTCTCCGATTGGATTTGGATCACTTCACCGCCCAGCTCGGTAGCCAGTTTGAAATGGTTCGAAAGGTACCGCTGATTGGCCAACGGTATCCTGTCTATACTTTCACGCGGAGTCTGGACATACAGAACGAAAAACTTCGAATTATACCGCGTAGCTAAGCGTGCCGCCTTACGGATCACCTTCCGCGGCGCCTTCTCGTGGCTGCTGATACAAGCGAGGAATCTTTCATGACGGACACCCGTATTGACAGGGACAGAGTTTTCAACCTTCTTTTCCACCCTCAAAGCCACCTCCTTCAATGCCAGTTCGCGGAGCTGCAGGATGTTTTCGGACTTAAAGAAATTGTTCAGCGCCGTCTGCACCTTGTCCGGCTTATAAATCTTACCGGCTTTCAGGCGTGCCACCAGCTCGTCGGCGGTAAGGTCGATGTTCACCACCTCGTCCGCCTGCTCCAGCACACTGTCGGGAATGCGTTCTTTCACTTCAATGCCGGCGATATCCTGCACTTCTTCATTCAGCCCTTCGAGGTGCTGGATGTTGACGGCGGTAATCACGCTGATCCCCGCCTCCAGGATGTCCATCACGTCCTGCCAACGCTTTTCGTTCTTGCTGCCCTCCACGTTGGTATGGGCCAGTTCGTCGACGATCACCACTTCGGGACGGATGTTCAGGATAGCGTCCAGATCCATCTCTTCGACCTCCTTGCCCTTGTAAAACGACTTTCGGCGCGGGATAAGGGGAAGCCCCTTAACCAACGCCTCTGTCTCGGCCCGGCCATGCGTCTCGATGTAGCCGACCTGCACATCTATCCCGCTGCGAAGCAACTCGTGCGCCTCCGACAACATCCTGTACGACTTGCCCACACCGGCAATCATGCCGATGTAGATTTTGAAGTTACCGCGACGGGACTTTTTCAGCAAATCCAAAAAGTGTTGTACGCTCTCTTCTCTGTTCATTTGCCTGAATTACTGTTTACGGTTTCAATGTAAAGCCGAAGACCAGGTGCGCATCTTCCAACCGGGGATTCCAGATGGCCTGTGCAAAAATAGGTAAAGAAAACGAATCCGTAACCTTTATCGCGGTAGTTCCTTTCAACGCCACGTTCGTAACGGCAAAGCCGTTGGTACAATACTGTGGTGCTTTGTAAGGAACCAACCCACAGGTGACGTTCAGATCGACACGTTTCACAGAGAACGGATAGTTCAGCTCGACATAAGAGGAATAGTTCTGACCGCCTTCCGCATCCTTGTCCTGTCCGGCAAACATCGTGTACCAGGCCACCGACAGCGGGAACTTCTCTACGGGAAAGGTGTAAGCCAGGCCTGCCTCGAAGTGATGTGCCGTCTCATGGCTCTTAAAGTTAAAGTACTTGTTGGCCCCCTGTCCGGCCCACCAGAGGTCGGCGACAGACAAGATCAGGCCGGAATTGGCGAACGTATAAGCAGCCGTCAGGTCGATTTCCTTGTTGGCAAGTCCTTCCGCAGCCTGATACCCGTCGAAGTCGGTCGATCCCCAGGCTGTCAGAGAGAAGCCGGCGATGCCGAAGGAAAATGTAGGCTGGAAGCTGGCCCCCGTCTGGTACATACCACGCCAGATATAGGAGCTTACCAGGTCGCCCTGGACGTTGAATGTCGCCCCGCTTTCGTCATCCTGCGCTTTCATCATCCCGAAGGAGCTGAAAGAAACTGTTATTACTACGGCTAATGCCTTTTTGATTATCGAGTTCATATTTTATTCTTATTTTATTTACCGATTACTTGTTTCCAACTTCTCTAAAGCCACGTTCAACTTCAGGACGTTGACTTTCTCCGGGCCGAACAGTCCCAACAGCGGGCCTTCGACATTCGCGTTGACAATAGCCATCACCTTTTCCGGAGAGATACCGCGTGCCTCGGCCACCCGTTGCACTTGCGCGTAGGCAGCTTTCGGGGAAATATCCGGATCGAGGCCGGAACCGCTGGCGGTGACCATTTCGACAGGAACCTGTTCACGTTTCAGGTAGGGATGATGTACGAGGAAGGTGTCGATACGCGCCTGTATGTCCGCCAGATATTCTTCGTTGGACGGTCCTTTGTTGCTGCCCGCCGAGCTGGAAGCGTCGTAACCGTCACCCGCATGCGACGGGCGGCCCCAGAAATAAATATCCTTTGTAAATTGCTGTCCCACGTTGGCTGCACCTACTATACGGCCGTTCAGTTCGACCACATCGGCATTGCCCTTATTCGGACCGGCTACCTGCGCAAAAAGCCACAGGATGAAGATATAACTGACACTGAAGAGAATGCAGAAAGCAATCGTCAGCTTAAATGATTTAAACAGATTCGATATCATATGATTTGATTTTCTTTACGTTCTTAATTGCGAAACACCCGCTGCCGCCCGGCAGCCTTTCCGGATCATGCAGAAACATCCGCCAGGCGGCGCGCAGTGTCAAGAGATATTTATACTTAGAAAAAAAGAGAGATCACCATGTCGATCAACTTGATTCCGATGAACGGAGCGATCACGCCGCCCACCCCATAGATTAATAAGTTACGGCGCAGCAAAGCCGAAGCCCCTATAGGCTTATAAGCCACCCCCCGCAAAGCCAACGGAATCAGGATTGGGATAATAATGGCATTAAAAATCACCGCACTCAGGATCGCACTTTCCGGACTATGCAAACACATGACGTTCAGAGCCGCCAACTGCGGGATCGCCACCATGAACAGAGCCGGAACGATTGCGAAATATTTCGCCACATCGTTTGCGATACTGAAGGTCGTCAGCGTACCGCGCGTCATCAGCAACTGCTTGCCGATCTCCACGATCTCGATCAACTTCGTCGGATCGTTGTCCAGGTCCACCATATTGCCGGCTTCCTTTGCCGCCTGTGTACCACTGTTCATGGCAACCCCTACGTTTGCCTGCGCCAGTGCTGGGGCGTCGTTCGTCCCGTCGCCCATCATAGCCACCAGTTTGCCGGCTTCCTGTTCTTTCCTGATGTAATTCATCTTATCCTCCGGCTTGGCTTCGGCAATAAAATCGTCCACACCGGCCTTCTCGGCGATATATTTAGCTGTCAAAGGGTTATCACCCGTCACCATCACCGTCTTGACACCCATCTTGCGCAACCGTTCGAAACGTTCCTGGATGCCCGGTTTGATGATATCCTGCAACTCGATCACACCGATGATGTAATCGTCTTGCGAAACCACTAACGGAGTACCGCCGTTGCCGGTGATCTTTTCGACCCGTCCGGCCACCTCCTCCGGGTACTTGTTTCCGGCAGCCTCGCTCATCCGGCGGATGGCATCGAAAGCGCCTTTGCGGATACGGGTTCCGTCTTTCAGGTCGACACCCGAACACTTCGTCTCGGCGGTGAATCTGATCATCCGGGAACCCGAAGTGCTCAGATCGCGGATGCGGATGCCACGCTCGCGCCCCAGTTCGACGATCGATTTGCCTTCGGGCGTCTCGTCAGAAAGGGAAGCCATCAGGCAAGCCTGTACGAAAGAATGTTCGTCGACCCCGGCTACCGGATAGAACTGTGTCGCTTTACGATTGCCGATCGTGATCGTTCCAGTCTTGTCGAGCAACAGGGTGTCTATGTCGCCGGCTGTCTCTACAGCCTTGCCGGATTTGGTTATTACGTTGGCCCGCAAGGCACGATCCATACCGGCAATACCGATCGCGGACAGCAGCCCTCCGATGGTAGTCGGGATCAGACAAACAAACAGGGAGATGAAGGCCGCAATGGTAATTTGAGTTCCCGAATAGTCGGCAAGCGGCTTCAACGTACCGCATACAACCACAAACACCAACGTGAAACCGGCCAACAAGATCGTCAAAGCAATCTCATTCGGCGTCTTTTTCCGTGAAGCGCCTTCCACAAGGGCGATCATCTTGTCGAGGAAGCTCTCGCCCGGCTGTGTCGTCACCATCACCCGGATCTGGTCGGACAGCACTTTCGTTCCACCCGTCACAGAGCTCTTATCGCCCCCGGCCTCGCGGATGACCGGAGCCGACTCGCCCGTAATGGCACTCTCGTCGATCGAAGCCAACCCCTCGATGATCTCGCCGTCGGAAGGGATCGTGTCGCCTGCCTCGCAGATAAAGACATCACCTTTTTTCAATTGCGAACTGCTCACCGTCGTGATCGTCCCGTTTGCTTCCACCCGTTTTGCAGGCGTCTCCTCGCGGGTCTTACGCAGGCTGTCGGCTTGCGCCTTGCCACGCGCCTCGGCGATCGCTTCGGCAAAGTTGGCAAAGAGCAGCGTCAGGAACAGCACTGTGAAAACAACTATATTATACCCGGCCGACCCCTGTGCGGTATTGCCTGTAGCCGCCGCCCAAACCGTCACGATCAACATCACGAAGGTCACCACTTCGACGATAAACATAATCGGGTTACGGAACATCGTCCGGGGGTCCAACTTGACGAACGACTGTTTCAGGCTTTCTATAACAAGCTCCTTCGGAAACAAAGAAGCAGATCGATTCTCTTTCATCGTATTACTTTTCAATTTTCAATACTCGATATTCAACTTAAAGATAAATGCTAAAATATTCGGCAATCGGCCCTAAGGTCAGTGCAGGGAAGAAAGACAGGGCAGCCACGATAAAGATCACGCTGAAGGTCATCACGGCAAATGTCGCAGTGTCCGTCTTTAATGTCCCCGCACTTTCCGGTATAAACTTCTTTTGCGCCAGCAGACCGGCAATGGCAACCTGTCCGACGATCGGGAGGTAGCGCGAGATGATCAGCGCAAGACCTGTCGTAAAGTTCCAGAACCAGGTATTATCGCCAAGCCCCTCGAAGCCCGAACCGTTATTGGCGGAAGAAGAAGTATATTCGTAAAGCATCTCGCTCAGCCCATGAAACCCGGGATTGTTCAACCAACCTCCCTCCGCCTCCACGAAGGCCGGATTATAGACATAATAATAGCAAGCCACCGCCGTACCGATCAGGATCACAAACGGATGAGCCAACGCCACGATCGTGGCGATCTTCATCTCACGCGCCTCCACCTTCTTGCCTAAGAACTCAGGCGTACGGCCGACCATCAGACCACTGATAAAGACGGCGATAATCAGAAAAGCATAGTAATTCATAAATCCTACCCCGACGCCGCCGAACCAGGTATTGATCTGCATGTTCAACATCTCCATCATCCCGCTTAGCGGCATCGTGCTGTCGTGCATCCCGTTGACCGAGCCGTTGGAAGTGACCGTCGTCGTACAACTCCATAGGGCCGTGGCGGCTGCACCGAGCCGTGTTTCCTTGCCTTCCATCGCGCCGGCTGCCTGGTCGATTCCCATTTCAGCGATCTTCGGGTTGCCGTTCATCTCGTAATAGGTATTAATACCCACACTAACCAAGTAGGCAAAGAGCATGATACCGAAAATCGTATAAGACAACTTCTTCCTTTTCAGATAGAATCCCAACGCAAAGACCATCGCCATCGGGAGGATCAGGATCGCCCAGCATTCCACCATATTGGTCAGGTAGGTCGGGTTTTCAAGCGGATGCGAAGAGTTTACGCCGAAGTAGCCTCCCCCGTTCGTCCCCAATTGCTTGATCGGGATGATGGCGGCGGCCGGACCTTGCGAGATTTGTTGCTCGTTGCCCTCCAATGTCGTAAGCTGCATCTTTCCGTCGAATCCCATCGGCGTCCCTTGCAGGATCAGGATAAACCCGACAACCAACGACAACGGCAGCAGGATACGGGTGCAACTCTTCATCAGCAAGTCCCAGAAGTTACCGATCGTCTTCGTCGTCTTGGCAGCCATCGCCTTGAAGATACCGGCAAGGGCGGCCATTCCCGTAGCGGCCGTGATGAACTGGAACAGCATAATGACGAATAATTGCGTGAAATAGGTCAACCCGCTTTCTCCGCTATAATGTTGCAGGTTACAGTTGACCATGAAGCTGATACATGTATTGAATGACAAATGGGACGACTGTCCGGCATTGCCATCCGGATTCAAGGGCAGGTACTGTTGCGTCCACAGCAGGATCATACCCCAAAAGAACCAGAAAAGGTTGACCGTCAGGAGCGCCTTCAGGAAACTTTTCCAACTCATCTCCTCCTTCGGGTCGATCCCGCAGATTTTAAAGATCCATCTTTCTACCGGGGCCAGAAAATCAAAACAGGTTTTCTCCCCTTTATATACCATTGCAATATACTTACCTAACGGATAAGCCAGAACGACCATCAAAACGATCTGGATAATGCTACCTAATAATTCCGTATTCATCTTTTCACCTAAACTAATTGTTTAAAACTTTTCGGGCCTGACCAACACATACATCAGATACCCGAAGATAACCAAGCAGAGTACAAACAGTGCTGCAAACATAATCTTCCTCCTTTCCTAAATCTTCTCGAACCAATCCACACACTTAAAGAAAAACCAGTAGCAGGCCACCCCCACCACGCACAAAAAGCCAAAAGACACAAATTCATTTTCCAACATATTAAAATACTTTTAGAGTTAATACTATTCATCGTCTCGCCGTTCTATATGCCAACGGCGTGCCAAAGAGGAGAAAGTTTTTATGAAGAAAAGAGTATCAAGGAGTTAAGCCTTCGGCATAAAATTCCGGGACGATGCAAACCCTTCCATTTTGAAAAGGTCGGCGTTTCAAAATGAAAAAAGCCGTACCTTCGCAGGCACGGCTCTCTGAGTGATCAAAAAACATAAATTCTCACAATTCACTCATTCAAATAAAAATGTAAAATGATTTCGGTTCCCATTCCCTTTTCTGATATAACTGTTATGTTTCCATTTAATTTCTCCACGATTGTTTTACAGATGGATAATCCCAGCCCCGTTCCGGGGATGTGCGAGCTTCCTTTGTAAAAGCGATCAAAAATCTGGGAGAGTTCTTTCTGTTCCATACCGCATCCCGTGTCGCACACGAAGATGTAGACGTTCCTGCCGTCGTCTTCCAGACGGTAGCCAAACCGGATGGAACCTTCTTTCGTGAACTTACGGGCATTATTGATCAGGTTGTTCACCACCTGCGTCAATCTCATGCTATCGGTCGTCAGATAGGTGTTATACTCCGGCATCTGCAAGACCAACCCGACCTCCGGCGTCATCCGGAGAGACTGCGTTTTATAAATATCCGTCAGCAGCGCATTCAAAGAATATGACTGCATATCGAACACCATCTGGTTCGATTCGATCCTCGAAAGATCCAGGATATCGGAGATCAGCGTCAGCAGATGCTGCCCGTTCTGGTTGATTATATTGGAATACTCCCTCGCTTCGTCACTCCCCATCTTTACATCCTCGTCGGTGAGAAGATTGGAAAATCCCAATATCGCGTTCAGCGGCGTCCGGATCTCGTGGCTCATATTCGCTAAGAACGCGGTCTTCAGCTCTTCACTTTGTCTCGCTTTCTCCAACGCCTCTTGTAGCCTGATTTCCGTTTCCTTGTATTTTTGCGTACTCATACAGATGCCGATAAGCTGGAAAGGAGAACCCGACACGCTCTTCATGTAGGTGGATTGGGCCTCAAACCATTCCCACGTACCGTCGCCACGCATAAGCCTGTAGGATACGTAAGCATCCAACGACGCCCCGTTGAACTGTCCGGTCAATGATTCAAACACCGCATCGACATCATCGGGATGGATGATCGCCCGAAAGTCTTCGGTCGTAATCGTATTATTATCGACCGGCCTTCCCAAATAGTCGAAATAACGCGGATCGATCGTCAGCACGCCGGTATTTATCTCGATTGTCCAGGGAAAGATATGCGTCCGGTTCAAAATCATATCCATCGTGTACTGCTGCCTCTTCTCTTTATTTACATTCCGGAAGAAAAACAAGATATACAGCAATTGTCCGTTCCGGTCCCGTATGCCGAAGGCCGCTCCCTCGATTAACTGGATCGCATCCCGGTCTTTCTCGCTTAGATAGGTATCCGTTTTAAATTCTATAGATTCTGTCCCCTGCCTCAACTCTTCCAATATATCCGGAAGAATATCCGACTGCTCATGAAAGATCGAGAGTACATCCGTCACCTTTTTACCGACCAAACCTTTCCTGTTGACATCCAGATATTTGAATACACGTTGATTCACATACCGGATGGTCCCGTCGAGATCCACGAAAGCAAAATTGGCAGACATAGAGTCGAGCAAACGGGTGATTACCGCTTCCTCGACACTCTTCAGGTCCTTCACTTTATATTTGAACTTTCTTCCTTCGAAAAGAAAGAACGGTATAAGGATGACGAGTATAAAAATAGAGGCCAGTTGTATGAAATACATAGGATCATAACTGACAATAGCCATCCGAAAGGGGCTATAAAGAATCATATATACAACTCCGGCCTGCATTTTATAGTTCTCCCGGACGTTCTTCTTCGCTTCCGCCGCCGCTTCCGCCGGTTATGACAGGCGGCTTGTTACCACCGCCTGTCTGACCTCCCTTCCCAGCGCCCAAGTTGTTAGAAATAACAACGCGATAATGGTCTATGCGAGCATTCCACCATGAAAAAAGTTCTGTGTATAGCGTATCTCCGTTAATAAGAGCGAGTGCATTCAGATATTCGACCAACGCATCGTATGTCTTCTCGAAAATAGGACGGTTGATCGTCGTACTGTTCTTAACGGCTTTTTCTGATTTTTCTTTTGAACGGTTGGAAGTGAGAAGGGCGCACTGGTCATTAGCCCTCTTAAGCTCCGCCACCCATTCGTCAAGCCCGAGCAACGTTATGTCCGCCTTATACTTATCGGATTCCAGTTCCTGTATAAAGTTGTATTCGAATCCCGTCTGATCATCGAACCCTCTGGTCTGCGCGCCCGTATAAGTAGAGACAAGAGGCTGCAAACGGGTAGCCCCTTCCTTTATATCGGCTTTAAAGTGACGCATACCGGTACGGATATGTTCAATGATACCGATATGGATATTATTCCGGTAGGCTCCGGCTGTATTCATCTCTGCCGTATAGGCGCTTTTTGCAACGATTACGATTCCGTCGTCCAATACTTGAAGTTTTGTCTGATATTCTGCAAATACATCTGTTATTTTAAGCGTATCCGCATTTCTTTCTACGATGGCAGCCTCTATTTCTCTGCCGAAGGCTAACAGTTCGTTGACTTTTAATCTTGTCTTTGTTCCGAACGATTGTATTTTTGACATATATACCCTATTTAATTATCCATTATTGTGTTATTTCCGGCGTCCACGGTTTATCGGGAGGCGTATGACATAAAGGAAATGGCTCGATAAGCCTACGAAAGCGCCAAAGACCGGTCATCTGATCCTCCGATACTATTTTTTTGCGCGCTGCACTGGCTTTTTATCGATCGATAAGACTATTAATACGTATTCGACAGGTCGTTTGTGCATCCGTAAGGTTATCGAAATGCTTTTGACTTGTCTTTTGCGGATTCATAGGGTTATCGAAGGATTACCGACTACCTGTTTGTCCTTCGATAAGGTTACGAATGGTTGGGTGGGGTGTCATCTGTTGCGTTTTCCATATTTTTTGCTTTTAAGGCGGGCCCTTGCGAGCCTTTGTCTGTTTTTTGTTTTATGTTTGTTAACACTAAAATGACTAACGAAAACGTACGTTTTTTTTAGTCATTTTTTCCGTTGAAAATTCAGACAGACTTATCTTCCTCTTACAGGGGACAAATATACGCAAAAAATAGTATACAAGCGCATTTTAATTACGATATCCCTTGATTTTTAAAATATTTATTCTACATTTGCAAATGACTAAAAAAAACGTACGTTTTCGTTAGTCATTTAACATTAACATTTCGCCCGTTGTTTTTCAACGCACGAGACTCTCCATTCTCCTATTTTTTAACGTTTTCGTTTTTGTGAATGATGGGAAAGCCCCCTTTCCCACTTTGTTTAGTCCTATCTGTTGAAACCCTGATGTAGAAAGGGTTTTGATGGGTAGGACTTCTCAATTATCATCCTTCTCTAAAAAGGGGAAATCAGGGCAAAAAAGTGGCTTTGAGGAAAAAGTAACTATTTATGGAAAAAAACGAGGAGAATTGCGGAAGGTCAAAGACCGTATTCCTCGATCTTCCGGTAGAGCGTGGTCAGGCCGATTCCTAACAGGCGGGATGTCTCCGTCTTGTTGCCGTTGGTATATTTCAAGACTTTCTGGATATGCATCTTTTCGACGCCGCTGAGGTCGAAGCCTGAATAGCTTCCGTCGGCGTCGGTCTGCGGGGTCTGCATGTTAAGTGGCAAGGTGTCGGGCGTCAGGGTGTCGCCTTCGGAGATAATCAGGCTGCGCTCCACGACGTTGCGTAGTTCGCGTACGTTTCCTTTCCAGGGGTACTGCTTCAGGATGCTGATATAATCGGGCGAGATCGTCCGAATGTCTTTTCCCATTTTGGAGGAGAGGGCGGAAACAAATGCCCGGACATGCAACGGGATGTCGCCCGTCCGTTCACGAAGCGGCGGCAGGTGTATCTGGAAAACGGAAAGGCGGTAGAACAAGTCTTCGCGGAAATGGCCGTCGGCGATCTCTTTTGCTAAGTCGCGGTTGGTGGCGGCTATCACGCGTACATTTACTTTAAGGGGCTTCGTGTCGCCGATCTTGATAAATTCGCCGGTTTCGAGGATGCGGAGCAGCTTGGCTTGCAGGTCGAAGGCCATCTCGCCGATCTCGTCGAGGAAGATCGTGCCGTTGTCGGCTTCTTCAAACAAACCTTTCGTCTCTTTCAGGGCGCCGGTGAAGGCTCCCGCCTTGTGGCCGAACATCTCGCTTTCTAACAGGTCGCGGCTGAAGGACGAGCAGTTGATGGCGACAAAGGCTTTATCGCTACGGGAACTGTGCTGGTGGATGGACTGGGCGAAGACTTCCTTTCCCGTGCCGGTTTCGCCGGTCAGCAGGACGGGGACATCGGTGGCGGCCACCTTACGGGCCAGGACGATGGCTTCCTGTATGGCGGGCGATTGGCCGATGATGGTATCGAAAGAGTATTGTTTGCCGACTACCGGGGCGGCGGCTTTCTGCTGCTTGCAGGCGGCGGTGGCCTTTTCCATGGCCTTGGCGATCAGAGGAAGGATTTTGTTATTGTCGTCGCCTTTGGTGATATAGTCGAATGCGCCGTTCTTGATGGCTTGCACGCCGTCGGGGATGTTCCCGTGTGCCGTGAGCAGGATGACTTCCGAAAGGGGGCATAGGCGTTTCAGTTCGGAGACAAGCTCCACCCCGCTCCCGTCCGGCAGGCAGACGTCGCACAGGATCACCTCGGGACTATGCTGTTCGGATTGCCTGATCCCGGCCTTGCAGCTTGCCGCCTGAAGCACCTCGTAACCTTCCAGCCCGATAATGCGGGACAACAGGCTCAGGATCTGCTTTTCATCATCGATAATCAATACTTTTCCCATCTTTTCCATTCTTTTCCGACGGGGCAAATATAATATATTCTTCAGAGATATGCCTCATAACATACAAGTCAATGCCTGCCTGTTCAAAATACGGACTTTGTTGCGGGAGATTTCGATAAAGCCGCTGTCGACAAGTTTATTGATCTCTTTGGACAGGGCGGGGCGCGTCACGCCAAAGTATTCGGCAAGCTGCACCTGGTTGTGTTCCAGCTCGACAACACTCGAACCCTCTTTCAGGTGGTCGAGCAGGTAATAAATATAGCGACTCCGGATTCCCCGGAACGAGAGGACGCGAAGGCGGGTCATCGTACAGCGGTTGCAACTGGTGCTGACGCAGAGGAAATTGTGCAGCAGTTGCGGCATGCTGTGCATCAAGGCAAAGAAATCGGATTTGGCGATGCGCATGAGGGTGACGTCTTCTTCTACGGTAAAGGTGGCGGGGAACTGGTTCTTTTCGGCAAATATATGCGGAGTGGCAAAGGTGCGCGGGGCCTGGATGACCTCTACGCGGACTACGTTTCCGGAGACGTCGGTCACGTCTACATTGAGCTTTCCTTCCAGAAGAATGTGCAGGGCGTTACAAGAGGTTCCCTGCCGGATGATTGTTTCGCCCTTCGGATAATGGTCCACCGTATATTCTATCCTGTCGAGCAATTCTTCCTGCATCTTCAGGGTAAAGTCCCTGAAGAGCGGAATTTTAAATATGTCGTGAATATCCATAATGTTTATCGTTTAGTACCGGATTTGTTCCCCTCCGGCAAAGATAGGACTTTTCCGGTACTAAGCAACTCACCATTTCGTCATAAATACGCGCGGATTGATGTTTAACGACAGCCATCCCCAATCCTGCCAGCTCGACGGATGACCGCCTTTGACGATTTCCATCGTTTCTCCGGCAAGCATCGTCGAATAGCCGGCGGAGAGTTTCACGTCTTTCATGATCTGCCAGTCCACCTGGAAGTCGAGTTCCGATCCCAAGCTGCGGCTTGCCTCTTCGCCGGGGCCTACGTAGACATCGCCGGTGACCGAGAAGTAGTGGTAGGCGAGCGAGAGGTTGACTTTCTTCGACGGTTTGTAGGCGACGGAGAGTTGGTTGTCCCACAGGCCGGGATTCGTGTTGTTGTCGATAAATTTGGAGGCGTAGAAGTAGTCCATGGCGCCGTAGAACTTATGGTGGGTTCCGTAGAGCGGGTCGAAGGCTTTGTACGTGCCGTCGGGATCGTCACCGGCTCCGCTCAGGTAGTCGCTGCCGATGCCGATCTTCCAGTGCGGATCGATCTGGCAGGCGGCGTTGAGGGCCCACATGAAGGCGGAGATGTCGCGGTTGGTGACGGTCTTGCCGAACTGGTAGTAGAAGGTTCCGCCGAAGGTCCAGTTGCCCGGCAGGTAATAGAGGTTTGTCCCGAGGGTCTGCATGTACTTCGTATCGGCCTTTTTCGTTTCGGGGTCGGCCGGTTCGATGCCGAGGTTCATAAAGAGGAAAGAGGCACGGAAATCCGGGCTGAAGGTATGCTGGTACCAGAGGGTTTGCATCGTCTTATAGGGCTGTGCGCCGGGGGCGTAGTAGGTTCCGCCGATCGTCTTCTCGTCGTTCTGGTTGAAGGCGAGGATGAGGTGGAGCTGGTTTTCGGCGTTCTGATATCCTAATTTGAGGGCGTCGTGGTAGCGTCCGGCCACGTTCCAGTCCAGTGCGCCGAGGATGCGTTCGTCGTCGTACACCAAGGATTGGCGGCCGAGCTTGGCGAAAAGGCCGTGACCGAAATCCAACTGTGCCCAGGCTTCGTTGAGGATGAAGCGGCCGTTCTTGTCGATTTGCGGGTCTTGTCCCCATACGCCGACGTGCTGGGCGGAGAGTCCGATGGAGAGGTTGTCACGCTCGTAGTTCATCGAAAGGCGTGCGCGGTTGTTGATGAAGCCCGTTGCCTCGTCTCCTTTATTGCGGGGGAAAAGGACGCCGTTGCGGTACTCGGCTCGCGGACGTATCTGGATATTCATGGAGAAGGTGTTCTCCTTCGCTTCCGTGTTTTCTTTTTCTTCGGCATGCACCATGCCGGAACTCCACAGGACGAGGCCTGAGAGGATGTACATCAGTTTCTTCATACGATCTATTTTTTAGTGTTTAGTTATTCTATATTATAGGTATGCACGCTTTTCCCCTGCGCAGACGGCAGGTAGTTCACCCCGAACCAGCAAACTTGCAGGAGGATGAAGGAGAAGAGCAGCAAACCGAGTGCGGCCCGGTGGCGCGCCTGCCGGTTGAGCCTGAAGTGGATATACAGGAGGTTCGCTAACCAGGTGGCGGCGGCCCAGGTTTCTTTCGGGTCCCAGCTCCAGTAGTGCCCCCAGGCTTCTTTCGCCCAGATAGCCCCGAAGAGCATGCCGATGGTCAGGAAAGCGGTGCCGACGTAGACCAGGTTGTCGCAAAGGGCCATCCGGTCGGTGTCGATCGACTGCCCTTTCCGGTGGAACAGCAGGTAAAGGGCGAAGATGGCAGCCGCACCCAGCATGGCGTAGGCAAACATATAGACGATGACGTGCGGAGCGAACCAGGGGCTTTGCAGGGCGGGCATAAGCGTCTTGTTGTGTATCTCCGGTTTCAGGAGATTGATACAGATGAACACGCCGGCAAGCAGGGTGCTGAACGAAAGGATCCATTTATACCGCCAGCGGACGTAGGTGATCAGCCCGGCTACCGGAAGGAAGAAGGAGTACCAGAGGCGCGTCTCCCCCATCGTCCGGAGGGGCGGGCGTTCGAGCGATATCCACATGCCGACGATAAAGGCGAAGAAGATTGCCAACCCTGACAGGTTGAGGATGACGGCACTTCCGAAGCGTCCCGGGCGGTAGGCCATCCAGGCACTTATTCCCCAACAGAGGAGGGCGGGAAATGCAAAACAGATAAAATAGTTCCAATCCATATCAATTCTCCTTTTTCTTCGGTGCAAAAACGAACAGGCAGACGGCTCCTGCCAACATCATACAGATTCCGGTGTACACGACCGGCAACCAGGGGTCGCGGACCAGTTCGAAGATGCTGATTTTGCTCCATCTCCCCATCGTCTCGTCGTAACTGAGCTGGTAAATCTTCCAGCCGCCGACGGAGAGTGGTTTGTTCACTTCGATCAGGGCCTCTTTCTTCTGTTTCTCTTTCGTATAGACTGTCACATCGGAGGCGAAGCGTCTCGGCTCGCGTTCGGGCATGACAAGGACTTCGGAATCGCTCAACGGCAGGGTGACGTAGGGAAACATGTAGTTACCGGAGCTTACCCAACCTTCGCGGCGACTGCCGTCTTTCCGGTTCAGCGCTTTCACATACAGCGCAGAGGTCGCGCCTTCGGATTGGAAGCCGACGAAATTCACGGTGTCCTTATCCGCTACGCAGGCGGCCATCGGGAGGAAGCCGGTGACCTCGACCGTCCAATCTAACAAGGAACCGGAAAGGGGCGGCTCTTCCACCAGGAGGTTAACGGGCTGTCCTTCAGGTTGCGCTTTACCGGTTGTGTTGTCGATTATCATGAGTTTGGGCGGGTATTGGTCGATCGTGAAGGCTTTCAGCTCGACGGCAAGCGGGAGTTCGACCATGCCGCCGGTTTCGTCCGTCGCACGCCATTCGGCCGTTCCTTCGCTTACGGACATGCGCAGACGTTGCAGGTCGCCGTTTCCGAGGATGGCCGCCCAGAGCGTGATGAACAGTCCGGCGTGGTTTAGGGCGAACGGGATGTCTTTCCACCGGAAACGGGCGAGCTTACGGAGCGTCACCAGTCCCAAGACCGTCAGCACATAGAGGAAAAGCAGCACGAAAGGCCATGAGGTAGTCATCCGGTCGAACCCTAACCGGGCGATCAATCCGACGGAAGGGTGTTCCGATGGGGCCACTTGCGGAGTGAGCCCCATCAGAACGACTAATACCAACCAAAAACACAATGACGTTATACTGGCTTCCAGGCCGGCAAACCAGCGCAGGGCTGCACTTCGCCGGCTCAGAAGGTGTAGGATCAGGAGCAGGATGAGATAGGCTCCGCCGAACGACAGGTTGACCGGATACCGGAAAAAGGCGGCATCGACATGTCCGGCGGTGAGTTGCAGGATAAGGCCGGTCACTAATAATCCGGCGCCTATCGCACAACCTTCAGCGTATCTCCAGGGCTTGTTCCACATATCAACTGTTTTTTACCAGGCGGTTGTTCGCTTTGGCTTCTTCGAGCCATTTCGGAACGACTGTATTCAGGAATTTCTCTTTCTGGGCGCGTTCGGCCGGGATATCGAGGCCGATGTATTGCTGTGCTTTTTCCTTTGTCGACAGGTCGGGCATCGGTACGTCGTCGGTATAGCCTAACTTTGCCAGCACTTTGGAGATAGCCAGGCGGGCTTGCAGGGCACGGTCGGTTCCGTTACCTAAAATACGTTGGATCTCCTGCGGGGCGTGGAAGGCTCCTCCGTGGGAGGCGACGCCGAAGTCCCAGCGCCATTGTGCCTGGCGGAGGAGTTTCAGGACGGGGGCCATTTGTTCTTCGGTGGCTCCCTTGTCCCAGGCAAACTTGGCTTCGATGTGGGCTTTTGCAAGCTCTGTTTCCAGGCGGTCGCGCATTTCGCGGGCCTTGTTCTGACGTTCGTAGACGTTGTTACGCAGGGTCTCTTCGCTCTCCCGGTGGCATACCTGGCAGGTACGGTCGATCATGGCGAGCGGGCTCATGATGTGGTGGTCGCTGTACTTCACACCGCCCTCGCTCTTGTAAGGCATGTGGCAGTCGGCACAGGAGACGCCGCGCTGTCCGTGGATTCCCATCATGGAAAGTTCGTAGTCCGGGTGCTGGGCTTTCAGTATCGGGGTACGGCTGAGCTTATGTTTGTAGTCGAAAAAGCCGGCTTCGTCGTAATAGGCTTCCATATCTTCCACCGTGAAACCTTTATCCCAGGGGAAGGTCAGGTATTTGCCGTCTCCCTTGAAGTAATATTCCACATGGCATTGTGCACAGACCAGCGAACGCATTTCCTGGGGAGTGGCTTTCGTGATGTCCCTTCCCTGGCGCTGGAAGGCTTCGATCAGGGCGGGACGGCTGATGCGGAGGTTCATGTTCTCCGGTTCGTGGCAGTCGGCGCAGCCGATCGGGTTCACGATTTCCTTACCCATGGCGGACCATTTGCTCTTATAGAAGTTTTCGGCTCCGATACTCTGCATCATGCGCGGGACATCGGGGCTTTTACAGGTCCAGCAGGTGGCCGGTTGCGGGCCTCCGTCTTCTTCGGTCATAGGGGAACCGACACGGAGGGTGTGGCGCATATCCTCGATCGCATGCATGTGCCCGCGAGGGGTCGAATAGTCTTTGGAGAAGGCATAGCCGGCCCAGAGAATGACCATGTTGGGACGTTGTTCCAGCACGTCCACCGCCTGGCTTCCGTTATAGAGGCTTTTGAAGCTGGTGTCTGCCGTCTCTGTCCAAGTCTGATATTCACGCGGATAGTTCGGCTCGAACAGCTCGTTTCTTCCTTCAACGTCTTTTATCTCCGTCTTCTTGTTGTTGAAAACACTGACTATTTCCGCCCGCCTTTCCGTGACGGAGGAGGCCAGCATGCCTAATACAAAAATGACTGCCATCGTCCCGAGGAACAATAACCAGCCTTGCCATGATTTTAATTTCTTTTCCATATTTGTTGCATTTTAATTTATCGGTTATTCTGTAAGCATATCCTTCAACCATTGCGGTGTGTTTGTCTTCGGATAGGGCACGAGGGCGTTAGGCGTGGACGACAGACTGTTCGTTCCCCCGTGAGGCACGTCGCGGTGACAGTCCCAGCAGGCTTTCCCCTCCCCTGCAAGCGCCATTTCATGATCGATCCGGCCCGTGCTGACGAACTCGGTGTTCAATTGCGTATGGCAACGGATGCAGTTGTCCATGATGACCTCGGCACTGCCGTCGAGCGCCTGGATGACCTGCGGTTCGCCACGCATCGTGAATACCGCGGCATGACGCAGACCGTCCATGCCTTTGAAAAGCCATTTCCTGGCAAAACTCTGATGGGGTACGTGGCAATCATTACAGGTGGCGTTACGACTGTGCGAGCTATGGTTCCAGGTGGCATAGTAGGGAGCCATGATATGGCAATTCACGCAGCCCGACGGATCATCCGACAGGTAGCTCCACGCCCTGGAAGCAAAGACAGTATAGGCTCCGAGACCACACACGACTCCCGCTGCTGCGACAGCAAATAGTCTCGCCCGCCGCGTAGGAAGTACCGTGTCAATTATTTCTCTTATATTCATACAGCCTTAATTATAGTTTAATTATTTGCAAATATCCTAAACCCGGTACAAGTAATGTGTAATAAATATTACATTCGCCAAAATTATGAATGCAATGAAAAAGGTTCTATTAGTTGCAGTCTCCGCACTGCTTGTCTGCACCTCTTGTGTGACGAAGAAAAAATATCTGCTGGCCGAGAACGGACGCCTGGAAGCCATCGCCCGGGGAGACGACCTGCAGAACCAACTTGTGAACTGCCGCGACAACAGCGACCAGCTCTCATCGCGCCTTGCCGCCCTCGAGCGAGACACCACCCGCATGGGGAAAAACATCCGTAACTACCAAAGTATGCTCAACACCAACATGACGGAGCAGGAAAAACTGAACTCCCTGTTGAGCCAGAAAATGAGCGAACTGGATGAACGCGAACGTACCATCAACGAATTGCAGGACATGATCAACGCCCAGAACGAACGGGTGCAAAACCTCCTGAACAGCGTGAAAGACGCCCTGTTAGGTTTCAGCAGCGACGAACTGACAGTGCGTGAAAAAGACGGGAAAGTCTACGTCGCCATGTCGGACAAACTCCTGTTCGAATCGGGAAGCGCCCGCGTAGACAAACGTGGGAAAGAGGCTCTGGCTAAACTGGCCGAGGTCCTCAACAAACAGACCGACATCGACGTTTACATCGAAGGCCATACCGACAGCAAGCCGATCAACACCGTCCAGTTCAAAGACAACTGGGATCTGAGCGTGATGCGTGCTACTTCCGTCGTTCGTATCCTGACAAAAGACTACGGCGTCAACCCATTGCAGATACAACCTTGCGGCCGTGGCGAATTCATGCCTGTTGCCGACAACGAATCGGCCGACGGACGCGCCAAAAACCGTCGCACGGAGATCATCATGGCTCCGAAGCTGGATAAGCTGTATCAGATGTTGAATCAGTAAGAATCATAACTTGTCTTTCGTACTTAAGGAAGCAGTCGCTTGCTGTTGATTGTTTATTATTATAGAAACGACAATCCTGGTCCCTGGCAATAGACGAACTCCCTTAATTTCACTTCCATCAGCGATTCTGATAGGTAATACGAATTCCTTCCCGTTTTCATCTATATAAATTACGGTCAGATCATCATCCGTTGGAATAAAAACACCTTTAGCCCTTCCAGATTCATCAAAAAGAGAAAAAGGATACCTATCAAAGACAGTTAAATTTTCAAACTTGCCACTCTGGAATGAGTAAGTACCGGATAAAGCAGCCTTAGTAACATAGATATTATCTTTTGTCAATTTAACCGGTATATCTCCTTCACCATATTCTCTCACGACCAGATCGATTGTAGCAAGACGATCTTCCATGTTTATCAGAACAGCTGTATCGACAGGAGCTGAAATCGAAATACTATTACTTGCTCTAAACCCATCAGCATACCACTTTTCCTGCTCCCGAAGATCGATAGATAATGATAGATTTTCTTTATCCAATTGATCAGAGTAAGGCTGATAAGAAATCAGGTTTAACGAAGAGCCGTCTGACGGCAACAGAACTGTATTAGAAACATCCGCAGGCTTTAAGTATAAAGTGTCACCATCTCTTTCCCCACTATACTTACTGTTAAACTGATTTTCCTGACTTGCCTTCAAATCAGGCAACAAAACACCAACTGAAGCATCCGATTGTCGCCACAATCCTGGATAAGTCTTAAAGTTCAGAGCACACAGTTCTTTCGGTATCTGCGAATTATCGTCATCCGAACAAGCACTAAAGGCCAACAAAGCTAAAACAGCCATAAGAGAGACTAATTGTTTCATCATAATATGATTTATAAGTTCTCCCAAAGATAAGATGTTTTATTTATTATCAAGCAATTTCTCTATCCTTTTTACATTTCAATGCAAAGAACAGGATATACAGGAATGCTGCCAGCGGAATCAGAAATCCGATCGCCATGTTTTCCGCACCAATATATCCCATCAGCATCGGGGCAAAGGCACCACCGGCCACTCCCATCACAATATAGGAAGAGGCTTTCTTCGTATAAGCACCCATCCCTTCCAGACCAAGAGCGAAGATTGTCGGGAACATGATAGACATAAAAAAGAAAGACAGATAAAGGGCATACAACGAAATAGTACCTATGGAAACGACTACCAGCGCCATACAAACCGCATCCGCCAATGCAAACCAGGTCAGAAGGCGGGCTGGCTTCATCCATTTCATCGTAAAACTGCCGGACAAACGACCGATCATAAACAATGCCATTCCTCCGAAAGCTAAGATACGCGAAGCCTCGATATTCGTCATAGAGGAGTCTACCTCCGTCACATAATTAATGAAGAAACTAAAAATCCCCGTCTGCGCCGCACAATAGCAGAACTGCGCAACGATGGCTCGGACAAACTGCGGATGCCTCCACATGGAAATTTCGGCGGATGGGCATGCATTTTCATTTACATGCCCATCCGTCTCTTCTTCCACCTGCACCTCCGGCAATTTGGTAAAGAAGAAAAGAATAGCAACCAGCAGGACAATAGATCCAACCAGGATATAAGGTTTTGTCAACGTAAACGGGTCATCCTCCGCCCCACCGAAAATCAGCATACCGCCAACCAGAGGACCTAAGATCCAGCCTAACCCGTTAAATGACTGGGACAGATTTAAGCGTTGCGCTCCCGACTCCTTCGGACCTAAAATCGTGGAATAAGGATTTGCCGCCGTCTCTAAAATACAAAGCCCGCAGGCAATCACAAACAAGGCGATTAAAAACGGGGAAGCCGAATGCAGATAAGCCGCTGGAATAAAGGCGAACGCTCCTATGGCGAACAAGCATAATCCTAAAATAATCCCTTTCTTATAGCCGAACCGCTTCATAAACATACCGGCAGGAAGCGCCATCAGGAAATAAGCGATATATGTAGAGAACTGCACAAGGCCGCTCTCCGCTTTCGTCATAGTAAAGACTCCCTGAAAATGTTTATTCAATACATCCAACAACCCATGGGCAAACCCCCATAATAGAAACAGACTGGTGATCAACAGAAACGGGACCAGATAAGACTTCCCGTCGGGTGCGGAAAACAAAGTTTTTTGATTATTCTTTTTCATAATTGCTATTTATTATCAGTTGGCAAAGGTAATCTTTTTTTCAGATAATAGCCTGCTCCTATATACGAGACGGCATAGGTAGAATCCGGCGAACTGCGAAAAGCGGATATTTCACCTATCACATATAAAGCCGAATCCAGATCTAATCGCAAGATTGTCGGATACATTTCTTTCGGGATCGAGTCTGTCGGAGCCAAACCTGCCTTTTCCATTTGACGGATAAGAAGAGTATTCATGTTTTCCCCAAAGATCACCGTCCGGTCTTTGTCGCGCAGATAGAAAGAATCCAAGTTCATAACACAGTTGATGCCTCCCTCATCATAGCGTCCAACAACTTGCAAAGTCTCGTACTCCGTAATATTTAAAGGCGAATAATCCGTAATAGAGAGATAATCATAGTCATTATAGTTGTAACGGTCTTCCTTGATCGGATAATTTCCCCGTTTCTCTTGCGAGATCCGCTCGATATCCTTCGCTGTTATACCCGGCACATAAGTCACGGCCGACAACAAAAAGATGGCGAGCACCGCCGCATACAGGTAGCGCCCTGCACGTTTAAAGAAAAACAGCAAGACGACTCCTGTAAGGATCGCTCCTACCGCCACCAGATAAACCCTTGCTTCCGTATATCCGTACTGGTTTATCCGGTAGAAAGTCCCTACCCAATACATGACCAGTGCAGGAAGTGCCGCCCAACTGGAATAGCGATAGAACCAGTCATAATATCGTTTTTTTAGGAACGGCTGACAACCTTTCAGAATAAAGGTCGCCGAAATAAAACTGACAACAATATAAGCAATCGCCCCTTTAGGCAAAGACCATAAAACAGCCACCTTAATAAAATAGAGATACAAAATGACCGCATATATCAACAATGCCGGCGAGAGGACATAGTTGAGCAACACATTAAACAATTTATCTGCGCTCCCCTCTTCTTCTTTCCCCTGGTTAAACAGGAGGAAAAGCAACGGCATGATACCGGCAAATGCAAAACTCGATGAGTATGCCATAAACCGGCGGTCTCCATATTGCCATATCTCGAAAATATACTGGATAGAATAATAGATAGACACAGATAATAGCCAGGCAATCATTGCCAGCAATCCCGCTGAGCACATAGCACGGAGATAGCGAAGCCCTTTCCTGACAAATCTCCCGTTATCACGTCTCCAGTCACAAACCAGATAAAACAGTTGAACTACTACGAGTGTCACCAAGTAAAAGGCAGACCAGACATCTTTCTCCCTCCAGAAAAACGGAATAAAGAATAGCAAAGACAAATAATAGACAAACCGCCAGCGTTTTCCTTCCGTCAGAGAATTTAGACTGTAAGTAACCAGAAAGAAAGCCGGAAAATAAGGGACAACGGCCATCAGTCTTGTGTTATTCGTCTCATACAAAGCACAGCTAAAACAGCAAAACAAAGCAGCAAGGATCACTTCGACCGGATTATGCCGGACTGCAATATGCAAACGCCCGATGAAGGCTTCTATTTTCTTTTTCATGCACTTGATAATATAAGAATCAGGGGATAAAGATAAGAGTTATTACTTTTCCACCTCTATCAATCTGCCAAAATGGTCCATTTTCTGTCAATCTTTCTCATACTAAAACATTCTTTAACTGTCAGATTTTCATCCTTTTGCTTTGGCATATTGTTTGAAGTAAGTATAATGCTTCCGGATCAGAGACAAGACGGAAGCAGAAATAAAATAAATGTTTAACTAAATAATTGGAGGACTGTATTATGACACCGATGAGAAGAAGTCAAAATTGGTTACCGTATGTATTCAATGATTTGTTTGACAACGACTGGATGATTAAAGCAAACTCTACAGCTCCGGCCATCAATGTAATTGAATCGGAAAAGGACTATCGAGTAGAAGTTGCTGCTCCGGGCATGACAAAAGATGATTTCAACATCCGCATCGACGAAAACGACAATCTGGTCGTTTCGATGGAGAAAAAAGAAGAAAAGAACGAAGACAAGAAAGACGGACGCTATCTGAGACGTGAATTCTCCTATAGCAAGTTCCAACAGACAATGGTTCTTCCTGACAATGCCGAGAAAGAAAAAATCGAAGCAAAGGTTGAGAATGGTGTGTTGAACATCATCATCCCGAAAAAGAGTGAGGAAGACATTAAGAAGGCTGAAAAGATTATTGAAATCAAATAATCGTCCGCCCGTATAAACTAATGCTTATAATGGTTTGTTTTATAGGAAAAATAATATCCGATTAAAGCAGACCATTATTTTTTTATCTATATCTTTGCCTGTATAAATTGTATTGTATTATAAATCTAACTGAAAGAAAGGAAACAAAATTATGATTTTAAGCAAGAAATTATCTGAAGCATTTAACGCGCAGGTTAATGCAGAAATGTGGTCATCTAACTTGTATCTTTCCATGTCCGTCCATTTCAAGAAATTGGGACTGAACGGTTTTGCTCACTGGATGAAAAAACAAGCAGAGGAAGAGCTGGAACATGCCCACAAAATGATCGATTATGCTATTGACCGGGGCGGCGACGTCACCATCGGCCAGATCAATGTTGTTCCGACTGCATGGGGAAGCGTCACAGAAGTATTCGAACATGTCTACAAACACGAATGCCACGTTTCCGAACTGATCGACAAAATGGTCGATATCGCCGAAAAAGATAAAGACCACGCTTCAAGAGACTTCCTTTTCTGGTTCGTTCGCGAACAGGTTGAAGAAGAATCCACAGCCAAAGAAATCGTAGAACAGTTGAAGAACTATGGTGAATGTCATGTCGGTATCCTCGACCATAGACTGGGAAAAAGATGAATCTTTTTCCAATTGACAATGGATAATTGACAATGGACAATTAGCTTCGCGCTCGCATTTTTAATTGTCAATTGTCAATTACTTTCAGTATGGCTTTCCCCCAAAACTCTCCCAAAGTGGCCGCACCCTTTTTATTAGGATGCAGGTAAAAGGTGCCGGCATTTCCTTTTTCGGGGAATAAATCTGTCTCATGATGAGTTTTGAAATAATCGAAGCCTTCCGTATCGCCCATAAAGACCTGTCCAGGGAAGCGCTTGGAATAATCGAGAACCAATGCCTGCAACTGCGGATAATAGCTTTGCAGACGATCCAATCCCTCTTCAAGATATTTAGCACCGTTGTAAGTATTCGGGCTGTACCAGACCGGACGATGCAATACGATCTTGCAATCCGGATACAGAGCTAACAGCCTGTCGACAATTGTCTTCATATTCCCATAATAATCAGAAGGAGAAACCGGAGCCCCGTTCGGACCGGTAATGGCACTGTCGTTCGTACCGAGCATAATGGAAAAAATCAAAGTTGCCCAAGTCTCGTCCCTGAACTGATCGGCCACCTGCACCACCTTTGGAAAAAGAGAGTCGATCTGAGGCAGAAAATCGAGAGTCGTGCTTCCGCTTACTCCCTGGTTGGAATAACGGACAGTCCCGCCCGTCGGCTGTTTACGTAGATAAAGGGCCGCTTTCACAGGAGGCGCATCATGCCTCGGATCTTCCAATAAGGCTCCTTGCGTAATACTGTTCCCGATAAAGACAATATTCAGATTTTTCTTTTCCTCTCCCAACGCATAACTACAGAGCGTTATACACAACAACAAGCAGACTATTACTCGAATTCTTTTCATGACATTTAATGATTATCACGGATTTAACGGTAACGTAAAACTAAATGTCGACCCTTTTCCCACATCAGAAGTAGCGGATATAGTTCCTCCCATTTTGGTTACCAATCCTTTACAGATGGCCAAGCCCAAGCCGATCCCCTGCTTGTTTCCCTTCAACTGGACAAAACGGCCAAAGATATTTCCCAGTTCTGATTTCGGTATACCCCGACCAGTATCGGTAACATAAAAGCGGACAAAGCCACGCCGAATGCCATAGCCGAAACGGATATTCCCCTTCTCCGTGTATTTGGTTGCATTCGTCAGTAAATTGATCAGCACCTGCATAACCCTGTTTTTATCTACACTTAAGGTTATTACCGGGCAAGGATCCAATATCAGCGTGACGTTTTCCGGCACACGAAATTGCATTGTCTGATGTATTTCATGCATCATCAAAGGCAAATGAACATCGGCATAAGTGAAAGTCAGCATATCCGACTCGATCTTCGATATATCCAAGACATCATTAATCAGGTTTAGAAGTAAATCATTGTTTGCCTTGATCAATCCCGTATACGTTTCCCGAAGTGCCGGATCTTCTTCCAGGCTCAACAGATCGGAAAAACCGACAATCGCATTCAAAGGTGTACGGATCTCATGTGTCATATTTGCAAGAAACGTCGATTTCAGCAGATCAGCATTTTCTGCTTTCTCTTTGGCTTTTATCAGTGAATTCTCATACTCCACATGTTTCTGGTTATCGATAACGCAACCGACAATCAGATTCGTTTTGCCTTCAGCATCCTTTTCCAACGCTTTACCGATAACCTCATAACTCCGGTATTGGTCATCATAATCGTTTTTCAAACGGAAGTTAACCGAATACTCATCCAAACCTTTATCACGAATCTCGTTAAACAAAAGAAAAAAATCCTGCCGGTCTTCCGGATGGCGCAAAACAGATAAGGCACGACAGATATACCGGTTCCGTTCCAACAATTCGTTATTTGCACCGTAAAACTGAAAGCAATGGTTGCAATTCTCCTTATCACAGGTGCGGAACAAGTCGAAATTAAAAGAATACGTCGAAATATGGCTGTTCCGTAAAGCAAGCTCCATCATGCTGCGGCTTTCGGATAGTTGATGAGACAAATTCCGGTTTTCCTTTTCCTTCTCCACCATTTCCGAGACATTCCGGATATAGGCCACCACATATTTGTGATGAATCGGGACCAGCCTCAGCTTAAAATAGACAACCGGAGCATTGTGCCCGGGAATTGAAAATTCCATATTAGCTGCTTCCGAAGTATCCAGGCTCTTTTGAACAACAGAAGCGATCTTCCTTTTTATGGCTTCGGGATAGATAAATCCGGGAAGGTCATCTATACGGCGGTTCAAGGCCTCAGGCGTAATGCAGGTTTCAGAAGCATAAGTGATGATACGTTCTACGACCAACTGATTATTAATCAAAAGGATCGTATCGGGGACAGACTGGGCGACCTTATCCGAAAGATCTTTCAGCTCCTTCATTTTGCTATCATACCGCATCATATCCCGATCCGGATTGTAAGATTCGGTATCAGTCAACAACAAGGTGTAACCGATAGTATTCCCCTCGCTGTCAAAACCCGGAATAATGGAATATCCAAGCGGCTGATTACCGGCCAACACACTTCCACTCCTCAGATGATTCTTCTGCAAGTCTGATAAATAATCCGTCTCAAAAAGATGATTCAACACGAAATCATGCTTATCTGTAATAGCAAACTTCTCATACATGACTTTATTTATTTCCAACAAAACGCCCTCACTATCATACAAGGCTCCCCCTGCCGGATAATAAGTAAAGAAGTCTGTTAAAAGTATTTGTTTAGCTGAAGTCTCATCCATGATATTCTGTGTTTTGTATAGGATTTATGCAAAGTAAATCAAAGTTTGAATACAATGGATACATATTGGACTTAAATAACATTACCAAAAGAAAAAGTCCTAAGGAACAAAGGGAGCATATACTTTGTTATGACAATATTAAATACACAATACACATTAGTAATATGAAAGCATTAATAGGTAAAAAGGCGCCGGAGTTTCATGCTCCTGCCGTTATCAACGGTAATCAGATTGTTGAAGACTTTTCCCTGGAACAATACTTAGGGAAGAAATATGTCGTTCTGTTTTTTTATCCGATGGACTTTACGTTTGTCTGTCCGACCGAGCTTCACGCTTTCCAGGAAAAGTTGGGTGAATTTGAGAAGCGCGACGTTGCAGTGGTCGGTTGCTCCGTCGACTCCGAATTTTCTCACTTTGCATGGTTGAATCAGGATAAGAACAAAGGTGGTATTCACGGAGTGAAATACCCTATCGTTGCAGACTTCTCCAAAACAATTGCAGAAAACTACGGCGTATTGGCAGCCGACTACCTGACAAACGAAGAAGGCGAACTGGTTGCCACAGGCGCCCCTGTTGCTTACCGGGGCCTGTTCCTGATCGATAAGGAAGGCAAAATCCGCCACTATGTGATCAATGACCTGCCGTTAGGACGTAACGTGGACGAGGCGATCCGCATGGTAGACGCCTTACAGCACTTCGAAGAGTTTGGCGAAGTATGTCCGGCAAACTGGTCGAAAGGCAAAGACGCGATGAAGGCAACGAACGAAGGTGTTTCCGGGTATCTGAGTAAGCACTGATTCGCAATAGAGAAAAGCAGTTGACAGTTGGTCGTTCATTTGGTATATTCTGTTTTGGTCGCCATCCCTTTTTTGGGAAATGCAGCCGGCTGTCACTGCCAATTCTTTTACTCCTTTATTCTTTTGCATTTACCTGAGATATGTTCGATATCCAGCCTCAGAACATTTGTCCGGTGAAAAGATTTATCTATATATTTTTCACCTATTACTTCAAAACCCGGACAATATTTCTTTGCCAACAAGCGCAAAGCATGCCTGCACTCTTCTTCCGAAAGCTCCATGTGTATCGTTCCGAATGCAAGCGCACTCTCATAAGCCGTTGTAAACTGATTCGGAATAACACGTGTTTTTCCCACTACACAGAAACTCACTTTCGGGTTCTCCCGGAAGCATTCCAACTTATACCCCTCCGGTGCACAATGAAAATAGATACTCTCTCCTTCTTTTACAAAAGAAATCGGAATTCCATATCCGAAGCCATCCGTCCCGACCATCGACAGAAAGCCGTATTCACCCGTTTCCAGTAGCTCTACTATACCTTTTTCATCTAATACCCGGTCTTTTCTTCTTATCTCTCGAAACATAATTATTACATATTTAAGTATATCATCTGACAAATCTACAAAAAACCTTATATTTGCGAGTATGAATTACACATATAACGCATTCTAATATGAAAACAAAGATTTCACTCTTGCTTATCGCCATTCTCTGTAACATTTCTGTATTTGCGCAGAATGACTTCGACAAATATTTTGAAAAGAAAAGTCTCCGGGTAGACTTTGCACTAAGCGGCAATCTCAAATCCCAGGCAGCCGCCATCCAGCAGCTGCGCGAAGAACCGACATGGGGCGGTCCGGTAAAGAACCTGATCGACAAGTTCAACTATGGAGGCTATTATATTAATGTATATGACAAAGCAAGCAATAAGCTGATCTATTCACGTGGCTTCAACACCTTGTTTGAAGAATGGCGTTCGACGGAACAGGCTAAAACGGAAACACAGTCCTGGACGAACAGCGCTTCCATCCCTTATCCAAAAGCTCCCGTTTATGTAGAAATCACGGCACGGGACAAAGCCGACATGCAGTTCCATCCGTTGTTGAAACAGGAAGTCGATCCGAAAAGCATCTTTATCGACAGGGGAAAACTGAAAGAGAACAAAGTCTACCAGATACAAAACAACGGCGACTCGTCGGAAAAGGTCGATCTTGTCTTTATCGCAGAGGGCTACACGGCTGACGAACAGGAGAAATTCGTAGCCGATGCCAAGCGTTTCACGGAAGCATTATTCGCAACTCCACCTTTCACGACGCGGCGTAATGACTTCAACGTCTGGGCTGTCGAACTGGTTTCAGAAGAATCAGGTACGGACGTTTCCGGCAAAGGCATTTTTAAGAACACGGCTCTCAACTCCGGTTATTATACGTTCGGAGTAGACCGTTACCTGACTACCCCGGATATGAAATCGATTCGCGATGCCGTTTGGAACGTACCCTGCGATGCGGTCTTCCTGCTGATCAATACGGATATGTACGGCGGGGGCGGTATGTATAACTTCTATGCTTGCGGAACGGCCGATAATGCCCGCACGCCGGATGTCTTTACACATGAGTTCGGACATAGTTTTGCCGGACTGGCTGACGAGTATTTCTCTTCGGAAGTGGCTTACCAGGATTTCTATAACCTAAAATACGAACCGTGGGAACCGAACATCACGACATTGGTCGACTTCGACTGTAAATGGAAAGACCTGTTACCAGCCAATACTCCGGTTCCGACTCCACTCGACGCAGCGCACAAAGATAAAGCCGGCGTGTTCGAAGGCGGCGGCTACATCTCCAAAGGCATCTACCGTCCTATGGACCACTGCATGATGCGCGATTACGCCCCGTTCTGTCCGGCATGCAGCCGCGCAATTATACGGATGATTGATTTTCTGACAGATAAATAGCTTAAATAACAAGGCTTGCAGGCGTTATCATCCCGTCATTATTTTGCCAGTGACCTGCCTCTGCGTTGGCAAAGTTTTGCCACGCGCATGGCACAGTCTTGCCATTAGGGTGGCAGAGCCTTGCCATCACAGTGGCAAAGCTCTGCCATCCTAATGGCAAAAGCATAAGATAAGAGTAAGTTTACATCACCATGCGTAGCCCTCTATATACGCATCGAAGCGGGGAGGTTCGGCGACGCCGCATCGGCGGAAGATATCCAGCACATCCCGCTGTTCGGCAGGGGAAAGCAGACGTTCGCCCTTGCGGACACGGTAGTAAGTCCTTTGTCCGAAGTACGCGACCAGATGGGGGATGACTTTTCTCATTTGCTTGTAGGGCAGGTTATCCAGAACACTGACAAAACCTTTGGCATAGAATATTTTCTCATCGGAACGGTAATGAGGGCAATCGCCTTTACGGGCGGCTTGAAACTTGGGGCTGATGACAGACCAGAACTCGATATTGTCCGGCATCTCCCGCTCCACCAGCTGCCTGAGGCAAGTGGAGGCTTTCGGACAGTCGCGTTTAAGACAAAGCTGATAATCGTAAGGAACTTCCGTGAAGTTGTGTTTTTCTTCCATATTCGTTGATTGTTGGGCTGTAAAGATAGGCATATATATTGGAATATAGGCATGCCAAGCGAAAAAAGCACAAACGTCATTACTCTCTAAAAGTCTGTTTAAATTTTCTTCAACGATAATCTCATCGTAATAGCTTCTATCATATGTATTCCAATTCATACACAAATCATATATTTCAGTTTTCTTACTTGCATACTTAACATTTTTATCATATATTTACCACGATGCTTCCGTTAAAGCAATTTAATGCTAAAACGATTCTATGTTATGGCCTCAATATCAAGCCGGCTTATTACTGGTACACGGATGAAAGGTGACATAATAAACTTGCCTGATGAACGTTTAATCTATGGATATGGTTTTACGATCTGAAAATCGTATGAACGATTATTTTCAAAAGCTACCTTATCAAGAAACAGGTAGCTTTTAATTATTTGTAATGAAACAAAAAGAAGGGAACAAAGAAATGACTAAAAATTGGATTGAATCTATTGCTGCTCGAGTAAGTAATTTCAACCGGACACGCAAATATTCTTACTTCATAAAACAATTGAACCCTTCTGCGAAGGCGAAATTGCTGGATGTGGGATTTGCTAACCACGAGGGGGTACGTAATGAAATGATCAATTACCTTGAAAAACACTACCCGTATCCGGAAAATATTACAGCATTAGGGGTGAACGGAAAGGATGAATTCGAGCAACATTATCCTTTGGTACGAGCTGTGATTTATGATGGGAGAGAATTCCCGTTCATGGACAAAGAGTTTGACATTGGATGGAGCAATGCGGTGATCGAACATGTAGGTGACCGTGATCGGCAAGTACTTTTTGTCCGCGAGCTGTTGCGTACATGCCGGGTGGTCTATTTCACTACGCCCAACCGGTATTTCCCAATAGAGTTGCATACGAAACTGCCTTTCTTACATTGGTTGCCAGCAGCTTGTTTTGATCGAATTGTGCGTTATTTGGGGATGCCATGGGCAACAAACCAATACATCAATCTTCTCTCGAAACGAGAGATCCGGTTGATTAGTCAGGAGGCAGGTGCAAAACGGATTTCAATTAAGGGGAATCGTTTTGGAGGCTTCGTAATGGATTATAGCATCATACTCGAAATGTAAAAAAAGGAGAGACAGCCGGCAGGCGTCTCCCCTCTCTCTTCTTTTAAGCCTTAAAGAACATTTATCATACCTTATTTATTACCGCCATAACCCGGGTTCTGTTCGAGCAGGTTATTGGCTCCGATGATCGTATAATGGATTGGGAAGCGGTTCAGGTTCGGATTGTTTGTCGCCTGATGATCCCACCAGTTTTCTGTTACGTAAGCATCCCAGCGGATCAGGTCCGTACGGCGGCGGCCTTCACCCAGGAATTCGACCATCCATTCTTTCAGCATCCGGTATTTATCCAGATTAGCGGCGGTGACAGGATCCGGATCGACTCCATCAGCAAAGTAACGGCGGCGGACGGTGTTGATCAGATCGGCGGCAGCCTGCTTGTCGCCTGCGCGCATCTTACATTCGGCCAGCATATAGTAGATCTCGGCGATACGGATGATTGGAACGTCCGGGTCGAACATACGCTTAAAATCATCCTGGTTCGGGCGCGGACTGCGTTTCGTCACACGTACGCCGGAACTTTCTTCTGCCGTAGCGATTGTCGAAGGCAGGTCTTTCTCGCTTGCATATTCCTTTCCGACTTTGGCGAAATAGGCGATCTGGTCGCGTTCTACGATCACCTGGTCTTTATACTCACGGTCGCCCGTACAAACCCAATCCGGATTCAACGGGTTTCTCAGTTCGCCGACAATAAACATGCCACGGTATTTTCCGTTTCCTTCGTAGACATAGAGTTGCTTGCGCACGTCCTTATCGTTGAACGATTCGTAAGGATTACCGAGGTTGAACTTGTAAAGGTTTCCTTCCGGGTCGCGGCTGGGTATCAGACAGCAACCGTTGTTGGAACCGGAGTCTTTCAGACCTCCCAGGTAGTTCTTGAAGTTATAGGGAACCATGTTGGCCCACAACATACCGTCTGTTTCCAGTTTTGCATTCTGGCTCGGCACGGACCAGATGATTTCAGGAGATGTTTCATTGTCGAAACCGAAGATGTTGGTCCAGTCCGTATCCAAGGCATACGGGCCGTACTTTCCGTCCAGGATGTCCTGGCAAATCACAGCCGCTTCGCTGAACATCTCTTTACCGATATAAGACTTCGCATTGAAATACAGGCGGGCCTTCAGAGCCGCACCGGCTGCGCGGTTGATACTTCCTTTTTCAAAGCCGCCCAGTTCTTCTTTCAACGGCAGGTTCGGAATAGCTTCCGTCAGCAGGGAATCGATGAAGTTAAATGTTTCCTCTGCGGTGGCACGTCCTTTTGCCTCCGTCTGGGTCGTGGTATACAGAGGAACGCCTCCGAAGAAATCCAGACCGTCTATGTAGAAGGATGCAACCAGCGCCTTTTGCTGGTTCAACATGGATTCGCGAACGCCTTCTTTAAAACCTAAGGCGTCGAAGTCTATTTTCTCCAGATCTTCCAGTGCATCCCAGGCCAGTGCAACGCCCATACCGAAGTTTGTCCAACCGGTTTCAATCTCGGTCATATCTTCGGTATATTCGTGGTGGTGGAATTTCTGGAAGACACCTCCGTTATACCAGTCGCTACCGCGCGTAGGCAGGCAAAACTCGTCCGTACCGAACTCCTGCATATTCCACCGGGGTGCATCATGGGCAACATACCAGCGCCAATGGGTGAAAGGACGGTTGAACCGTTGCCAGACATTTTCCTGTGAAGCATAAAACGTATCGGGCACAACTTCCGAATAGTAAGTAGGATCGATACTGCATGAAGCACCGGCTACCAGAAAAAGTGCTACAGCTGCTATATAATTTAATTTATTCCTTTTCATTTTCTTTTAGCATTTTACTGTTTACAACTCATTAGAACTTAACCTGAATACCTAATGTATAGGTGCGCACTTGCGGATAGATACCGGTGAACCAGTCGATACCGCCTTCCCAACCGGAAACGTTTACTTCCGGATTAATGCCTCTGTATCCTGTGATAGTCGCAACATTATGCACGGTGCCGTATACACGCAGATTATCTACGAACTTCGTATACTTGCGTAGTGGAAGCGTGTATCCCAACGTGATCGCGTCGATCTTCAGGAACGAACCGTCCTCCAGGTAATAGTCGCACTGTTGTTTTTCGCCTCTGATATGGTTAAACTTGCCATAAGCGTCTTTCAGCACGTTGCAATTGTCCACTCCCTGGATACCGAAATACATGTCGACCGTGTTATAGACGTCGAAGTCCAGCCAGCTACGCAGATTGATACCTAAATCCCATTCTTTGTAAGTCAGCGTATGGTTCCAACCCAGAATCACCTTAGGCGTGTAATTACCCATGTATCTTCTGTCTTGCTCTACTTTCTGGTCGGCAGGGATAATTTCGCCATCCTTGTTATACAGCAGGAAGTTTCCGTTGTCGTCGAAGCCTGCAAATTTATAGATGTAGAAGCTACCGATAGTCGTACCGGCTTCCAGACGGTGGGCGTCTCCCGGATTACCCGGAGAAGGGAAACCGGAAGCGCTCAGGTAGGTGTTGTCTCCGGACATCGTCAGGACTTTAGCCGTGTTGTGGCTTAAATTCAGGTTCGAGCTCCAGCTGAAATCTTTTGTACGGATAATTTCGCCTCCGACTTCAAACTCCCATCCTTTACTTTCCATGCTTCCGATGTTCTTCCACATATTACCTTGCGTATAAGGAGGCTGCGGCACTTTAATTTCATACAGCATATTGTCGATCTTACGGCGATAGTAGTCGAACTTACCATACAAGCGGTTGTCAAAAAGAGAATAGTCGAGACCCACGTCCCACTCTTTCTTTTCTTCCCAACCTAACTGCAGGTTCAGGTTCTTGGATTTCCCGTATGATTTAGCCCACAAGCCGTTAGGAAGCATCCAGTCGGCATCAGAAGATAAGGTATTAGCGGTATAGTCGGCACCAAAGTCATTGTTACCGGTTACACCATAACCGAAACGGACTTTCAAGTCGTCGACCCACTTGATGTCTTTCATAAACTCTTCATTGGAGATGCGCCAACCGGCAGACAACGCCCAGAAGTTAGCCCAACGATTGTCTTCGGCAAACTTGGAAGAACCTTCGTGGCGGATAGAAGCCATCAACATATATTTGTCCTGGTAGGAATAGTTGGCACGTGCAAAGATAGAGAACAAGCGTTCGGTAATCTCTTTCTTGGAGTTCATACCTGCTTTACCGTCGCTCAGGTAAGTACCCGAACCGATATTCCAGTACTTAACGCCATCCACCGGGAAGTCATAGTTCTCTTCGCTAAAGCTTTCACCGTTTTTTTCAAAATAGGAATAACCGCCGACAACGTTCAGGCTGTGTCCGCCGTTGAATTCCTTAATATAGGTAGCAAAACCTTCCGATGTCAGGTACTCTGTTTTGTTAAATTCCAGCTTGGCATATCCTTTGCGGGAGTTATTGATCTCATCACGATGATTCTTGGAACGGAAATAGTGATATTCCCACTGGCGGTTTTCATAACCGAGAACCTGCTGCAGGGATAATCCGGGAATTGCTTTCACATTCAGTTTAAAGGTAGCTTCCGGTTTGAACCATTTGTCCAGACCGTTATAAGTACTCAGGCGGGCATCTGCCACAACGTTATAATCCAGTGATTCGTTCGTCCAGACGTTCAGGCCGGTTTCGCTCTGCGGATCATACGGCGAGCGGGTCGGGTTATTACGCAGGGCCTGCTGGAAATTCGGGTAGTTATTGTTTCGATCTGCCTGGCGATAGTCTACATTTGCACGGATTTCCAACCAGTCGTCAAACATCTTGAAGCTGGTATTCATACGTCCGCCGTAGTCCTTACGGGAGTTATTGATCGAGATACCTTCATTGTTTTCATAGAAAAAAGAGGTATATATCTGCGCTTTCTCCGTTCCGGCTTCCAGTGTAATATTATGTTTCTGCGAGAAATTGCCTTTATCAAGCAGTTCATCCCACCAATCCACATCATCTCCGTAATCAATACCGCAACCATGTTCCACATATTCCTGTGCGGAGAGCATATCCGGTTTACCAAAGGCTTGGCGCTTGCGAAGTTCCGTGTTATACGTCATCCGGACTTTACCGTCTGTGTTCGCGCCATTCTTTGTCGTGATCAGGATTACACCCGAGGCGGCACGTGTACCGTAGATAGCACCGGCAGAGGCATCTTTCAAGACGTCGATAGATTTGATATCATTTTGATTCAGGGAGCGGATATCACCTCCGGGAAAGCCATCGATTACGATAAGCGGTGATTTACCCGCTTTCACGGAAGTCATACCACGCAACTGGAAAGTAGTCGATGCATTAGGGTCACCATTGTTGATCATCACCAAGCCACCGATCTTGCCCTGCAACGCCGTCGAGATATCAGATCCGCTGACGCCGACTGTCAAATCCTTGTCCGACAAAGAAGTGACAGAACTTGTCACCTGTTTCTTATCCAACGTACCGTAACCGACAACTACGACTTCAGCCAAAGCCTGAGAATCTTCAACCAAGTTGACATTAATGGCTTTTTGGTTTCCGACTTTAATTTCCTGGGTTACATAACCTATATAGGAAACAACCAATACCGCATTGTTGGGTACATGATCCAACACGACCAGACCGTTCATATCCGAGATATTCCCGTTCGTTGTTCCTTTTACCACAACATTGGCGCCAACAACTGGCCCCATATCATCCCGTACCGTAATAGTTACAGTCTTTCCTGCCTGGTCGGGAGCAGCATTCACGATTCGATTAGAAGTTAGTAATTCTGCATTCTCACCGGCGGCAAAAACTCCTGTTGTCAAACAAAAAAGCAATCCGCAAGTAATCTTGGAAATCCGAGATATTGAACCATTCCGTAACAAGGGAAGGCCACAATTCTGTTTCTGTTGCATTTTCTTGTATTATTATAAAAAGGTTAATAATAAATAGTTTTTAAACAATAAGCTTTATCAGCTTAATAAAAAGGCATAAAACCTTTGGGTAAGTAATCTCTTTTTCTACATCATAGGCCCGTAAATTTAAATTGTTAACACAAACCATTTTTAATAAATACATTTTAGAAAAAGCACCATAGTCTTCATAGGACTATGGCATTTCTTTTCTTTATTATGGATACTATTTAGATGAGAGAAGAATAATAAATGTCTATTTTTTTATCAACACAAAAAGTTTATATACACATAAATATCTATTTAATAGTATATTATACACAATAAATAGAAGACAGAGAGAGGTTGTCTCTAAACTTTTTTCGGATTCGGCTATTTTATTTAAGTATTTTATTTAATTTTGCGCCCTGTAGAGGATATAACCCCAACGATCATCTTAGAACAAGATGAATAAAAGTGTTTTTAATTAATTTTCATTTACGATAAATGATGCATTTATTAAAAGGCCATAGTCCTATGAAAACTACGGTATTAATTGTATTTTACAAGACATTTCACAGCGTATAGACAGTCAAATTACTTTGCAAAGGAGATCCCGGTCGTTGCTCCATATTTACTAATATCAATCAGCTTATAAATATCTGTTTTGATTTTTCCTTTAACAAGCTCCGGTATATTAAAAGAAAAGAGAGACAACTCATAATAGTCCGGTTCTTTTTGGGGTAATAAAAAAGGCTTCCCTGCTTTGCCATTTTGATCGACATAACAAATATAAGGGCGTGTGTACAGTCTGTCCTCCCGACGGCTACTAAACACAAACCACCGACTATTACCACTCCACGAATGATAACTTTCCACGTCATTACTATTTACTTGTACCAAAGAATCGGTTTGGCATGAGGTTAAATCCAATAATCGCAAATCGGCATCTTTGTGCCAGATAGAAAAATTTCCATAGTCCGAAAGTGTGTACATTAAGTAATGACCATCGGGAGATACACGCGGGAACTTCGCACTCCGGCCTTCCTGACCGGCATTATAAAGCGTATCTATTTCATGACCGAACGTACGAGTTGCCGGATCGAATGTTATGCTTAACAGATTATATTTGATCTCCCGATAAGACTCAGGCATCTGCTTAGCCGGCGCAGAGCAGAAATACAACCGTTTCCCGTCTGGCGAAAAAGCGGGAAAGGTTTCCATGTTTTCTTCAGAAGATAGTTGGGGCACAGTAAAAACCTCATGTCTTTCGATATCATAAATGACTACATCTGATCTATTGTCGAACACCTCCACCCGGTTTGCATCCGAAAGGTGGAAATCCTGCTTCGTCTCATTCGTCGAGAAAGCGACGAAACGTCCGGAAGGATGCCAATAGGGATAAACCAATGCCGATATGGTTTGCTCCAACTTCGTATTGAGTTTTTCGATTTTACCGTTTATCAGGATATAGGTCCCGGCATGTGTCATACGCTGATGAAAAAGCATCCGGTCAGGATTTTGCATACAGAAGGAATGACAATTCATGCAATTGTTATTCGTTTGCTTATTACTCAGGAAAGCAGTCTCCGTAAAGTTTTCCAGATTGCGCTGATATATACCCATTTCATTCCACATCCGGTAGCCCGGAGCAATACGGCGGTAGACCAGATACGGATCTATTTTTTCTTTCGCGATACGAATGGGGAAAGATTTATATTGATGCCAGCTATTATCCTTATAGATATAGATTCCAGCCGTTATTGTATCGCCAACCGATGCTTCCAGCAGTCTGCGCCACTTTGTCTCCGGTATCTGAAAAGAACCCCGATCGGAATTGACTCGTATTTGCCGCCCTTTCCCCGACAAAAAGAGGATTGCTTTGAAAGGCTCTTTCAGCTTAAAATTCAATGGGGCGATATTAACGGGAATAGTGACTCCCTTATAATCCGGAAAAATCTCAACTTCTCCTTCTGACATTTTTGCATCGGGCAAGGTCTCGCTACAGGCGGAAAAAAGAACCGCACAAGCCAATAATATGGAATACAGGCAATTCATATACTATCCATTCAATTGTTTACAATAATAGTAGAACCAGAAAGTATCTCCATATTGCTGATAGAGCCGAGTGAGCCCGTCGCTACTATTCTTCATCAGCAAAACATCTTTCTGGAATTGTTTATATCGCTGCAAGATTTCAGGACGAACAGCCACAAGGTCGAGTATGGAAGCATCTTCTACGGCCAGGACTAAAGCAGCCTCCTGAAAATGAACAGGAAAGGATTGTCCTTCCGGCAGTTTCCCTGTACGTAGCAGGAATGTCTTGAACTTATCCATCTCCTTTGCCAACAGAAAAGAACAGCCTGAATACTCCCATGCAATCCGGTTTGTGCCCGGTTCTTCAAGATGCCCCATCCAAAGACTGTCTGCATCAATCAGGCAAAGCAAATTATCCGGCTGGGATAAAGGCAGAACTTTTGTCGAAAGCTCTTCATCCTGTTTTATTTTTTCAGGGTGGCTAATATAATCCTTATATTTTCCCGCCCACCCGCGATAGTTGGGCAACCGGCCGAGTATACCCAGATATTTATCAGCCAAGGCAAAGTCTCCCCGTATCAGACTGATTTTTACTAATCGCTGAAGCATACGCGGACTCCCGCCCCGTTTGGCAAGCGTCAGGCCTTCCATTGCATATCCTTCGGAAAGGCTGATATCGCCGATCATATAATGAATATCGCTCAACAGACAACTCATATAGTAAGTCCTGTTCCAGGAAGCCAAAAGACTTAGCGAACCTCTCTGGTCATAATGGAATAACTCATCTCCTAAACAACCCTTTTGCGCCAATGCCATATTCAGATAATTAAGGCTGATATAATTTCTTAATTTCTTTCCCTGATGCATCCGGATGATCGCATCCCAATTTCCTTTCTGTTGCAGACCGGACAACTTATCCATCATCATATTTTGTGCATCATATTGCCCCGGCAGGCAAAAAGAAGAAAAGATAAAAAGAGCAATAATCGTACAGCTTGTCAGGATCACCTTTTGATAAAGTTTATTCCAAGGCAGATATTTCATACCCGATCCGACCAAAAGAAGAAGAAAAAGGAGAAGTGTAAAACGTATCCACACAAAATAGATATAAGAGTCCGGTTGCAACTGCATCTCCTGATAGCGCTCCGAATAGATGCCATCCGTTAACGGAACACAGATCGCCAAGCGTATACCGGCATAAGTCAAGGCTACCCCAACCAACAATGCGGCAAACAAATGAAACCATTTTCCCCGCTCGCATAGATAACCCAAAACAACCAATAGAATCCCATAAAGCGCCGCCAACTGTCCGGCCAGCAAATAAAGTGCCACCGTACTGCCGACGCCATACCCAAACCGCACCCTCACCTTCCGGATGCGAACAAAAACAAACAGTAACAGCATCATCAGGCAAAGTCCGACTGTCCCATCCAAAACATATTCGGAACGAAGGTGAACTTTCATCAATCCAAAAACAGGGGCCAATGCCAAAAACAAGTTATAGATACGTGGTGCTATTTCCTGCAAAAGCAAATAACAAAGAAAACCGATAGCGCAAAGTAAAGAGCAGTTAATAACCAATGCTGCCGACAGATCTGGATAATATTGCACACATGCCTGCCCTAAAACCGTACAGAAGCCTCCGGGCACACGTAACATCTCCCAAATGATTTTCCATTCAGGAAAAAACAGTTGCATTTCTTCCTGCCGCTCAAAAAAATAAGGATTAAAAGAACGGAAGAAAAAGTAAAGCCCGGCAAAGACAAGTAGCCAGAAGGCAAGTGTTTTCCATTTCATGACAGCGTTGCTTTTTTCAAGATTAAATAAAAGAAGAGAGGAAGCTGCTTATCCCGCAGCCATTCCTCTCTCTTTCAGAATTAAAGAAACTGATAATTATTTAAGTTTCTTATTTGCTTCAATAACCCGGATTCTGTTCCAACAGATTGTTAGCACCTATCAGACTGTAGTGGATCGGGAAACGGTTGAAGTTCGCATTGTTAGTCGCTTTATGATCCCACCAGTCTTCCGTCACGTATGCATCCCAGCGGATCAAGTCCGTACGACGGCGTCCTTCTGCTAAAAACTCTAATTGCCATTCGTCCAACATACGGTATTTATCCAGATTAGCGGCAGTTACCGGATCCGGATCGACTCCATCTTCAAAATAACGTTTACGAACCGTATTGATCAGATCGGCTGCACCCTGCTTGTCACCGGCACGCATTTTGCATTCGGCCAGCATATAATAGATTTCAGCCAAACGAATCACAGGCACATCCGGATCACCCTTACGCTTAAACTCTTCCTGAGTAGGACGCGGGCTGCGTTTCGTCACACGTACACAAGAGTTTTCTTCAGCAGTTGCGATCGTAGAAGGCAAGGATGCCAGATCCGGATACTGCGGATCTTTTCCCACTTTGGCAAAATAAGCTACCTGGTCGACAACCGTGATGACCTCACCGGCATACTCACGCGTACCTGTACAAACCCATTCAGGATTCAACGGATTCACCAGTTTGCCGACGATAAACATACCACGATATTTGCCGTTACCTTCATATACATACGGTTGTTTCCGGATATCTTTGTCATTGAACTTGGCATACGCTCCACCCAACTTATACGGATAGCGCTTGCCGGTCGGGTCCAGACTCGGAATCAAACCGATACCATTATCAGAAGGGGAACCTTCCAGACCGCCTAAATAGTTCTTATAATTGTAAGGAACCTGCCAGCCCCAGTACATGGCATCTGTCTCGGTCTTTGCATTCTGGCTTGGTACGGACCAGATTATTTCAGGGCATCTCTCATTGTCGAACCCGAAAATGTTGGTCCAATCCGATTCCAAAGCATACTGACCGTATTTACCGTCAATGATATCCTGGCAGATCTGGGCCGCTTCCGTAAACATCTCCTTGCCAATATAAGACTTTGCATTGAAATACAAACGAGCCTGCAAAGCCGCCCCGGCTGCACGGTTGATCGAGCCGGTTTCCATTCCACCCAATTCTTCCTTGATCGGGAGATTCGGAACTGCTACTTTCAACAAGGAATCGATGAAGTTAAAAGTCTCGACATCCGTCGAACGCCCTTTTACCTCACTTTGGGTCGTCGTATACAAAGGCACTCCACCGAAGAAATCCAAGCCGTCTATATAGAATGAAGCAGCCAACGTACGCTGCTGGTTCAACATAGATTCACGTGTACCCTCAGGAAATCCTAACGCATCGAAATCGACTTTTTCCAGATCTTCCAACGCATCCCAAGCCAAAGCGACACCCATCGCGAAGTTGGTCCAGCCTGTTTCTACACGTGTCATATCTTCCGTATATTCATGATGGTGGAACTTCTGATAGGTCGCTCCGTCATACCAGTCGCTACCGCGTGTCGGCAGACAATACTCATCCGTACCCAACTCTTGCAACGCCCAACGGGGATTATCATGGGCAATATACCAACGCCAGTGTGTAAACGGACGGTTAAAACGCTGCCATACGGCATCTTGTGAACTATAGAATGTTTCCGGCACCACCTGCGAATAAAAATCAGGTTCTACACTACAAGACGTAGTGCATAGCAGGCAGATCATTCCGGATAAAAACAATTGGAATATATTTTTCTTTTTCATCTTACAATCTTGTATTAGAAGTTAAACTGCATACCTAATGTCCAAGTACGGGTGACCGGATAGAAGCGGTTTATATCCCAGAATTTTTCCGTACCCTCATCCCAACCGGTGATATTGACTTCCGGGTTCATACCGCTATAACCCGTAATCGTACATACGTTTCCAACCGTACCGTAAATACGGATACGATCGATCAGGTTATTCGTATATTTCTTCATCGGGAGCGTATAGCCCAAAGTAATGGCATCGATCTTCAAGAATGTACCATCTTCCAGGTAATAGTCGCAAACCTGCTTTTCACCTTTGATATGGTTGAACTTGCCATAAGCATCCTTCAACACATTCAGGTTACCCTGTCCCTGGATACCGTAATACATATTAATCGCGTTATATACATCGAAATCGATCCAGCTACGCAGATTAATACCTAAATCAAAGTTCTTATACGTCAATGTATGGCTCCATCCGACAACCAACTTCGGAGTATAGTTACCTATATACCGTTTGTCGTTTTCCGTTTTCTGGGCAGCCGGGATCACTTCGCCATCCTTGTTATACAGCAGAAAACCACCATCATCGTCGAATCCGGCAAACTTCCAAATATAGAAAGAACCGATTGTCGAACCGGCTTCTATACGAGCGGCATCGCCCGGAGTACCCGGAGCAACAAAACCGTTGCCGTTATGATACGAGTTATCGCCTTCCAAAGTCAGGATTTTTCCGGAATTGTGACTCAGGTTGAGATTGGAAGACCAAGTGAAATCTTTCGTACGGATAATGTTGCCACCGACTTCAAATTCCCAACCTTTACTTTCCATGCTACCGATGTTTTGCATTTGAGTTCCTTGCGTATAAGGTGGTTGCGGAACCTTTACTTCATACAGAAGATTGTCCACCTTGCGACGGTAGTAGTCAAACTTTCCATACAGACGACCATCAAAGAAAGAGTAATCGACACCCAGGTTCCATTCTTTCTTTTCTTCCCATCCTAAATTCGGATTGACATTTTGCGTCTTGCCATACGAATAAGCCCACGTGCCGTTCGGCAACATCCAGTTCGTATCCGAGCCTAACATATTAGCCATATAAGTCGCTTTAAAATCATTATTACCGGTCACACCATAACCGAAACGGACCTTCAAGTCATCCAGCCAAGTGAAGTCTTTCATGAATTCTTCGTTCGAAATACGCCAACCGGCCGTTGCAGACCAGAAGTTCGCCCAGCGGTTATCAGCTGCAAACTTGGAAGAACCCTCATGACGGAGAGAGGCGGAAAGCATATATTTATCCTGATAAGAATAATTGGCACGGGCAAAAACAGAGAACAGTCGTTCCGTAACCGATTTATTGGAAGTCATTCCGGCCTTACCATCCGATAAGTAACTTCCTTGCCCCATATCCCAATACTTAATACCATCGACAGAAAAATTATAGTTATCCATACCGAAATATTCTCTGTTATATTCAAAATAAGAATAACCTGCTGTCGCATTTAGGTTATGTCCTCCTTTAAAGTCTTTTATATAAGAGAAATAACCTTCTGAAGTCAAATGTTCCTTTTTATCAAAATACAAATTAGCATGTCCCTTGCGGGAGTTCTCTATCTCGTCACGATGCGTGCTGGGCCAATATTTATGTTCTTCCCATTGACGGTTTTCATACCCGACAATCTGTTGATAGTTCAAGCCCGGAATAGGTTTGATATTCAATTTCAGATTTACTTCCGGCTTGAACCATTTATCCAACCCATAAAAATCTTCCAGCATAACATCTGCCACTACGTTGTAATCCAACGATTCGTTATTCCACACATTATAACCGGTCTCGCTTTCCGGATCGTACGGCGAACGGGTCGGGTTATTACGCATGGCCTGCTGGAAATTCGGGATGTGGTTGTTACGGGCAGCCTGGCGATAGTCTACAGCCGGACGGACTTCCAACCAGTCGTCAAACAGTTTGAAAGACGCATTCACACGTCCGCCATAATCCTGACGTTCGTCCTGCCTGGCGATACCCTGGTTCTTCTCATAAAAGAAAGAGGTATAAACCTGTGCCTTTTCTGTACCCATTTCCAATGCCAAATGATGTTTTTGCGAGAAGTTGTCATGATTGATCATCTCGTCCCACCAGTCTGTGTCCGATCCGTAATCCGTACCGATATTATGTTCGGCATATTCACGCCCGGACAGCATTTCGGGAGCATTGTAGCTTTGTTTCTTCGTGAATTCGTTACTATACGTCAGTTTTACTTTTCCATTCGTGTCCGAACCGCTCTTGGTAGTGATCAAAATCACACCGGAAGCCGCACGAGTACCGTAAATAGCACCGGCAGAACCGTCTTTCAAAACATCGATAGACTTGATATCATCCTGTGTCAGCGAACGGATATCACCACCGGGAAAACCGTCGATCACGATAAGAGGCTCTTTTCCCGAGTTGATAGAAGTCATACCACGTAACTGGAACTTTGTTTCAGCATTGGAACTTCCGAGGTTATACATCACCAAACCGCCGATCTTACCTTGCAGGGAAGCCGAAATATCGGAACCGCTGACACCGACCATCAGATCGTCTGCCTTCAAAGAAGTGATAGCACTGGTTACCTGCTTTTTATCCAACGAACCGTAACCGATTACGACTACTTCTTCAAGCGTTTTGGTATCTTCGACCAATTTCACATTGATTGTCGAAAGACTGCCAACTTTTACTTCCTGGGTAATATACCCGATATAAGAAACGACAAGCGTCGCGTTGTTCGGAACGTTTTGCAGAATGACCTTTCCGTCCACATCCGAGATGTTTCCGTTTGTCGTTCCTTTCACCACCACGTTAGCCCCAATGACAGGGCCCATTTCGTCCTGAATCATAATAGTAACAGTTTTTCCTACCTGGTCAGGCGCTGTATTCTCAATTCGATTCGAGGTTAACAATTCAACATTCTCGCCTACAGCAAAGACTCCTGTCGTCAAGCAAAAAAGTAATCCGCAGGTAATCTTCGATACTCGAGATATTGAACCCTTCCTGTTCTCAGGAAGGTCACAATTCTGTTTTTGTTGCATTTTTGTATTATTATAAAAAAAGGTTAATAATAAATAGATTAAAATCCAAAGCTTTATTAGCTCATCGCAGAGGAATCAACCTCTTAATAAGTTTTTTATGTATTCATCTCATAGGCCTATCGTTTTTAGAACTTTTACACGCATTTTTATATAATATACTTAACATGAAGAAACCATAGTCTTTACAGAACTAAGTCTACTTTTTTTCTCACTTATGTACATTTATTGAAATATGTCTTTGAGATAAAGCCTTTTTTAGGCAAAGAATTTATTCGTATATATAAACAACTACGTTGTAACATGTTAACTTCTGCATCTTAGAGCTTTACAGGATAGCCGTGTTCATTTTTTTTCAGAATGAGCTTTTTTATTTAAATATTTTACTTAATTTTACGCCGGATAAAAAAATATTATTCTAAAAAGCGGTTTAGGGGAAGATATTGAGGGGGACTTCTAATATTTTTCTTGTTGTTGTGTACGATAGATCAATAAAACGACCTTAGTTCTGTAAAGACTGAGGTCATATCAGGCTTACACATCCGCATTCCGAACATACTCTTTCAGATTCTCTTACAGGAAAAATCAACATCATCTATATCCATTTAAAATAAATCACTAACGAACAGCGCGCAGGACAGCATTCTTTGATAATTTCCCCGGCATGTAATCCGATGTTGATAGCCGTCGGCCGTATGGCCGATAATCGTCAGCCATACGGCTGATAACTGTCAACCACTCGGCTGATAATTATCGGCCAACAAACCGATCGGCATTAATATACAAAACAATGCCGTACATTGTTCTGATTGTTAGTAATTTATTTTTAAAACCTGCCAATGGGTCAAACTTATAATTCGCAATTCATAATTTCCGGATGCATACAGTCTGCCAGGATTTACTACATTTGTAGCTGAATACTAAAAGTACATCGTATATGAGTGATATAAAGATAGGAGACAAAGTGCGTTTCCTGAACAGCACCGGTGGAGGTGTCGTGAGTCGTTTCAAAGGGAAAGACCAGGTTTTGGTGGAGGATGAAGACGGGTTCGAAGTGCCTGCGCTGATTCGTGAATGCGTGGTTGTAAGCGACCGGGAAGTACAGGTACACAGTTCACGCCGTTCCCCGCTCCCACCGACCCAGCAGGCGCCGGATCCGCAACCGAAGAAACCGCAGCCGCAACCCGAAGAAGAAAAGGTGACGGAAACGGCAGAAGGCGAACGTCTCAATGTCTATTTGGCTTACCTTCCGATAGAGCCTGCTAAGGTGATGCAGGACAGCGGCTATGAGACTTACTTCATCAACGACAGCAATTACTACCTGTTCTTTAATTATATGAGTCGGCAAAACAATAGCTGGATCAGCCGCTACAATGGCATGGTGGAACCGAATACCCAGATTTTTCTGGAAGAATTCGGCAAGGACGAACTCAACAATCTGGAACGCATCTGCGTACAGCTGATCGCCTTCAAAAAGGACAAGCCTTATTCACTGAAGAACACGATCTCCGTAGAGCTTCACCTGGATACGGTCAAATTCTACAAGCAACACTGTTTCATGGAAAACGATTTCTTTGACGAAGATGCGATGGTCTACCCGATCGTGCGCCAGGATGTTCCCGAAAAAGAGCTGCTGATCTCTGCGACCGAACTGAAGGAAGCCATGTTGCAGAAGGTGCGTGAAGACCGCCATGCCCCACAGACGATCGTCAAAAAGAAAGCATCTGACAGTAACATCCTGGAAGTGGATCTCCACATCACCGAATTGCTGGATAACACCAACGGGCTGAGCAATGCGGACATGCTGAACTACCAGTTAGACAAATTCCACGAAATACTTGCCCAATACGCCGGCAACAAGGGACAAAAGATCGTCTTCATACACGGTAAAGGCGACGGCGTATTGCGTAAAGCAATCGAAAAAGAGCTGAAAACAAGATACAAACAGCACTATTATCAGGATGCTTCTTTCCGTGAATATGGGTTTGGAGCTACGATGGTCACAATCAAATAATATTCCGGTTTATGGCGACGGAGATTGAACGGAAGTTTTTGGTAAAGGGGGATTTCAGCGGACAGGTTACAAGTTCGCAGCGCATCGTTCAGGGTTACATCTGTTCACAGCCGGGACGGACTGTCCGTGTGCGCATCCGGGGAAAAGAAGGATTCCTCACCATAAAAGGAGCTTCGGATGAAAAGGGATTGAGCCGTTACGAGTTTGAACAGAAAATTCCGCTGGCTGATGCCGAAGAGTTGCTGAAACTGTGCGAACCCGGTGTGATCGACAAGGTACGCAACCTGATCCCCGCCGGACGGCATACGTGGGAAGTCGACGTCTTTCACGGTGACAACGAAGGGCTGATCCTGGCCGAGATCGAACTGGATTCCGAAGAAGAAGCGTTCGAGCAGCCGGAGTGGCTGGGACAGGAAGTCAGCGGTGACCGGCGGTATTACAATTCGATGCTGACCAAGCATCCGTTTACCAGATGGGAAGGGTGAGAATTATGAATTATGAATTATAGAATACAGATCATGAAGAGACTCGTTATTTTTCTGGCGGCAGTCATTCTGTCACTGCCGGCTATGGCTGACGAAGGGATGTGGCTACTGCCATTACTGAAAGGACAGAAGTTCCCGGAAATGCAGGCATTGGGACTTAAATTACAGGATTACGATATATACAGCCCCGACTCGGCTTCTCTGAAGGATGCCGTCGTGATATTCGGAGGCGGCTGTACGGGCGAAATCGTTTCACCGGAGGGCTTGCTCCTGACCAACCACCATTGCGGATATGGTTGCATCCAGCGTCACAGCACACTGGAACACGACTATCTGACGGATGGTTTCTGGGCCATGTCGCGCGAAGAGGAACTTCCGAACCCGGGCATCACGGTTACTTTCATCGACAAGATCGAAGACGTCACCGACTATGTGAAGAAGGAACTGGAGAAGAACACCGATCCCAACAGCATGGACTTCCTCTCCCCTAAGTTCCTGAACGGCCTGGCAAAGGCTAAAGCCGGAGAAAAATTCCTGCAGGACAACCCCGGTACGGAGGTCGAGATCAAAGCGTTCTACGGAGGTAACCAATATTTCATGTTCACGAAGAAGATCTATTCCGACATCCGCCTGGTCGGCGCTCCTCCTTCATCCATCGGAAAATTCGGAGCGGATACCGACAACTGGATGTGGCCGCGCCACACGGGTGACTTCTCCGTATTCCGCGTCTATGCCGATGCAAACGGAAATCCGGCGCCTTATTCGGACAAGAACGTGCCGCTCCGTCCGAAACGCTGGTTCAAGATTTCGCTGAAAGGCGTACAGGAGGACGACTATGCCATGATGATGGGTTTCCCAGGCCGGACCAATAAATATTACACATCCTGGGAAGTGGCGGAACGCCGCGACATCGACAACACAGTGCGTATCAACATCCGCGACCTGCGCCAGAAGGTGATGCTCGAAGAAATGCTGAAAGATCCGGCTGTACGCATCCAATATGCCAGCAAATACGCCGGTTCCACCAATGCTTACAAGAACGCCATCGGCAGTAATTGGGCCATCAAAAAACGGAACTTCGAACAGGTAAAGAAAGAGGAGCAGGACAAACTGATCGCCTGGTCCAACAAGATGTGCGAGCCGAACTATCCCGATGCCCTGATGGCGCTCGAACAGATCGTATCGGACCGCAAAGACCTGCGTTTCCGTAGCTGGATGCTGGATGAAGCGATCATACGCGGCATCGAGTTCACCAATGTGCCGACTAAAACGGATGCTGTCATAGAAGCCTTGAAAGGGAAAGACAAAAAGGCCAAAGACGAACAGCTTCGCCTGTTAGAACGCGCCTATCACGGATTTGCCAACGACAATTATTCTGCCGATGTAGACCGGAAAATAGCCAAAGTCATGCTGAAAGAATACCGCCGTCAGGTCGCTCCGAAAGCGCAGCCGGCCTATTTCGAACAAATAGACAAGAAGTTCAAGGGCGACACCGACAGCTTCGTCGACTACCTGTTCGAGAAATCCATTTTCGGTAGCGAGGACAACTTCAACAAATTCCTTGCCCGCCCGTCTGTCAAGGCTTTGGAAAACGATCCGATGATCCTTTTCGCCAAATCCGTCCGCGTAGAAGAAGCCAGCCTGAAAGACTCTCTGAAAGAGTTTGAAGACGGTTACGCAATGGCTCACCGCTCTTATGTGAAAGGTCTGCTGGCGATGTATGGCGACCGCGCCAATTTCCCGGATGCCAATTTCACCCTGCGCCTCACCTACGGGCAGGTAAAAGGCTACAGCCCGCGTGACTGCGACTACTACGGACACCAGACAACGCTCGACGGCGTGATGGAAAAAGAGGATTCCACCAATTGGGAATTCGTCGTTCCGGCACGTCTGAAAGAATTATATGCAGCAAAAGACTTCGGACGCTACAAAGCCCGGAACGGTAAAATGCCTGTCGCTTTCAGCGCAACCACCCATTCGACCGGTGGCAACTCGGGCAGTCCTGTGATGAACGCCAACGGCGAACTGATCGGCATCAACTTCGACCGCAACTGGGAAGGTGTCGGCGGCGATATCCAATATCTCCCCGACTATCAGCGCAGCATCATCGTCGACATCCGCTACGTCCTTTTCATCATGGACAAATATGCCGGAGCAGGATATCTGCTGGATGAGATGGAGATCGAATAGAGCATAAAGGACATTTATTGATTATATTTGCCATCTAAATAAGGATAGAACTAAATGATCGATCAGCCCACCATAGACCGGATATTGGATGCAGCAAACATTGTGGATGTTGTCTCTGAATTCGTTACACTCCGGAAACGGGGGATAAACTATGTAGGATTATGTCCGTTCCATAGCGACAAGTCGCCCTCTTTCTATGTGTCGCCGGCAAAGAATATTTGTAAATGCTTTGCCTGCGGCGAAGGCGGCACGGCTGTTCACTTCATTATGAAGCACGAACAGTTGAGCTATTTCGATGCGCTTCGCTACCTTGCCAAGAAATATAATATCGAAATACAGGAACGGGAGCTGTCGGAACGCGAAAAGCAGGTGCGCAGCGATCGTGAAAGTATGCTGATCGTCAACAGTTGGGCGCAGAAATATTTCACCACCCAGCTGTACGAACACCAGGAGGGGAAAACCGTCGGCCTGCGTTACTTTGCCGAACGTGGCTTCCGGGAAGATACCATCCGCAAATTCCAGTTAGGCTACAGTCTCGACCAACGGGACGCCCTCTATAAAGCGGCCATAAAAAGCGGTTACAAAAAGGAATTTCTTGAAAAAACGGGCTTGGTGATTGCATACGACAACGGCGGTGTGAACGACCGCTTCCGCGGACGCGTCATTTTCCCGGTCCATACGCTGAGCGGTAAAGTGGTTGCTTTCGGCGGACGTGTCCTGAAAAAAGACGAAAAGACTGCCAAATATGTCAACTCGCCCGAAAGCGAGATCTACCACAAAAGTAACGAGCTCTACGGCATCTATTTTGCGAAACAGGCAATTGTAAAGGCCGACCGCTGTTTCCTGGTGGAAGGCTATACGGACGTTATTTCCATGCACCAGGCTGGTGTGGAAAATGTCGTAGCCTCATCGGGTACGGCCCTGACACAAGGACAAATCCGCCTGATCCATCGCTTTACCAGCAACATAACAGTCCTCTACGACGGCGATGCGGCCGGTATCAAGGCCGCCCTGCGCGGTATCGACCTGCTACTGGAAGACGGGATGAATGTAAAAGTGGTGCTCCTGCCGGACGGCGAAGACCCGGACTCGTTTGCCCGCCAGCATAACGCAAGCCAGTTTGCCGAATTCATCAAGCAGAACGAAACGGATTTTATCCGCTTTAAAACCCGGTTGCTTTTAGACGACGCAGGGACAGACCCGATCAAGCGGTCGTCACTGATCACCGATATTATCAAAACAGTTGCCATCATCCCCGATAACATCGCCCGTTCCCTCTATATCCGGGAATGCAGCGCCATGATGGAGATAGACGAGATGATCCTGTTGAACGAAGTAAACAAAATCCGTCTCAATAAGGAAGAAAGACAGCCTAACCAGCCGTCTTCTTTCAATCCCGCGCCTCCGGTCAGCAACATACCCGAATATCCGGATATTCCCGGATATCAGCTTTATCCGGAAGAAATACCGTCAGGACAGGAACCGGAAAGTTTCCTCCCGCCCGACGATACGATCCCGCCGCCTCCGCCGGAAGAATACGAGTTGGGTGAGACGGATAATAACATGCCGCCTCCACCGCCACCGCCCGCCGCTCCATCGGTCAACATAGCGGTACAGCCGAAGCGCTCGCCATACGAAGCGTATGAAATCGCCTTACTGCGGTATATCGTACGCTATGGCGAACGTATCCTGTTCCAATACACGGACGAAGAGACGAATGAAGAGGTCATCATCCGCGTATCCGAATATATCCGTTCCGAACTGGAACGCGACGACTTGACCTTCTACACGCCTCTTTTCAAAGGGATGCTGGATGAAGCGGCCGATCGTTGCCAGACGGAAGGGTTCGTGGCGCACCGTTACTTCCTTGCCCATCCTGACCCGAATGTGAGCCGCCTTGCTGCCAATCTGATCAGTGAGAAATACCAGCTCAGCAAGTATCACACCAAATACAGGGAACTGGAAACGGAAGAGATGAAACTCAATTCGCTGGTGCTACGCGAACTCTACGGCTTCAAGGATGCTTACATCCTCAGCCAGATCAAGGAAGTGCAAGCACAAATTAAAGAGATGCAAATAAAAGGAGATATGGATCAGGTATTCGAGCTGATGAAAAAGCTCACCCGCCTGAATGAAATAAAGAATGTATTAAGTAAAGAATTGGGAGAAAGAATCGTATTAAAAATGTAATGCCTATGAACTTTTTAGAAACGGAAGACGTGGTAAAGCAATATGCCAACCATCTCGCCCTTAACAAGGTCAGCATCCAGGTTCCCGAAGGGAAAGTCTTCGGGCTATTAGGACCGAACGGTGCCGGGAAGACCACGCTGATCCGCATTATCAACCGCATCACAGCCCCCGACAGCGGCCTTGTCCGTTTCAACGGGCGCGAGTCGCAGCCGGAAGACATCTACCAGATCGGTTACCTGCCGGAAGAACGCGGCCTTTACAAGAAAATGAAAGTCGGTGAACAGGCCATCTATCTGGCACAACTCAAAGGGCTCTCCTATCAGGAAGCACGTACGAGGCTGATGCGCTGGTTTGAGAAGTTCGACATCATGCCCTGGTGGAACAAGAAACTGGAAGAGCTATCCAAAGGGATGCAACAAAAGGTACAGTTTATCATCACCATCATCCATGAACCGAAACTGCTCATTTTTGACGAACCGTTCAGCGGTTTCGATCCCGTGAATGCCGAATTGCTGAAAAAAGAGATACTCGAACTGAAAGAAGCCGGCCACACGATCATCTTTTCCACACACAATATGTCATCCGTTGAAGAGATATGCGACAATATCGCCCTGATCAACCGTTCCCAGGTGGTGCTTTCAGGCAATGTGACGGAAGTGAAAAGCCGTTTCCGTACCAACAATTTCACCGTCCGTTTTCATACCGAATCGGGGAGATTGCAGGAAATACCGGAAATGTTCAGCCTGCTGACAGAGAAAGACCTGGCCGGGACAAGTGAAGTGCGCATCCATAAAGAGCCGGATGTCGCCAACTCCACCCTCCTTTCCGCATTGGCCGGACAGACCGAGATAATCTCCTTCACAGAAGAGATTCCGTCGATGAACGACATATTTATTAACACCGTTTCCGGTACAAATACTACGCAAGCATGAATAAGATAGGACTTATTATCAAAAGAGAATACCTTCGTCGTGTCAGCAAAAAATCATTCCTGTTGCTGACCTTCCTGACGCCGTTCCTGTTTGCCGCCCTGGTGTTCGTTCCGCTATGGCTTTCCACCATCAAGGGAGATGACGCCAAGCAGATAGCCATTATCGACGCAACCGGCAAATATGCACCTCTGTTCAAAAACACGGAAGAATATGCCTTCGTTACAGAGAAAAAATCCAGCCTGGAAGACTACCGTAAAAATCCGGATAAGGAAATATTCGCCTTCCTGAATATTACGGACGACTTGTTGCAGAATCCGGCTGCCGCTACGCTCTACTCCAAAAAGCAAATCCCGATGGGATTGAAAAATACGATCGACAAAACGTTGTCCGAATATCTGAAAGACGAAAAGCTGGCTTCATACAACATCGACAACCTGAAACAGATCATCGAAGACAGCAAGATCAACTTCAATATCAAGACGATCAAATGGGATGAAGACGGGAGTGAGAAAAACACTTCTGCCGAAGTCGCTTCAATCTTAGGTATGGTCTTGACGTTCATTATCTATATGTTCATCATCATGTACGGTTCGATGGTGATGCAGGGTGTGATGGAAGAAAAGACAAACCGGATCATAGAGGTCATGATCTCGTCTGTCAAACCATACGACCTGATGATGGGAAAGATTATCGGCATCGGCTTCGTCGGGCTGACCCAGGTATTCCTGTGGGGTATCCTGACAAGCGTTCTGATATCCGGAAGTCTCTTCTTCTTTGGAGGCAGCGCTTCGCCTGAAGATGTCATGACGGCTCAAATGGCTGCACAAGGAGTGGGAGATATGGCTGCCGGCTCTTCCGACATAAGCATTCAGATACAGGAGATCATCAACTCCATCAACTTCAGCGTGATCGGCATTTGCTTCGTTCTCTATTTTATCGGAGGATATTTATTGTATGCAGCCATGTTTGCAGCTATCGGCAGTGCTCTGGAGCAACAGGAAGACACGCAACAGTTCATGACACCGATCATGCTTTTAATGGCATTCAGCCTGTATGCCGGTATCTACAGCATGAATAACCCGGACGGTCCGCTGGCATTCTGGTGTTCGATGATTCCGTTCACCTCTCCTATCGTTATGATGGTCCGCCTGCCGTTCGACATTCCGGTATGGGAGCTGATGCTCTCATTTGCCTTGCTGTTTGCGACAGCAATATTAATCGTTTGGTTCTCTGCCAAAATCTACCGGGTAGGTATCCTGATGTATGGTAAAAAGCCGAGCATCAAAGAAATGATCAAATGGGTAAGATATAAATAACCCCACAACACAAAAAAGTCCGTCACTCAAATGAATGACGGACTTTTTTGTGTTGTTCAACCAGGACTCGAACCTGGACTAACAGGACCAGAATCTGTTGTGCTGCCATTACACCATTGAACAAAGTGTTTCTGACTAAAGGAATCGTTTATTTTCGTAAAGTTGTTCAACCAAGACTCGAACTTGGACTAACAGGACCAGAATCTGTTGTGCTGCCATTACACCATTGAACAATTTGAAATAACTAACTCCCTTGTTAGCGAGTGCAAAAGTACATACTTTTTCAAAATATACAAACGTTGCGACAATATTTTTTCATTAATAAACTTTTTTCTTTCCCTGGTTGTTTTGAATTTGCAAGTATATACATATATTAATAGAGGGAAATCACCTACATAATAAATTTAAGAAGTATATTTGCGTCCTTGAATATTACTAATAAAAAATAGATGGATCAAACAGAAGCATTAGTTAAAACGATTGTAGAAGGCCTACAGGAAAAGAAAGGCAAAAATATTGTAACCGTAGATTTAACCCGATTATCCGGCGCAATTTGCCAGCACATGGTAATCTGCGAAGGGAACACACCTACCCAGGTTTCCGCATTATCTGATTCAGTTTGGGATTTTGCCCATCGCGAGGCTGGTGAAAAACCGCTTTCGATAGACGGTTCACAGCGTGCCGAATGGATCGGGATGGACTATGGCACGGTTCTTGTACACATATTTCTACCGGAACTTCGGGAGTTTTATAATTTAGAGAACCTTTGGTCGGATGCCAAATTGACTCAAATTGCCGATCTCGATTAATTACCGACCTCACATAAGTATAGAGATTATCATATATGGAAAATAAAAACGACATGTTTAACAAAGCACCGAAGAACAATAAGCAAAAGATGTTCAAATTCAATCTCTATTGGATGTATGGACTTATCTTTATGATGCTTATCGCTTTATATCTTACAAATGACTCTTCGGCTTCTAAAGAATTAGGCTGGACAGAATTTCAGAAACTGGCTCAGGAGAATGTATTTGACCGGATGGTCGTCTACAATAAAAAGAATTTAGTTGAAGCGACAGTAAAAACCGGACAGAAAGGCCTGGTTTTCAAAAGGGACAGCGCAGCATTAGGTACAAACCCGAAAGTGTATGTCAAAATACCATCGGCTGACAAATTTTCGGACTTTTACGACAAAGCTGTTGCCGACAACCATATCAATACGCAAGTCAGCTTCGAGGAAGGAGATGATGCGATCTGGAATTTCCTTGTTTCGTTCGGTCCGATCCTGCTGATTATCGTAGTCTGGATCTTCCTGATGAGACGTATGTCGGGAAGTACGAGCGGAGGTCCCGGTGGCGTGTTCAGCGTAGGAAAAGCAAAAGCTCAATTATTCGATAAGGATAACGAAGGAAAAGTGACCTTCAAAGATGTAGCCGGCCTGGCTGAAGCCAAGCAGGAAGTGGAAGAGATCGTTTCTTTCCTGAAAAACCCTGAAAAATATACGGAGTTAGGAGGCAAGATCCCTAAAGGCGCATTGCTTGTAGGTCCTCCGGGAACGGGTAAAACCTTGTTGGCTAAAGCTGTTGCGGGAGAAGCGAACGTACCGTTCTTCTCACTGTCGGGTTCTGACTTTGTGGAAATGTTTGTCGGCGTAGGTGCATCCCGCGTACGTGACTTGTTCCGCCAGGCCAAGGAGAAAGCTCCCTGTATCGTTTTTATCGACGAGATCGACGCCGTAGGCCGTGCCCGCGGTAAAAACGTAAACATGAACAGCAACGACGAACGCGAAAACACGTTGAACCAGTTGCTGACGGAAATGGACGGTTTCGGTTCCAACAGCGGTGTGATCATCCTGGCGGCAACCAACCGTGCCGATATTCTGGATAAGGCGTTATTACGTGCCGGACGTTTCGATCGTCAGATACACGTGGAATTGCCCGACCTGAACGAACGTAAAGAAATATTCGGCGTGCATCTGCGCCCGATCAAAATCGACGAGAGTGTGGATGCCGAATTCCTGGCACGCCAGACACCCGGTTTCTCTGGTGCCGATATAGCCAACGTATGTAATGAAGCCGCTTTGATTGCCGCCCGTAGCGGTAAAAAGTTTGTTCAGAAAGATGACTTTATGAATGCGGTAGACCGTATTGTCGGAGGTCTGGAGAAAAGGACCAAGATAACGACAGCCGACGAACGCCAATGTATCGCCAACCACGAAGCGGGGCATGCGACGTTGAGCTGGCTGCTGGAACATGCCAATCCGCTGGTAAAGGTAACGATTGTTCCCCGTGGCAAAGCTTTAGGCGCCGCCTGGTATCTACCGGAAGAACGCCAGATCACGACCCGCGAACAGTTGCTGGACGAAATGTGTGCCACCTTGGGAGGACGTGCAGCCGAAGAACTTTTCTTAGGAAAAATATCGACCGGCGCATCCAACGACCTGGAACGCGTGACCAAACAGGCTTATGCGATGGTTGTTTACTTTGGTATGAGTGACCGCCTGCCGAACCTGAATTACTACGATTCAAGCGGCCAGGACTGGGGTTTCACCAAGCCATACAGTGAGGAGACGGCCCGTCTGATCGACCTCGAAGTACAGAAAATCGTCAACGAACAATATGAACGGGCTAAAAGCATCCTGAAAACACATACCGAAGGACATAATAAGCTGGCCCAGGTATTGTTGGAACGCGAGGTGATCTACACGGAAGATGTCGAACATATCTTCGGTAAACGTGCCTGGGTTTCCCGCTCGGAAGAGATCCTCGAGCTGCAGGAAAAAGCCAATAGCAAAAAAGAGGAAGAAGAAGCTAAAAACGCAGAAGCGGACAAATAAGAAATTCCATGCCTATGAAATCTAAGATGAATGGGCATGGAATTAATTTATTCCTTATATTTGTACCGAGAATAAATCAACAAACAAAACACTACTGCCTTGAAAAATCTGATTATACGGGCGTTAACCGGCATAATATTCGTTGTGGTACTGGTCAGTGCCATTTGCGTCCATCCTATTTTCTTTCTTATACTTTTTGGTCTTATAACCGGATTGACCCTTTGGGAATTCGGAGGATTGATCAAACATTATGAGAATGCAAACTTGCAACGGGCAATGAACGTAGTGGGCGGTGTCTATCTGTTCATCGCAACTTTCGTATATGCGAACGGGTTGACAGACGGAAAGATATTCCTTCCTTACCTGCTTTTCATCATGCTGACGATGATTGCCGAGCTTTATTATAAAGCTCCGAACCCGATCAACAACTGGGCATTTACCTTGTTTGCCCAAGTCTATTGCGCCGGTTCTTTTTCCATGCTCAACTTTATCGGAGCTGAACCCGGGACACCCGGCGTCATGAGCTATACGCCGCTTTTCATTATGGCTATCTTTGTTTTTGTCTGGCTGGATGATACCGGTGCATATCTGGTAGGTTCCCTGATCGGAAAAAGGAAATTGTTCGAACGCATCTCTCCTAAAAAGTCGTGGGAAGGTTTCTTCGGCGGATTAATCCTCGTGCTGGCCTCTTCACAGGCTTTTGCCTGGTATGCACCCGAAATCAGCTGGTACAATTGGCTGGGGCTGGCGGCGACAGTCGTTTTATTCGGGACTTGGGGAGACCTGATCGAATCATTGCTAAAACGTACGCTCAGCGTAAAAGATTCCGGAAACGTACTGCCGGGCCACGGCGGAATGCTGGACCGTTTCGACAGTGTCATGCTGGCTGTCCCTGCCAGCTACATCTATATCGAACTCTTTATTCGAAATTAAAGGTAAGCGTCACCATCCGGGAGGTAGCTTTGGAAAGGGAGTTCGGATATTTGATCAAATCCGGGTCCGTCAGGTCGCCCCTGTCTTTTTCCAGCAAATCGACAAGCCCGAAGCTGAATTTAAGTTCCGGACATAACTTAAAGAACGGAAGATAAATATCGCATCCGATACCGAACTCAACACCGAAGTCCGTTCCTTTCAACAGGATCGGATTTCCTTTTTTACGCCCCAAGTCGAAAGCGCCGTAAATACCGCCAATCAGATAAGGACGGTAGTTATTCACACGAAATGCGCTGTATTTCACGTCTAACGGGAATGTCAGGTAATTAGAACGGACAGAAGTGGAATACATACTTACCACCGGATTGTCGTCCGTCCCCTCTACTCCCTCCATCTCCGGGCGACGGAACACAAATTTCTTATCTCCGAAATGGATTGTCGGCGTAAAACGCAGGCTGAAATAAGGATTCAGGTACATATCCCCGATCACACCGACACTGAATCCGGGCGAATAGCTCGGAATCTCGGCAAACCAGGTTTCGCCATCCGTAGCGACACCGGTATTGGTCAATATCAGATCTTGCGCATGTATACCTACATGAAAACCCAGATGGAACCACTTTAAATCCGCATAGGGCTGGTTCTTTACCTTTTCTTTCTGCCCCATCACAGTAGTAGCAGCCAGAAAGAATACACATATAATAAACAGTAGACGTCTCAATTCTTTATCGTAATTTTGAATTATAACGGGAAAGAACCCGACTTATTGCAAAAATGCATTTATTTAGACAAAATAAAGGGGCAGATCTTTTTTAAATACAAAGAAAGCTCTATTTTTGCACGAACTAATAGTTATCAATTTAAACGTTTAAAAAAATGGCTTACGTAATTAGTGACGATTGTATCGCTTGCGGTACTTGTATTGACGAATGTCCGGTAGGAGCAATTTCAGAAGGTGATAAATATCATATCGACCCTGAAATGTGTACTGATTGTGGAACTTGCGCAGATGCTTGTCCTACTGAAGCAATCCATCCGGAAGCATAAACCGCAACAAAATAGGCTTCCTTTTACAGGACCTATAAAGATAACGGGCTGTTTCCTTTCGGAACAGCCCGTTATTATTTTTCTGATTTTTCCCGACTCCGTCAGAAATCAATATCCAGCTTTATTTCGTCTGATTCATCAGTCAGCTGCTCTTTATCCGACAAAGCCTCTGCCGCATTTGCGCCGGCTCTGCATTGCTTAATGTAATTGATTACATCATTCATTCCATCCATGAACTTGTCAAAGTCCTCTTTGTACAGGAAAATCTTATGCTTCTCAAAAGAGACCTGAGATCCCACCTTCGGCTGTACCTTCTTACTTTCCGTCACAGCCAGAAATAAATCATCCTTCAGATTCTTCTTTACATCCAGATAATAGATTCTTTTTCCTGCTTTAATGGTCTTAGAGTATAAAATCTCTTTGTCACCACCTTCAACCTGCATTTTCTTCACCGAGTCTTCCATTATAGCAAACATTCGTTAAACACCCACCCATTTTATCATAACTTGCCTCAAATATGTGCATTTTTTTTTAAACAACAACTATTTTAACGCATCAAAATATGTATAAAGAATCGGAATATCACAAAATAATCACTAATGCGCATAAAATTAAGCGAAGCGGAAAGCATTTATCAAAAGAATGACTAACTTTGCAGCCTAATTTATAACAAGTAGTTCCTTCAAACGATGATCAACAGAATTTTAATCCGCATTAAAGTTTTACAGATAGTATACTCTTACTATCAAAATGGAAACAACGACCTCAAAGTAGCGGAAAACGAATTGCTTTTCAGCCTTAGAAAGTCATACGACTTATATCATTATTTCCTTCTTCTTATTGTCGCTGTAACAAATCTGCAAAAACGCATCCTGGATGTCCGTAAGAACAAGTACATGCCGACCGAAGAGGAACTGAATCCGAACACCCGCCTGACAGACAACCGTTTTGCGGCCCAGATTGCAGAAAACGAAGCGTTGCAGAAGTACGTTGCCGAACAAGGTATCTCCTGGGATAACGACGAAGACTTCATCCGCACGGTACTCGATCTGATCCTTTCGTCCGAACAGTACAGCGAATATCTGAACAACGGGAACGACTCATACGAAACCGACAAGGAGTTCTGGCGTACCGTATTCAAAAAGCTGATCTGCGGTAACGAAGCTATCGACGATTATTTGCAGGACAAAAGTATCTACTGGAACGATGACATCTCCATCATCGAAACATTCACGCTGAAAACGATCAAGCAGTTCGAAGAAAAATCCGGAAGCAAACAAAAATTGCTGCCGATGTTCAAGGACCTCGAAGACCAGTCGTTCGCCATCAAGCTGTTCCGTCAGTCGCTGCTGAAAGGAAGCGAATACCGCGAACGTATCAACAAACACATGAAGAACTGGGAAACCGAACGTATAGCCAATATGGACCTCATTATCATGCAGGTTGCGCTAGCCGAGATCATGACGTTCCCGTCGATCCCCATCAATGTGACACTGAACGAATATATCGACACCGCAAAATACTACAGTACCCCCAAAAGCGGCACGTTTATCAACGGCATTCTGGATTCTGTAGTCAGCGAGTTAAAAAAAGAAAAGTTATTGCTCAAAGATTAATTATTATCCTTACATTTGTGACAGTATCGAATTGATATTAACTTATTAATGTTTATAGTTATATGAGCTTACTTACTATTTTACTCCAGGCAGCTACTGGAGGTCAGCAGTGGTCCGGTATTTTGATGATGGTAGTCATTGTTGCGATCTTCTATTTCTTCATGATCCGTCCGCAACAAAAGAAACAAAAAGAAATTCAGAAAGCCCGCGAAGCATTGAAAACGGGAGACAAAGTGATCACAGCCGGAGGTATCTACGGAAAGATTAAAGAAATCGGTGACACATATATGTTAATTGAAGTTTCTGACGGTGTACGCATCCGTGTAGACAAGACTTCTGTTTTTGCTTCTGCAGAGGACGCCCAGCAAAAATAAACAACGGAACATACCATGTCACGACTTGGACAAATAGATCAAACATTCAAGTCTATCCGGATAGAGATTAAGGCTTTTCTTCACCGACAGAAGTGGAAAGAAGCCTTGATCTTTTTCTTTTTCGTACTGCTGGCATTAGGCTTCTGGCTGCTCCAAAGCCTGCAACAAGAGTATGAAATAGATATCAATATCCCGGTCAAATACAAGAATGTGCCGCCTGACATCTCTTTTACGGAAACGCCGCCCGAAGCCATTACCGTAAAGGTGAAAGATAAGGGGAGTGTGTTGCTCAACTACTCCTTCGGACGTTCGTTTGCCCCGATCGAAGCGAACATGAAAGATCAGTCTGAAAAGGCAGGCAAACTGGTTATCAGCCGGAAAAGTATCGAGAGTGACATAAAGAAACAACTGATCGCCACAACTTCGCTGGTCGGTTTCGAGCCCCAACAAATCGACGTGGCTTACAGTAAACGCATTAAAAAGGATATACCGGTCGTATTCGACGGGACGATCCGGACAAATGCCGGCTTCAAATTATCCGGTGACATCAGCATTACGCCCCATAATATCAGCGTCTATGCCAGCGACGTCGTGCTGGATACTTTAAAAGAAGTCAAAACAGTCTTTACCGAAATCAAGAAAGGGAACAAGACCGTCACGCGTACTGTCCAGCTGCAAAAGATAGCCGGTGCAACGTTCGATCCGGCAAGCGTATCCGTAACCGTTCCGATAGAGGAGTATACGGAAAAGACACTGGAGATCCCGGTCATCTGCACCGATCTGCCTCCCCGTTACACGTTACGCACATTCCCGGCCGTCGTAAAGGTGAATTGCAGCGTGCCCCTTTCCCGTTTCAAGAATGTTTCGGCCGATGATTTCGAGATCCGTATCTCCTTTGCAGACCTGGAGCAAAACGTCTCCGGCACGCTGCCTATCAAGTTAGACAAGAAACCGGCAGGAGTGGACATCACCACGATCGTTCCCGACCGGATCGAATTTATACTGGAACAAACCAAATCAAATGATTAAGATAGGAATCACAGGAGGAATCGGGAGCGGTAAATCGGTTATCGCTTCACTGCTGGAACTGTCGGGAGTACCGGTTTATATTGCCGATACGGAAAGCAAGCGACTGACGGAGACATCCCCTGTCATCCGCGAAAAGCTGACCGCCCTGTTCGGCGAAACACTCTATAAGGCAGAAAGACTGGATAAAAAGCTACTCGCTTCCCTCATATTCGGCAACCCGGAACGGCTGAAACAGGTAAACGCCATTATCCATCCGGAAGTCGACCGCCACTTCCAGGCCTGGGCGGAGAAACAAAACACACCGCTGTGCGCGATCGAGTCGGCCATTCTTTTCGAATCAGGCTTCAACCGGGTCGTAGACGTGAGCCTGATGGTGTACGCCCCGATGGAAGTGCGCATCCGGCGGGTGCTGAAACGCGATGCCGTGTCGCGTGAAGAGGTCGTACGCCGGATCGACAGCCAGCTGCCGGACGAGGTGAAGAAAGAGAAATCGGACTACGTGATCTTCAACGACGACCGGCAAGCATTACTCCCGCAGGTAGCCGCCTTTCTGGATGGTCTGCATTCGAAATAAGTAAACATTAATTCATTACATCATGAAAAAGACATATTTGCTGGTCACGGTAGTGGCCTTTTCCTCATTAAGCATGTCTCCGCCCCAGAAAAGCATTTACCACAACGGGTGGATCGACTTTAATAAGAACGGATCGAAAGATATATACGAAGACCCGTCGCAGCCGGTCGAAAAACGAATCAAAGACCTGCTCGGACAGATGACATTAGAAGAAAAGACCTGCCAGCTTGCCACCTTATACGGATATAAACGGGTACTGAAGGACGAACTCCCCACCCCGGAATGGAAAAACGCCATTTGGAAAGACGGCATCGCCAACATCGACGAGCACCTGAACGGATTGAAGAAGACCGCCTGGTCCTACCCGTACAGCAAGCATGCGGAGGCGATCAACACCGTACAGCGCTGGTTTGTGGAAGAGACACGCCTCGGCATTCCGGTCGATTTCTCCAACGAAGGCATCCACGGGCTGAACCATGACAAGGCGACTCCCCTGCCCGCCCCGATCTCGATCGGCAGTACCTGGAACAAGGCGTTGGTGCGCCAGGCCGGACAGATCGCCGGACGTGAAGCCAAAGCATTGGGCTACACGAATGTCTATGCCCCGATCCTCGATCTGGCCCGCGATCCGCGCTGGGGTCGCGTACTGGAATGCTACGGCGAAGACCCCTACCTGGTGACCGCTCTCGGCCAGCAGATGGTTGAAGGGATACAGGAAAACGGGATCGCTTCCACCCTGAAACACTACGCCGTCTATAGCGTACCCAAAGGCGGAAGGGACGGGAATGCCCGTACCGATCCGCATGTCGCCCCACGCGAGATGCATGAACTCTATCTGTTTCCATACCGGAAAATCGTACGCGAATCCCATCCGATGGGCGTCATGAGCAGTTACAACGACTACGACGGTGTACCGGTCAGCGCAAGCCATTATTTCCTGACCGAGCTGCTCCGCCAGCAATACGGCTTCCGCGGATATGTTGTCTCCGACAGCGAAGCCGTCGAGTTCGTCCATACGAAACACCGCGTAGCCGACACCCCGAAAGAGGCCGTCCGCCAGGTCGTGGAAGCCGGACTGAACGTGAAAACCAATTTCACGCCGCCCGAAGATTTCATCCTGCCCCTCCGCGAACTGGTACGTGAAGGGAAAGTCTCGATGGAAACACTCGACCGGAACGTAGCCGACGTCCTTCGCGTCAAATTCCAGTTGGGACTGTTCGATTCACCTTATGTAAAAGATACGAAAGCAGCCGATAAGATCGTGGCATCTCCCGATACGAAAGAATTCGTGAAACAGATGGCACGCGAATCGCTCGTTTTGCTGAAAAACGAGAAACAACTCCTGCCGCTCAGACTGAACAGCCTGAAACGCATCCTTGTGACAGGCCCGTTAGCAATCGACACGACTGCCTACGTGAGCCGTTACGGGCCACAGCATATCGAAGTCACCAACGTACTCGAAGGAATACAGGAGTATGCCGGCAAACAGGCCTCAATCACCTACGTGAAAGGCTGCGAAGTGGTAGACGCCACCTGGCCGGAAAGCGAGATCATCCCGACACCGCTCACCGACGCCGAGAAAGCCTCCATTGCAGAGGCCGTCGAGCAAGCCAGACAGTCGGACGTCGTGATCGCCGTCTTGGGTGAAGACGAGGCCCGTTGCGGAGAGAGCAAAAGCCGGACGGGACTCGGTCTGCCGGGCCGCCAACTGCAACTCTTGCAGGCTTTGCAGGAGACCGGCAAACCGGTCGTCCTCGTCCTCATCAACGGACAGCCGCTTACCATCAACTGGGAAAACCGTTATATCCCCGCCATTCTCGAAGCCTGGTTCCCGAATGCGGAAGGAGGCCATGCCATCGCAGAGACCTTGTTCGGCGATTACAATCCGGGCGGAAAGCTGACGGTGACCTTCCCGAAGACGATCGGACAGATCGAGCTGAACTTCCCTTTCAAGCCCGGTTCACACGCCGGACAGCCGGGAGACGGCCCGAACGGATATGGAAAGACAGCCGTCTACGGTGCGCTTTATCCTTTCGGATACGGACTCAGCTACACCACATTCGGCTATTCGAACCTGGTCGTGAAGCCGGAAACAGGCCGTACGCAGGGTCCTGTACAGGTTTCCGTAGATGTCAGCAATACAGGCTCTTTAGCCGGTGATGAAGTCGTCCAGCTTTACATGAAAGACCTCTACAGCAGCGTCACGGTCTACGAATCCCAACTGAGAGGTTTCGAGCGGGTTCATCTGGAGCCGGGAGAAACAAAAACCGTCCGCTTCACCCTAAAGCCGTCCGACCTGGAACTGTTGGACAAAAACATGGAATGGGTTGTAGAACCTGGTGATTTTCAAATATGTATCGGCAGCAGTTCCGAAGATATCCGGCTGCAAGAAACATTCACGCTTAGTGAATAATCATTAGAAACAAGAAAATATGCTCAAAACTGCCGGATATTCCCGGCAGTTATACTACATTTGCAGCACAAAAGTTAAACACTATTAGAAAAACAAAGTATTATGTTGAAGACGATTTTGTCTATCTCGGGTAAACCGGGATTGTTTAAATTGGTTTCCCATGGGAAAAACATGCTGATTGTTGAGTCGTTAGCAGACAAGAAAAGAGTTCCTGCATACGCAAAAGATAAAGTAATCTCACTGGGAGACATCGCGATTTACACCGATGACGCCGAAGTGCCTTTGCACGAAGTGCTGACCAGTGTCAAGAATAAGGAAAACGGAGAGAAAGCATCGATCCCTACCTCCGCTAAACCGGACGAACTGCGTGCCTATTTCGCAGAAGTTCTGCCCACCTTCGATCGCGAACGCGTTTACCCGAGCGACATCAAGAAACTGATCTCCTGGTACAACATCCTGATCGGTGCCGGCATCACCGACTTCACCCCGGAAGAACCGGCTGCGGAAGAGGAAGCTCCGGCTGAAGAAACGAAAGAATAAGCCAGATTAAACTGACTGCATAACAAAGAGGTGTATCAGATTCCGGTACGCCTCTTTTTGCATTCCACAAGCGAGAACAAGGACATCGGCATAAAATATTTAAGACTGACTTTTAATTCATTATTTTGCATATTTGAGCTATTTGTGTCATTGCTTTCCAACAAGGCATCGCCTTGTGCCGCAGGCTCTCTTTTGCCGTTCGTTTCAACGAACGGTTTTAAAGATTAGAGGCAAAGCCTCTTCCTCTGTGGGCTTTAGCCCCTTTAATAAATAGCTCCCTGTAAATAATCGAAAGGGGTTAAAACCCACAGAGGAATCCGGCAGAGCCGGGCATTTATCAATCCGTTGATTGAAATCAACGGCAAAAGAGAGCCTGCGGCATGGGGCAATGCCCCATTAAAAGAACAGACCGATAAATCATTGTTTATGATTCAAAACCAATTATAAATAAAATGAATAATGAGACATAAAACACATCCTTCCACCTGGCTATTGCCTGTCTTCCTTCTAACTGCCTTTGCATGTAGCAAGGAAGTGGAGAGGGTAGATACCACGCCCCCGCGCCGTACCGTGCTCGTCTACCTGGCCGGCGACAACAGCCTCTCGGGCGAGGTGGAAAAGAAGATTGAAGGCTTAACAACAGGCTGGGATAATACCACAGACAACCTGCTGATCTACCGCGACAGCCGGGATTCGGCCGGGACGCCGTCCCTGCTGAAAGTCATCGGCGACGCCCTTCATCCGTACACCGAAGTCGTGAAAGAATATCCGGAGTCAAACTCCGCCTCTCCGGAAGTCTTCTCAGAGGTTCTCCGCGACGTCGTCTCCGGCTATCCCGCCCCCTCTTACGGCCTGCTGCTGTTCAGCCACGGCACAGGATGGCTTCCCGAAGGCAGCTACCTGAATCCGAGTGCGGCACGCTCTGAGGATAATACCTCCCTTCGCAGCATCATGGAAGATAACGGGCGCGAAATGGCAATCGCCGGTTTCGCAGCCGCTATCCCCGACGGGCAGTTCGATTTCATCGTGCTCGAAGCCTGTCTGATGGCAAGCGTGGAGGTGGCCTACGAGCTGCGCGGCAAGGCGGATTACCTGCTTGCCTCTTCGGCCGAGATCCTGAGCCCCGGCTTCACGCCGCTCTATCCGGCCATGCTGAAAGCCCTGTTCCGGCAACCGGAGGCCGACCTCGCATCGGTAGCGGACGTTTACTACGACCACTGCAACAGCTTGGAGGCTCCCTACCGGAGCGCCACGGTGAGCGTAATCCGTCTGGATCAGTTAGATGCCTTAGCGGAAGCCATGCACGACGTATACGCCTGCTTCCCTCATATCCCGGAAGAGTGGGCCGCAGAAGTACAGTGTTTCGACCGTTCCGGCACCCGCCTGTTCTTCGACTTGGGCAGCCTGCTCTCCCAAATAAAAGCTTCCGGCAGTCCCGAAGCGCGTGCCGCCGTACCGACAGCAGAGGCGGCCCTCTCGGAAGCCGTCGTCAGCCGGTCCGCCACGCCCTTCTTTGTCGATCTCCCGGTCCATAGCCACAGCGGCCTGACCACCTATATCGAACAAACCGCCTACCCCTCCCTGAACACCGCCTGGCGACAAACCGCCTGGGGCAGGATGATGGGGAAGCAGGAGGTAGTGAAACAGAACAATAATAAATAACAATGAGTGTGTAAATGATGATTTAGCAGGGTGTTTCGTATTTGTGGTTATAGCGTCGGGAGTATCTGTTTCCCCTCTTGAGAGGGGATAAGGGGTGTGTTAT